>JANOFM010000152.1:0-5303 GCA_031413635.1 Alphaproteobacteria bacterium | reverse complement strand
CCAACTGCGAGCGCACGCCGACGGGAAGCAGGGCGAAGAACGCCAGCCACCAGGAAACGATGATCACCATCAGCGAGCCCGCGATGCCCATGCGGTTTAAACCTGTTCCAGTTCGATGAGCGTGCCGTTGAAATCTTTCGGGTGCATGAAGATCACCGGCTTGCCGTGCGCGCCGATCTTCGGCTGGCCGTCGCCGGTGATCGTGGCGCCCTTGGCGAGCATCTGATCGCGCGCGGCCATGATGTCGTCGACTTCGTAGCAGACGTGGTGGATGCCGCCGGACGGGTTTTTCTTCAGGAAGTTCGCGATCGGCGACTTGTCGCCCAAGGGTTCGAGCAGTTCGATCTTGGTGTTGTCGAGTTCGACGAAGACGGTGGTGACGCCGTGGTCGGGTTGCGGCACGGCCTTGGAGACCTTCGCCCCCATGGCAAACGTCGCGCGATAGACCTCCGACGCCGCCTTGATGTCGGGGACGGCGATGGCGACGTGGTTCAGGCGACCGAGCATGTGGGGGGATCTTTGTGCAATTGCGAGATGGGGCAGGCTATGCCGGGCCTTCAATCCGAGCAAGCACCGCTCGACATCTGAATGCGCGGGAATCCGATTTTGGGATTGACCAGACGCAAAGAATTCTCGTCATGGCCGGGCACTTGACCCGGCCACCCAGCCGTCTCGCGTCCGCGAGACGACGAGACACAGCATTCCTTCAAGCAGAGCGCCATTGCGTCGCGTGGACACGCGCCGGCTGGGTCACCGGCTCAAGGCCGGTGATGACGAGTTTTATTGCGATGTGAGCCTCAACCGGACAGCCGTGGGCTTGAGCCGGCCATGACGCGAATGTTTGCACATTAGTGGCAAACAACTGAAATCACGGGCTGTGAGTCTGCGCAACGATCTTGCGGCGTTAAGGACGCGCGGGGACTAAGCGCCACACTGCCCTGCCCTGTTGCCGGCGCGCGCTTGTGAAACCTCTGCGCGCATGGTCTTCTTTATGGAATCTGTTGTTTTTCGGGGAAATGAACTCGCATGGATATCGTCTTTCTGGCCGGGATCGTCGTCACCGTCGCCACCGCCGTGCCCGTGTTGTGGCAGCTGACGCGCCATCCTCGGGGCCTGTTCATTCTGTTCTTCGCCGAGATGTGGGAGCGCTTTTCCTATTACGGCATGCGCGGCCTTTTGATCTTTTTCATGACGCAGCATTTCCTGTTCGACGATGGGGTCGCGGCCAGGCAATACGGCGCCTACACGTCGCTTGTTTATTTGCTGCCGTTGATCGGCGGCTTCTTGGCGGATCGATTCATCGGCACGCGCAAGGCCATCGCGTTCGGCGCCATCTTGTTGGTGGCGGGTCACTTTACGATGGGCATCGAAGGCCCGGCGGCGCAACAGGTGCTGACCTATCAAGGCCAGCAATACGTGTTCGACGTCGAAGGCCGCATGGAAGCACGCCAAGTGGGCCTGATGGTCGACGGCAAGAAATATGCTTATGGCGCTTCGGCCGATGGCGGGCTTGAGATCGCGGGCCTGCCCGAGGGGGCGCCGATTCCGTCGATCCTGCCCAAGGGCTCTTTCGAGTTGTCGGTCAAGCGCGCCGACCAGATCTACACCGACATATTCTTTCTGGCACTCGCGCTGATCATCATGGGCGTCGGGTTCTTGAAGGCGAACATCTCGACGATCGTGGGCCAGCTGTACGGCCAAGGCGATCCGCGCCGCGATCCTGGGTTCACGCTTTATTATTACGGCATCAATCTCGGCGCGTTTTGGGCGGCGATCGCCTGCGGCTGGCTCGGCACCAATATCGGTTGGTGGGCGGGCTTCGGCGCGGCCGGGGTCGGCATGGCCTTGGGCTTCATCGTCTTCGGCTTGGGCAAGCCGCTGCTGGAAGGCAAAGGCGAACCGCCCGATCCCGAACTGATCAAGCAGCCGTTCATCGGTCCGATCAATCGGGAATGGTTCATCTATCTGTGCGGCATTGCGGGCGTCGGGCTCGTCTGGTTGATCGTGCAACAGAACGCATGGGTCGGCTACATGCTGGCCGCCGGGTCGTTCGTCGTGTTGAGCTATCTGCTCGTTTTCATGCTGACGCAGTGCACCTTCGTGGAGGCGCAACGCATGATCTTGGCGTTGATCCTGATCGCTGCGTCGGTGGTGTTTTGGACCTTGTTCGAACAGGCGGGATCGTCGATCAATCAGTTCACCGAGCGCAACACCATGTTGACGGTCGGCGCCATGTCGATCACGGCGGCGCAGACCCAATCGTTCAACGCCGGCTTCATATTGCTGATGGCGCCGGCTTTCTCTGCCTTGTGGGCCTATCTGGGGCGGTTCGATCTCGATCCCAACCCGGCGCTTAAGTTCGGCTTGGCGCTTCTGCAGGTCGGCGCCGGATTTTTCGTTTTGGTGTGGGGCGCGCAGTTCGCGGACGACGCGTTCCGCGTACCGCTGATCTTCCTGGTTTTGGCCTATTTGCTGCACACGACCGGCGAGCTGTGCATCTCGCCCGTCGGCCTGTCGCAGATGACGAAACTCGCTCCGGCCGCCGTGGTGTCGACGATCATGGCGACGTGGTTCTTGGCCTCGTCTTGGGCGCAATATGTCGGCGGCATGGTGGCGGAACTGACGGCCGCCGAAACGGTGGCCGGCCAAGTGCTCGATCCGGCCAAGGCCTTGGCGACCTATGTGGAAGTGTTCGAGATGATCGGCTTGTGGGGCCTGGCGCTGGGTGCGGGTTTGATCGTGTTGTCGCCGATCTTACGCTATCTCGCACACGACAAGGCCGAACGCGCCGCGAAGGTGCAGGCGGCGCAATGATACCAGTTGATCGAAGTAAGGACACGCGCAACTCGCAGTCTTCGTCTTGGCCGGGCACTTCACCGCTGTCCGGTGCAGCGCGACCGTTTGCCAGTGCGTCATGGCCGGGCTTGACCCGGCCACCCAGCCGGCTCGCGTCTGCGAGCCGATAAGACCCGACATTTACACAAGCAGAGTGCCATTCCGGCGCGTGGACACGCGCCGACTGGGTCACCGGCTCAAGGCCGGTGATGACGAGTTTGTTGCGATGTGAGCCTCAACTGGACAGCCTTGGGTCAAGCCCGGCCATGACGACCTTGGGTGCGGCAACGCTGTGGCGCTTGTCACATGGTTGGTCGATGAACGCTTTCTGAACGGCATGTTTTGGCCCGCTTCAGGCTCGCTTTGCAAAACTCCTGCGCATCGAGATTGGTCCGCGGCATCCCGCGCGGGCACGAACACAGGAGGCTCAAATGAAACTCAAACTCTTACTCGCCGGCGTGCTTTTGACGCTTGGTTTGGCCGCGCCCGCTTCGGCCCATATTCCCCATCACGGCGGTCAGTCGTGGCAGTTGATCGGCACGCGCGACGTGCGCAATCATGCCGAGCACGACACGATCCGCGCATATGGACATGCGCATTACAGGCAGATCAAGCTGTGCGTTTATCGCAAACCGGTGCGTTTGTACGACTTGGACGTCGTGTTCCACAACGGTGGCCATCAGGATCTCGGCGTGCGGAACGTTTTGTATCCCGGCCAATGCACGCGGGCGATTGACCTGCGTGGAAGCCGCCGCGATATCAGGTTCGTGACGATGGCTTACGAGACGTTGGGCCGCCATTTCGGACGTCACGCTGTGGTTCAGGTTTACGCCCGCTAGTCCCCCTCGACGTTCACCGGCTGGAAGAGGCGCCGTTTGCGGTCCGGCAGCGGCGCCTCTCTCTCTGCCTTGACGGCCTTGATATATAGTGGCACTAATCATGCCACTATTTGAACGAGGCCCCGCCATGAAACTTTTGCGCACCCCCGACAGCCGTTTTCAGGCTTTGCCCGACTATGCCTTCGCGCCGCATTATTCGACGATCCGCGACGCGGGCGGGACCGAGATGCGCTTGCATTACATCGACGAAGGTCCGCGCGATGCGGCGCCGGTGTTGATGCTGCACGGCGAGCCATCGTGGTCGTTCCTCTATCGCAAGATGATCGCGGGTTTGGTGGCCAAGGGTCACCGCGCGGTGGCGCCCGATCTGATCGGCTTCGGCAAATCCGACAAACCGAGCGAGCAAAGCGACTACACGTTCGAGCGCCACGTGGCATGGATGAGCGATTGGCTGGTGGCGCGGGATCTGAAGACCATCACTTTGTTCTGTCAGGATTGGGGCGGGTTGATCGGCTTGCGCTTGGTGGCGGCGTTTCCCGAACGCTTCGCGCGCGTGGTCGTGGCGAACACGGGCTTGCCGGTCGGCACCGGAATGACCGAAGGCTTCAAGCAGTGGCTGAACTTCAGCCAATCGGTGCCGGAACTTCCGATCGGCGAGATCGTCGCGATGGGAACGAAGAAGGGTTTGAGCGATGCGGTGAAGGCGGCTTACGTCGCGCCGTTTCCCGACGAAACCTATAAAGCCGGAGCGCGGCGCTTTCCGGCTTTGGTGCCGGTGACGCCGGAACATGCCTCGGTTGCCGAGAACAAGGCAGCGTGGGAGGTTCTGTCGCGCTTTGCGAAACCGGTGCTGACCTTGTTCGGCGATTCCGATGCGGTGACCAAGGGCGGCGAGCGCGTGTTCCAGGAACGTGTGCCGGGTGCCAAAGGTCAAGCGCACGCGATCATCAAAGACGCCGGACACTTCCTTCAGGAAGACGCGCCGGAGGACCTTGTCGAGCGCATTCATGCGTTCATCTCGAGGTAAACGATGGACGCGAAGGTCGATGGGCGCCGGGTTCGCGGGGCGGACAATCGCAAGCGGATTGTCGATGCGCTGTTGAAGCTGGTCGAGGGCGGCGCGGTGTCGCCGAGCGCCGAGCAGGTGGCGGGCGAAGCGGGCGTGGGATTGCGCACCGTGTTCCGGCACTTTTCGGACATGGACAGTCTCTACCGGGAAATCTCCGAACGGATGACGGCTGAGATCCGTCCGATCATCGAGCAGCCGTCCGCTTCGGTGTTCGAGTTGATCGAACGGCGGGCGGTGGTGTTCGAACGGTTGCTGCCGTTCAAGATCGCCGGCGATGCGCATCGCCACGATTCGAAATTCTTGACGACCGAGCAGAGCGCTTTGGTTGAGGCGCAACGTAAAGCGCTACGCAAGGCGCTGTCCGAAAAACTCGACCGGGTGCGGTTCGAGGCTTTGGATCTGCTTCTCAGTTTCGAGGCGTGGCGGCGTTTGCGCCGCGATCAGGGTCTGTCGGTGCGCGATGCGCGGGCGGCGATGGTGTCGGGGGCCGAGGCTTTGACCTCGCGATAAGGGCGGCAGCGCGCCGGCATGGCCGGCATGCGCACGTTGGGCAGGCTTTG
>JANOFM010000151.1:0-6992 GCA_031413635.1 Alphaproteobacteria bacterium | reverse complement strand
GACCGCCACGGGCGAAGCCAAGCAATTGCTCGATGCGGTGCAGAGCAAGCTCGGCGCGACGCCGAATTTCATCCGCGCGCTGGCGACATCGCCCGCCGCGCTGCAGGGGTTCTTGGGCCTGTATCACATCGCGGAGAACGGTGCGTTGGACGCCAAGACGCGCGAACGCATTGCGCTTTCGGTGGCGGAACAGAACGCCTGTCAGTACTGCGTGTCGGCGCACACGGCGATTGGGCGCAAGGCCGGTCTCGACAACGCTGAGATATTGGCGAACCGCAACGCCGCGTCGTCGGACGCCAAGGCGGCGGCTGCGCTTGCGTTTGCGCGTGCGCTTGTCAAGAACATGGGCGAGGTTACGAAGGGCGAGTTCGATGCGGTGCGCGTGGCCGGACACTCGGACGGCGAGATCATGGAGATCATTGCGCATGTCGCGCTCAACATCTTCACCAATCTAATCGGCAAGGCGACGCAGATCGAGATCGACTTTCCGAGGATCGAGTTGAAGCACGCGGCTTAGGTATTTGAGGCGCGCGTCTGTAATCGGCGCGCGCCTGTCACTTTTTGGGCGACGCGAGGAGAGTCTTATGGGACACCGGTTTGGCGAAATCGCATTCACCGATACGGTGAAACAGATCCAAGAGCAGATGGGTAGTCGCGGCGCCTATGCGCAGCGCGAAGGCGGGGAGGCGATGAATGTCGCGCTCAGCCCTCGCGAAGCCACGTTCATCGGCGCGCGCGAGAGTTTCTACATGGGGAGCGTCGGCGAGACCGGGTGGCCCTATGTGCAGCATCGCGGCGGGCCTGCGGGTTTCGTTCGCGTGCTTGATGAGAAGACATTGGGCTTCGCCGATTTTCGCGGCAACCGGCAATATGTCAGCGTCGGCAATGTGACGACGGACAATCGAGTGTCATTGTTCTTCATGGATTATCCGAACAAAGCGCGGTTGAAGATTTTCGGACGCGCAAAATTGATCGGTGCGGAGGATCCGGCGACACTTGCAAAGCTCGAACTTCCCGACTATCGCGCGCGCGTCGAACGAGGTTTCTTGATCGAAGTCGAAGCCTTCGATTGGAACTGCCCGCAGCACATTACGCCGCGCTTTACATTGGCCGAGATCGAAGCATTGGCAGCTGCGAAATAGGCGGGTCAGCTTTTCTGCGCTTGGCCGCGCTGGCGTATTGCCTCTCTGCGGGATTCGATTTCCGATGATTGCACAGTCTGGTTGGCGGCACCGGAAAATTTCAGTTCAGTCTTGAGGGCGTCGCCGAAGTTTTCGCCGTAGCCTTGGTCGATCAGGCGCTTGTAGCCGCTCAAAGCTTCGGGGACGAGCGAGAGCATGTCGCCGGCGAGCTTGCGGCAGGCAGGCATGAGTTGATCCGGTGCGACGACGCGGTTTGCGAGACCCCAATCGTGGGCTTGGCTCGCCGTCATGAAATTGCCGGTGAGCGAGAGTTCCTTGGCGCGGTAGATGCCGATGGCGCGCGAGAGTTTTTGCGACAGGCCCCAGCCGGGCAAGATTCCGACGCGGCCGTGCGTGTCGGCAAAGCGCGCCTCGCTCGAACAGATCAGCACGTCGCAGGCGAGCGCGATCTCAAAGCCGCCGGTGATCGCGACGCCGTTGATAGCTCCGATGATGGGACCGGAGAAGCGTCCCATCGAGGTGACGGGATCGCGGGTGGTGACCGTGCCCTGCACGGTGTCGGCGCCCTGGCCCAGTTCCTTCAAGTCGAGGCCGGCGCAAAACGCTTTGCCGGCGCCGGTGAGGATCGCCACGCGTATGCCGGGGTCGGCCTCCAGAGCGTCGAACGTTTCGGCGATGGCGGCGCGAAGTTCGCGCGACAGCGCGTTCATCGCCTGCGGGCGGTTCAAGGTGACGACGGCAGTTTCGCCGTGTTTTTCGACGAGGATAACGGGTTCGGACATTGCGGCTCCGGCTTTTTCGATCGCCGAAGATTATAGCGGACGATTGGGGCGGCGCTATTCCCGCATGTCGCAGCCGCGGTCGTAGGCCCACATCGGCGCGACGTGGGATTCCAGCACGTTCTGTTGGCGTTCGGTCAGGTTGGGCAGGAAGTCGATGCCGGTCATTTCTTCGACCTTGGCGATCGAGGTCAGGAACGGATCGAGTGCGCGGCCGGTGTGGCGTTTGTTTTCGAGTACGAAGGCGATGGCGCGGCCGCGCACGGGATCGTGGACGATTTTGTAGAAGGCGTCGGGGATGGCGACCTTGTTGGGACCCAGCACCTTGTTGAGGTTGCCGGAGTAGATCGGGCCCGTCATCACGTAGAGATGCTCGCGTCCGCCGCAGACGATCCAGCCGCGAATGGCTTTTTCCAAATAGGCCCAGGCGTGGCGGTTGAAGCCGATGCCGACCTGCGGCGCCATGTTGGAGAGCACGAAGGTTTCGTTCATTGCGTCTTGGGCGGATTTGATGTTGGCGGCGGGGGCTTGATGACCGCGGTCGAACGATTGGCCTTGGTAGAGCGATTCATAATCCTTCAATTCGGCGCGTTGACCTTCGGCGATCACCGTGTCGGCGGCGAAGGCGGATTTCGAGCGTGTGGCTTGGCCGCGGAAGGAATCGATGGTCAGACTTTCGATCACCCAGTCGGGCGTCTTGGTGCGGGCGTTGTGGAGCAGCGCGAAACCCTTGAAGCAGCGGTCTTGCGTTTCGCCGATGTCGGACTCGCCGAGGCGTTTGGGCAGGCCGACTTCGGCATAGGTGGCGCGACAGGCTTCGAAATCGGCGGACGACGGCAATGGCGTCGCCAGCGCGGCTGCGAACGCAAGACACGAGAAGAGCGTTGCCCTTCTTCCCTTGAGGGAGAAGGGCAACGCTTTGTCGATGTTGGCGCGAACGTGCACGCTATTGCGCGGCGGCGGCGTGGTGTTCGTCGTTGGCGTGAAGCGGCGGCTTTTGGCGTGCTTGGCCGTTCGCTTGGCGGGGTTGAGGGGTTGCCGCCGGTTGTTTGTTCGAGGGCTTGCCCATGCTTTTCGACATGACGTAGCTGCCGCCCGAAATTCCGAGCAGGATGAGCACGCCCGGCGGCACGTCAACGAAGGTGCCGCTCTCGACGCAAATCACAAGATAGAGCCCGGCGATGACGAAGGAGAACATCAAGAATTGCAGGCGCGAGAGGCTCGCCTTCTTGCTGCCGTTCTCGCCGGATTCGACCAGGATGTCCGAGAGATCGATCTGCCCGGTCAAGATCATGCCTAAGATCACCGCGCCGAAGCCGAGCAGGATGATCGATAGAACGATGGCCACCAGCATTGCCAAATCGAATGGAAACATTGTGCTATCCCCGCTTTAACGTCCGGCCGAATTTGCCCGTCAAGTACATCGAGTTGCTGGCGCCCAGCAGCATGACTAGTTCCTCCGGCACGTCCGGAAGCACGATCAACGCGGCCTTCGACGCAAGCGCCGCATCCATCGCCATGAGCGCGTAACCGCCAAGCCCGAACAGTGAGATCAGAATCAATTGCACCCGCTCGGGGTGGAACTCGTCGGCGATGCCGTCGTTGTCGACGTCGGTCGAGAAGAGTCCGTTCATCTGAATCGCGCCGTTGAACATTTCGAACGCAATTACCAGCGCCAGGCCCGCGAGCCACGCCAGCAACACAATGCTCAACAGTTCGGGAATCGGTCCTGCATTCACACGGCCATGCTGAATCCCGCTCTCTTGAGTGTCAACGACACGCCGACGAGATGGGGACCTTGTGTGGCATTACGGGCGAGGCGTGCGTTCGAAAAATTGAACGATGTTCAACCGAACTGCTTGCGGAAGGATGCGCCCGCGCCTATGAGGGCGGTGTCGGACAAAACAGTGACGAGATCGAAGCCCTTGGCGAACATCGCCTTCGAATAATCGGGCGAGGTGCAATAGAGTCCGGCGCGCAGCCCGGCGTTTTTCGCCGTGTGCAGGATTTTGTCGATCGCCTTGACGACGACCGGATCGGTTTGATCCATGCGTCCCTCGCGGCCAAGCGACAATCCCAAATCCGAAGGACCGATATAGAGCATGTCGAGCCCCTTGACGGTCGCGATCGCCTCGACATGTTCGAGGCCCGATGCGGTTTCGATTTGCGCGATAGCCAGGATCGTGTCGTTGGCCTTCGCGGCGTAATCGTCGCCGAGAAAGCGCGCGCGGTTGGGGCCGAGGCTGCGAAACCCAAGTGGGGCATAGCGCAATGCGCCGACGAAGCGTTCGCATTCATCGCGCGTGTTGACGGTCGGGCAGATCACGCCCATGGCGCCGGCGTCGGCCGCGCGCATGATCTCGCCCGGGTCGTTCCACGAGACGCGCACGAGGGGGATGGTGGGCGTGGTCGCGATCGCGGTGAGCATCGCGAGCATCTCGGTGTAGCCGATGGCGCCATGCTGAGTATCGACGGTGATCGAGTCCCAGCCTTGATGGGCGATCAGCTCCGTCGCGTAGGATGCCGGAATGTGCGCCCAGACATTCGTCGCCGCCTTGCCGCTTGCCCAGAGGGTGCGGAGCTTGTTTTCGCGCATGGGTGTTCCTTCGATCATCGAGTGCGATCATAGGCGATGGCTGCTCAACGCGCGAGGTCGTCAGAAGATCGAGGTGCGGTGCCGACGGTGCCCAGAAGGGCGAGAAGGGCGTCCGACACTTCGTCGGGGCGTTGATCGACGACGAAGTGGCCAGTGTTTTCGATGATCGTCAATACTGCGTGAGGGGCGCGGCGCGCGAAGTCCTCGGCGATCGAGAGCGGGCTGAAAGGATCGTCGCGGCCCCAAATCAAGCTGATCGGACAGCGCAAGCGCGGAACACCATCGACCAAGACGGCGCGGGGGCGGACATCGTAGTCAGCCCAGAATTTCGCCAACTGAAGCCGCGCGGCGTAGTTGGCGAGATGAGCCGCGTATCCGGCCACCTTGCCGGGGCGCATCTGCCCGGCGCGCGCAAAGCGCATGAGGCTGAGGCGAAAGATGCCTTGCAACGGCAACGCGGCGACGAGATAGCGCAGCAAAGGCGGACGGGTGAGCCGGGCCAGGCAATCTTGCAGCGCGTAAAAGTTTGGCGCGAAGACGCCGTGCGCGCGCGAGTTCAAGATGGCCAAACCGTTGACGCGCTCGCTCCAACGGATAGCGTACCCGAGCCCCAGGTACCCACCATAGTCGTGTCCGACGAGCGTGAAGCGTTCGAGGCTCAATGCATCGGTCAGCGCTTTGAGGCGCGCAAGCTCTGTGTCGTAATCGTAGCGCAGATGTGCCGGCGCCGGAGAGCGGCCCCAGCCGGGCAGGTCGGGGACGAAGATGCTGTGCGTGCGTTTGAGTGTTTCGATCTGCGCTTCCCAGATGCCGCTGTGCTGCGGATAGCCGTGGAGCAACAGGATCGGCGGCCCTTCGCCATGACGCTCGACCCAAAGGTCGACATCGTTGCAGCGTACGCGCATCGGTCTATACCCGACCCCACAAAATAGTGGCGAACTGGTGCCAGCCGCGCGGGCTGGTGAGGAAGGCGAGGCGCACCGGCGTCGGGTCGAAATAGGCGGCGCGTTCGACCGCCGTGCCGCCTTTGAATATTATGCGGTCGACGTTGGCCCAGGCGAGGCGGCGCCGGCCGATGGTGGCGGTGAAGGTCATTTCGATGAAAAGCGTGTCGCCGGTGGCGCTCCAGCCGGTCACGTCGCCGCGCATGTCGGGCAGGGCTTTGAAGAGGCGTTTGAACGACTTCGTCGCGCCTTCGTGACCGATGGTCGTGGGAACGCCAGGCGCGACGAGACGGATTTGAGGGTCGAGCAAATCGGTGAACCGTTCGACGTTTTGCGCGGGCGCCGACCACAGATCGACGAAGGCCGCCACCCAATCGGCACGGGTGCCGCGCGTGCCGGTGCGGGTGTTGACGATGATGTCGCTCAGGAAGTGCCTCTCACGCGGGGAGAAGGCCGAAGGTTATTGCGGGGCCGGTGGGCCCCGCAATAACGCGTCAGGTAATGGTCTTTAGCTGCGCGGTGCGCTGCGCTGCAGGAAGCGCGGGAGGGCGTTGCCGCCGCCGTCGCGCATTGGCGCTTGGCCCGCGTGTGGGGGCTTGGGACCTTTGCGGTGCGGCTTCGGGCCCTTGTTGAACGGGCGCGGGCCGTCGGCTGCGTGTGCGGGGCGTTCGCCGTGAGGTTTTGCGCTGTGCGGCTTGGCGCCATGCGGTTTGCCGTGGGGTTTTGCGCCGTGCGGACGTGGCGCGTGATCGCCATGCGGTCGTGGCGCGTGTGCGGCGCGTTCGGCGTGCGGCTTTGCGCTGTGTGGGCGCGGCGCGTGATCGCCGTGCGGACGCGGGGCGTGGGCCGCGCGTTCAGCATGTGGTTTGGCGGCGTGCGGCTGCGCGGGACGCCGGTCGTCGTTGCGCGGGCCGCGTGGACGGTCGTCGCGACGAGGGGCGTGAGCACGTTGGTCGCGGCGCGGTTCGTCTCGATTGTGTTCGGGGCGGCGCTCCGGGCGCGGGCGTTCCATTTGTTCGACCAACTCGCCGGGTTGCGGCGGGCGGGCTTTCCATTCGCTGGAGGGGATTTGCTGGCGCGTCAGTCTTTCGATGTCGCGCAGCAGTCCGCGTTCCTCGCGATCGCAGAAGGCGATGGCGATGCCCTCGGCTCCGGCGCGCGCTGTGCGGCCGATGCGGTGGACGTAAGCCTCGGCCACGTGCGGCAGGTCGAAGTTGATGACGTGGGTGATGCCGTCGACGTCGATGCCGCGGGCGGCGATGTCGGTTGCGATCAGAACGCGGGTGCGGCCGGCGCGGAACGCATTCAGCGTCGACACGCGTTGGCTTTGGCTCTTGTTGCCGTGGATCGCCGAAGAGACGATGCCCGCGGCCGAGAGTGCTCGCACGACCTTGTCCGCGCCATGCTTGGTACGGGTAAAGATCAGGGCGCGATCGACCGGCTCCTGCTTCAGAAGCTGCGCGAGCACGGCGGGCTTGGCGGCGAAATCAACCTGGATGATGCGCTGGGTGATACGCTCGACCGTCGAAGC
>JANOFM010000150.1:0-11763 GCA_031413635.1 Alphaproteobacteria bacterium | reverse complement strand
GTCGGAGAAAGTGACTTCGAGCGCGCCGCGCGGACTGGTCGCCAAAAGCGCGCCGCGGAAAATCGGCGCGAAGCGAAGAACCTCCACGCTGCGGTTGTTCGGCGGCGTCTGCATGGCGACGGTGCGCAAGTTGGTCGCGCGTCCGACCTGCTGCGCTTCAGCGCCGAAGTTGGACCCTAAGGCCGCAACGGATGAAAGAAAAATCGCAAGACCCCAAAGTGCCCCGCGCGCCCCCACGACGCTCCGCATTTTCCCCCCGGACGCCGTCGTGTGCGACGGCTTTTCAATTGCGGTGGGCCAGCGTGGACAATGTGAAGGTCGGCCGCAAGCGAGGATCCAGCCCGCGGCGCCCCAATTCCCGGTCAATTCAGCCTTTGTTCGGCGGTGGCGCCAATCTACAACAGTATTTTCGCCGTCTTCATGTACTCTGGACTTTGGCTTCTCTTGTCAGTTGCGTGAGCGAAGGGCGAGTTGTTTTAGCGCGCGCGTACGGCGCGTGCGATAATTTCCGACACGCGGACGGCGTCGGTCATGGCGGAGCCTGAGGGTAGGCATAGGCCGTTGGCGAACAAGTGCTCCGCGACGGCGCCGCCGCGCTGTTTGTTTGCGGCAAGACCGACACGCTCTGGCCGTCGTGCCCGATGGCCGATCAAGTCAAAGCGCGCGCCAGTGCGATGGGCGGCCCCGCCGTCACCGTGCTCGCCCACGACAATGCCGGTCACGCGGTGATGGGACTGCCTGTGCCCAAATCGAACTCGAATTACGACCGCTTGGATTCCTTGGGCGGCACCGACGGCGGCAACGCCGCCGCTCGCCTTGACGCGTGGCCGAAGATCGTGGCGCATCTGGAGCGCGCGTTGAAGGAATGATACCAACCGCTGTCTTGCCGAGCGTCTGGATTTCTCAAACAAGTCGTTCTGTCTACGGTGCCGTCCGGCGGAAATTCGCCGCAAAGCAGACAGTCACCCCCCTGGCGGGACCAGCCAGAATTTGCCGGTTATCATGACAGCAGCATAAGCTAGAGGCTCAAGTCTCGGTGTGTCCCAGGCGCGGTTCCCGAACTGACGCGAGTGGCTATCCGACTGTGGTTAGGGATTGCTTGCGAGGGCACATAGGCCCTGTGTCTAATGTGCCAACAGAATGCGCATAATTTATCGCGTCTGCGGCGGTCGCACCCGATAGCCTTGGCCTGAAAGCCTGTGTTTTCTGGGATTTAACGCGAACTCAACGTGAATGTGAAACTTTCGCACCGGCTCGTGGCTGTCGAGGGGTGGGAAGTGGCCCGCATTCTTGTGATTGATGACGACGAAGTTTTCGTCGATGTGATGGTCCATGCCCTTGAGGAGCGCGGCCATCACGTCGCGTTCGCGCTCGACGGGCTGGCCGGCACGAAGGTCTTCGCCGCCCAGCCGTTCGACGCCGTCATCTGTGACCTCGTGATGCCCAATCAAGAGGGCCTGGAGACCATCCGTCACATTCGCCGCGAACGTCCCGGCATCGCGATCGTTGCTGTGTCCGGCGGCCTACGGCGCGCGCCGCAGGTCGATGTCCTTGACCTCGCCAGCAAATTCGGCGCCGACCAGACACTTCGCAAGCCCTTCAAACCCTCGCAACTCAGAACCGCCCTCGACGCCGCCTTGGCGGCGCGCGGCGAGGTGCTGGCGGAAGCAGTAACCCTGAAATGAGCGCGCCGATGCCGCTGGCGAAAACACAAGATGCCGACGGCCACGCTTTGGGCCGTGGGGAACATCCGGCGCTCAGCGCCCGGGTCGACGCCTATTTCGATCGCATGCGCGACGGCCACCTGATCGCGGGCCGCGTGCCCGGCGCGTCGTCGTTGCAGTTGTGGAGCAACGATTATCTGGGCCTCGGCGGCCACCCCGACATCGTCAAGGCGCAGGTTGAACTGCTCGAAGACCAATCCGAAGGCGTCTTCATGTCGGCGGTGTTCTTGAACGAGACCAGCCTTCAACGCCGCTTCGAAACGCAGATGGCTTCGTATCTCGGTGCGCAAGCAGCTGTGCTCTGCCAATCCGGTTGGAGCGCGAACACCGGGCTCGTCCAAGCCTTGGTCGACTACCGCACGCCGGTCTATTTGGATCAGTTCGCGCATGCCTCGCTCTGGGAAGGCGCACGAATGGCCGGCGCGCCGGCGCACGCCTTTCGCCACAACAAGCCGGAACACCTGGAGCGCCTGATCAAGCGCCACGGCCCGGGCTTGATCCTCGTCGATGCGGTCTATTCGGCCTACGGCACGATCTGTCCGCTCGCGGCGATCGCGGCCTTGAGCGAGCGCAACGGCTGCATTCTAACCGTCGATGAATCGCACGCCATCGGTGTCTACGGCCCTCACGGCGAGGGCCTCGTACACACATTGGGCCTGACCGAGAAGGTGCAGTACCGCACGTTCAGCCTGTCAAAGGCGTTCGCGACGCGGGCCGGCATGGTCGCGGGCCCGACGCGCGTGATGACCTATTTCCCTTACGAAGCGCGCCCAGCGATCTTTTCCTCGGCGGTGCTTCAGCACGAAGTCGCGGGTCTCGCCGCGGCGCTGAAGGTGATCCAGGAAGAAGACTGGCGCCGTCAGCAGCTTTGGTACAACACGCGCTATCTGCGTAGGAGTCTGCGCCACCTCGGCTACGCTGTCGATCAAAGCACGTCACAGATCATTGCGCTTCATGCCGGGACCGACGAACAAACCCGCGCGTTGCGTAACGCGCTGGAAGAACGCGACGTCTTCGGCGCCGTGTTCTGCGCGCCGGCAACGCCGAAACATCACGGCATCGTCCGCCTGTCGGTCAACGCGCGGTTGCGCGACGGCGACCTCGATCGCGTCATCGCCGCCTGCAAGGCGATCGCCGACGATCGCGCCATCACACCATGGCCCAAGGGACTCTTGGCCGGTGGCAAAGCAGCGCCGCCGTCGAGCGACCTGCGCGACCGAAACATCGACAACGCCGTGGCCTCGCTGCGCAGTGTGGGCCACGACCTGCGCCGCGCGGCCGATCGCTGGCTGAACCGGGACAAATAAGAATGGCAACCTGGAAACCCGCGGCCGCCAAGGAACCGCACAGCACATTGCTGTACGATTACTGCGCGCTCATCTACAACTTCCGTTGGTGGGTGGTGGGCTTCTACGCGTTCATGGCCGCACTCGCCGGATGGGCCGCGGTGGATTTGCGCTCCACCATGGACAACCGCGTGTTCTTCGGCCCGGAGAATCCGGAGCTCATGCTCCTGAATTCGTTGGAGCGCGATTACTCGCAAAACAACGACGTCCTCGTCGCCATAGAGCCGACGAACGGCGGCGTCTTCACGCCGGCCGGCCTCGCCGCAGTTGTCGAGCTCACGAACGAACTCTGGAAAGCCCCATTCGCAATCCGCGTGGATTCGCTCTCCAATTTTCAACACTCGACCGGCAAAGACAACGACATCGTCATCCGCGATCTGGTGCCGCGCGACTTCACCTTTACACCGGCTGAGATTGCGAGGGTCCGCTGGACCGCGCTTTCCGAACCGTTGCTGAAGGGCTTGCTGATCTCCGCCAACGGCAAGGTCGCCGGCGCCCGCGCAAACTTCCAATTCCCGCGCGACGATCCCGCCAGCGTTCGTGAAATTTCGAACTACTTGTCGGCGCTCCAAGCCCGCTTCCTGTCGAAGCACCCCGACGTCCGCCTGTACTTCACCGGCAACGTCATGGTGATGCAGGCCTTCGGTGAAGCCCAGTCTCGGGACATGATGTTCCTCGTGCCGATCATGCTTGTGGTCATGGGGCTCGTCCTTTTACTTTTACTTAGGTCATGGATCGCGACCGGCATCGCGCTCACGGTCGCCGGCCTTTCCATGCTGTTTGCTATGGGCGCCGCAAGCGCCGCTGGCATCGTTATGAGCGCGGGGTCGGCGCCCGCACCCTTCATCGTGCTGACCGTGGCGCTCGCCTACAGCGTTCACATCATTTCCGAATACGTCGACGGTTGCCGCCTCGGCGCCTCCAATCGGGTGTCGACGCTCTCGGCCGTCGAATCCAACGCGTTCGCGATTTTTCTGACCAGCTTGACTACGGCGATCGGCTTCCTGAGCATGAACTCGTCGGACGCGCCGCCGTTCCACGATCTGGGCAATATCTCCGCCATCGGTGTCGCCGCCGCATTTCTGCTCACGTTCAGTCTGACGCCGGCACTGCTGCAGATTTTCTCCGTGCCTATCGACCCGAAAAAAAGCTACACGCATGAAGCCTTGAAGCGGGTCGCAGGAACGGTCAACGCCAAGCCCGGTGTGATCCTGGGGGCGATGGCAGCGCTTGTGGTTGTGCTCGCCGCCGGCATCTTCCAAATGCGCCAGTCGGAGAACTGGATCGAGTACTTCGATCAGAGTTTCCAATTCCGCCGCGATTCCGACGCCGTCCTGAAAAAGTTGACGGGCTTCGATGTTCTCGAATTTTCGGTGCCGGCGACCGCCGCCGGCGGTATTGAGAGCCCAGAATATCTAGCGAAACTGGACGAGTTCAGCACTTGGTTGCGCGCGCAACCCGAGGTTCTGAACGTCATCTCGATCAGCGACATCGTCAAGCGCGTGAACCGCAACGTCAACGGCGACGACCGCGCGTTCGACCGCATTCCCGATGATCGCAGCCAAACCGCGCAATACCTCTTGCTCTACGAAATGTCGCTGCCCCAGGGCTTGAGTATGACCGATCGCATAACCGTATCGCGATCCGCCTCGCGTGTGACGGTGGTCGTCGCTAAGCACGGCAAAAACTTGCCGTCCGACGAGTTGCTCCCGCTCGCCGAGCGCTTCGAAAATTGGCTGAAAACGCAAGGCGGCAAAGGAATGGCGGCGAAAGGCACCGGTCTGTCGCTGATGTTCGCGCATCTGTCGTCGCGCAATATTCAAATGATGATCGGCGGCACCAGCCTGGCCGTGCTCATCGTTTCGCTGATTCTGGTGCTTGGACTTCGAAGCATCCAACTCAGCCTGGTTTCGATGGTCGGCGACTTCGTGCCCGCCGTGATGGCGCTGGGTCTTTGGGGTCACCTTGTCGCCGAGATGAACGTCGCGGTTTCGATCGTGGCTGCAATGACGTTCGGGGTCGTCGTCGACGACACGATCCACTACGTATCCAAATACGCGCGCGCGCGCCGCATCTTAGGCATGCTGCCCGACCAGGCCGTCGAATATGCCTTCACGGCAACCGGCAAGGCGATGCTCTTCACGATGACCGTGATGTGTTTCGGCTTCGCGGTCTTGGCTTTCTCAAGCTTCGGCGTCAACAGCACCTTGGGACTGCTAACCGTCATCACATTCTGCTTCGCGATGCTCGCCGACTTCTTCATCCTCGCGCCGCTGTTACTCGTGTGCGATCGCAACCTCGGCCTGTTCTCTTGGCAGCGCGAACGGCGCTCAACGGGCGTCAGCGAACATCCGGCACTCAGCGCCCGCGTCGACGCCTACTTCGATCGCATGCGCGACGGCCACCTGATTGCCGGTCGCGTGCCGGGTCCCTCGTCGGTGCAGTTGTGGAGCAACGATTATCTGGGCCTCGGCGGTCACCCCAAAATCGTGCAGGCGCAAGTTGAGCGCCTGGAGAGCCAATCCGAAGAGGTGTTCATGTCGGCGGTCTTCCTAAACGAGACCAGCCTGCAGCGCCGCTTCGAAACGCAGATGGCGTCGTACTTGAGCGCGGAAGCCACGGTGCTTTGCCAATCGGGCTGGAGCGCAAATACGGGTCTCGTCCAAGCGCTGGTCGATCACCGCACGCCGGTCTATCCGGACCAGTTCGCGCACGCCTCGCTCTGGGAAGGTGCACGCATGGCGGGGGCAACCGCCCATGCCTTCCGTCACAACAATCCCGAACACTTGGAACGTCTGATCAAGCGCTACGGCCCGGGTCTGATCCTCGTCGACACCGTCTATTCGGCATACGGCACGATCTGTCCTCTGGCCGAAATCGCGGCGTTAAGCGAACGCACGGGCTGCATCCTCGCGGCCGACGAGTCGCACGCGGTCGGCGTTTATGGCCGGCATGGCGAGGGCCTCGTGCACGCGTTGGGTCTGACCGAGAACGTACAATATCGCACGTTCAGTCTCTCGAAGGCGTTCGCGACACGGGCCGGCATGGTAGCAGGCCCGGCGCGCGTGATGACCTACTTCCCCTATGAGGCACGCCCTGCGATCTTCTCGTCGGCCGTGCTGCAGAACGAGGTCGCGGGCCTCATCGCCACGCTGGACGTCATCCGCTTGGAAGACTGGCGCCGCCAAAAGCTCTGGCGGAATATGGCGTATCTGCGCCAAGGCTTGCTGAAGCTTGGCTTTGCGGTGGACCAAAGCGCCTCGCAAATCGTTGCCTTGCATTCCGGCACCGACGAACAGACACGCGCGCTGCGCAACGCGCTTGAGGAGCATGAGGTGTTCGGCGCCGTGTTCTGTTCGCCTGCGACGCCCAAGAAACACGGCATCGTGCGCCTCTCGGTCAATGCGCGCCTCGACGAGCGCGACCTTGATCGCGTGATCGCGGCCTGCAGGGTCATTGCTCTGGAACGGGCCATCGCGCCCTGGCCGAAGGGCCTCATGTTGGCCGAATCGGCACCGCAGCCGACGCCGAGGTCGGAGCCGTTCATCCCTAAAACATTCGTACCCGTAGCCGGTTCGTGAGTTGGAGACATCGCAATGAATTTTCGCGTAGTCATGTTGTCAGCCTTGATCGCCGCATCGAGCGCGACGTCAAGCGGAGCGGCCCCGCCGCAATTCTCCGCCGACCCAAAAGCCAAGGGCCGGGAAATCACCGCTGAATCGATCCACCGCGACGCCGGCTTCGCAGACACGCAATCGCGCATGACGATGCGCCTGATGAGCGAAAGCGGCGATGCCAACGAACGCACTCTGCGCATGAACGTCTCGGAAGGCGCCAGCGACAAGGTCGGTGATAAGTCGCTCATTTTCTTCGAAACGCCTAAGGATGTGCAGGGCACGGTCCTGCTCACCCACACACAGATCCTGACCGCGGACGACCAATGGATCTACATCCCCAGCATCGCCCGCGTGAAGCGCATCTCGTCGTCGAACAAGTCGGGCCCTTTCCTCGGCAGCGAGTTCGCCTACGAGGATCTGACCGCCCAGGAACTAGGAAAATACGACTACCGCTGGCTGCGAGACGAGCCGTGCCCTGCGCCCGATGCGGCGTTGCAGTGCTACGTCGTCGAGCGCGTGCCGCTCTATGAGGAGTCCGGGTACAAGCGCCAGATCGCATGGATCGACGCGACCGAGTTTCTCTTCCGCAAGATCGAGTTCTACAACCGCGAAGACCGCCTGCTGAAGACGTTAACGCTTGCGAACTACCGCAAGCACAATGACCGCTTCTGGCGCCCGTACGAGCTCTTGATGATCAATCACCAAAGCCGTCGCTCGACGAAATTGAGCGTCACCGATCTCAAGTTTAGGACGGGATTAACCGAAGTCGACTTTACTGAACAGTCGATGGAGCGTCTTAGGTAGGAAGCAGCCGAGCCCATGCGTGGCGACCGGGGAACATTCAATTTACTCCCGGTCCTCTTCGCGGCTGTGAGTGCGACGGCCGCCCAAGCGGCAGAGCCGGAGGCGGATGGCACGTTCGTTATGCGCGGCATGATCGGCGCCGAAGTGCGCGCGTTCGCGATGCGGCCCTCCTACGCCGGCCAAGATCGCGCGCCGCTGCTTGGCTCTTTGACCGCCGCCGCCAACGCATCCTGGACCTCGAACGACAAGAGCGTCGTGATCGATGTCGCACCGTTCCTGCGCTACGACGATACCGACCGCAAACGCACCCACGCGGACCTGCGCGAAGCAGCGGTGAATGTCTACGGCCAAAATGTCGACCTTCGACTTGGCGTCAGCAAAGTCTATTGGGGCGTCACCGAATCCCGCCACATCGTCGATATCGTCAATCAGTCGGACCTGGTCGAAGAGCCCGAAGGCGACGAGAAATTGGGTCAGCCGATGGCAATGCTCCGCGGCCAGTACGACGATGTCGAAGCAACCGTCGTCGTGCTGCCGCTGTTCCGCCCGCGCACCTTCCCAGGAATCACAGGCCGGTTGCGCATGACGCTACCGGTCGACACCGGCAACGCCGAGTACGAGTCCAGTGCGCGTACGCATCGCCTGGATGTGGCAGGGCGCTTGAAGGCCCGGATCGACGACTTCGACATCGGCCTGACCTATTTCAACGGCACCAGCCGAGAGCCGCGCTTTGAGCTCGCCGGCGCGACGGTCGTCCCCGTCTACGACGTCATCGACCAAGTTGGCCTCGACGTCCAAGCGACGCTGGAGGCGACGCTATTGAAGCTTGAAGCGATCAGCCGCGATGGTCATCAAGGCCCCGGCGCGCGCCGCTTCACCGCCGTGGTCGCCGGCGTCGAGCACACCCTCTCGCAGGTCGCAGGCACCAACTGCGATGTCGGTCTGGTGTTGGAGTTCACCTGGGACGATCGCCCGCCCTCCGCACCGCCCACGATCTACGACAAGGACTTCTTCTTCGGCACAAGGTTCGCGCTCAACGACACGAGCGACAGCTCCGGACTGATCGGCGCGCTCGTCGACCTCGACAAGGGCTCGGTCTACGCCAAGATTGAAGCCTCCACCCGCCTCGGCGATGCCTTCCGGCTGGACGTGCAGGGCGCGCTGATCCTGCGTGCGGGTGACGGTGACACCGTGCTTGAGCAAGTACGCGACGACTCGTTCCTCACCGTCCGCCTTCTGCACTTTCTATAGCTAACCGCTCATTTACCAACGCGGCTGAAGCTGCCCGCAAACCGGGCGCTTTAGCATCAATTTAATGACACGCCTGTTAGCCTGGACAGGATCGCTTTTTGGGGCAGGGCGTCGTCCACCAACGTGTCGCGCATGAACAACGAGACAGCAACCGAAGATCGCACGGGCATGGACAGCTGGCTGTCCGCGCTGCGCACCTCCCTGCTCAATTCGTATCAAGCGTGCGAGGGCATCATATTCCCGATCGCGCTCTGCGGCGTCTTCGGCATGCCGCTCTACTACGTGATTTGGCAATTCGGCTTCCCGCAGCAGTACGAGAGCGCGGCGCTGCGTTTGGCGGGCAGCGTCCTGTGCGCCGCCGTCTGCACGATGAGCTTGTGGCCGCAGGCGTACCGCAAGTCGCTCGGTCCCGTGCTCTGGTATACGACGATTACCTACTGCCTGCCGTTCTTCTTCACATACATGTTGCTGATGAATGGCGGCTCGCCGGTCTGGCTCGTGACCTGGCTCTGCGGCTTTATCTTGCTGGCGATGGTGGTCGAGTTCGCAAGCCTGATCTCGTTGCTCTCTGCCGGTGCGCTGCTGGCGACGGCGGCGTTTTTGTGGGGTGGCGGATCGGCCGACGCGCTGACGCCGCTGCTGGAGCAAATACCCGTCTTCCTGTTCACGATCATCGCCGGTGTTCTCTCGGTCTATCGTCAGGAGACCGCGCGCCAAATCCTAACGCGCGCCCGCGATGCGTCTGAGGCCGCCAACAACGCGAAGTCCGAATTCTTGGCGATGATGAGCCATGAGATCAGAACGCCGATGAATGGCGTTCTGGGCATGGCGGGCGTCCTTCTGGAAACAAACTTGACCGCCGAACAGCGCCGCAGCGCGACCACGATCCGCGAATCCGGCGAGAGCCTGCTGCGCATCATCAACGACGTCCTCGACTTTTCAAAACTCGAAGCCAAGGCCGTCGAACTCGAAACCGTGGCCTTCGACATTCGCGCTTTGCTGAACTATGCGACGGAGATCGTCGGCCCTCGTGCGCGCACAAAGGCGCTGGATCTTTCCATCGCTATCTCGCCGGACGTGCCGGCCTACCTGCGCGCTGATGCAGGCCGTCTGCGCCAGGTGGTCGTGAATGTGCTCGGCAACGCCGTCAAGTTCACCGACCGCGGCACGGTGCGCACGAGCGCAACCGTCGTAACCGACGCGGCCGGACGCCGGTTGCTTCGGATCGCGGTCGCCGACTCCGGCATCGGCATCGCCGCCGACCAGCTCCCGCGTCTGTTCCAGAAATTCAGTCAGGCGAACTCCTCGATCTCCCGCCAGTTCGGCGGCTCGGGCCTCGGCCTTGCGATCTCGAAGAAGCTGATCGAGCGGATGAGCGGACGCATCGGCGTTGAAAGCACGTTGGGTAAAGGCTCGACGTTCTGGTTCGAACTCCCCTTGGTTGAAGCGACCAAGGCCGAAGCCGCCGCCGCCAAGACAGGCGCGAAGCCGGAAAAACTCGAAGTAGCGCTCGCCCAAATTGCGGGCCTGGAACGTCCGCTGCGCCTACTGTTGGTCGAAGACAACGCCACCAACCTCCTCGTCGCGCGGTCGGTGCTCGCCAAATACGGCATCAAGCCCGATACCGCCGGCAACGGACTCGAAGCCGTCGAGGCGGTGCGCAGCTCACGTTACGACGTCATTCTGATGGACGTGCACATGCCCGAAATGGACGGGATTGAAGCAACGCGCACCATCCGCGCGTTCCCGGGACCGGAATCGAAGACGCCGATCATCGCCTTGACCGCGAACTCGTTCGACAGCGACGTCGAAAAGTGCCGCGCCGCGGGCATGAACGCGCATGTCGGCAAACCGTTCCGCGCTGCCGACTTGATCGTAGCGCTCGGCGCCGCGTTGCGCGACGGCCGCGGCTTCACGGAAAGCGAGCACGAAGAAGAGAAGAAGCCCGCAAACGCCCCGACGGTCGACGTAACCGCGATCGAAGAATTCCGCGCGGACTCGAACGACCAAGCCCTGCGCCGCCTGATCGACATGTTCTTGAAAGACGCCGCGCAAAAACTCGACCGCTTAGGCAAAATTTCCGGCGACAAGACCGCGCAAGCCGAAACCGTCCGCCTCGTCCACTCGCTGAAAAGCTCAGGCGCGATGGCCGGCGCCGCCGCCCTCTCCCAATTTGCCGCCGACCTGGAACGCGCGTTAGCCGACGGCGTTAACCTCGCGCCTTCCAACCTCGCCGACCTGCAGTCCCTCTTCACCGACTACCGTATCCAACTCAGTGCCCACGGCCTTGCGGCGTAGGGAAAGCGCTGAAACGCTCAGTCCTCGTACGAAGCCCGACACGACCGTCCGACGACTATCGGTCGCCGCACCGTAGCGGCCAAAAGCCCAAACTATTACCGAAGTGACGTGGGCTCATCTGCCCTGCGGCCGGCGACACTTGCCTATCCAGCCGCCGACCGTTTCGATGTTTCTGCATCCGACCGAACACGATCAGTTGCACGCATACAGCCATAATTGTTCGAAGATAGGGGGCTTCGGGCATGAAGGTGATGCCCGCTAGATTTTTGCGGTAGCGCGCGTTGATGGCGCGGCGGCGGGCGACGCGGTCTTCGAGCACGCGCAATTGGCCGAGGCCGATGGCGGCGCAGATGTTCGAGAGGCGGTAGTTGAAGCCGACTTCCTTGTGTTCGTAGTGGGCGGCGTCTTCGCGCGCTTGGGTGGCGAGGTGGCGGGCGCGGTCGACGAGCGCCTGGTCGTGGCTCGCGAACATGCCGCCGTTCGACGACGTGACGATTTTGTTGCCGTTGAAGGAATAGACGGCGATGCGCGCGCCGTCGCCGGCGTGCCGGTTCTTGTAGCGCGCGCCGACGGCCTCGGCGCTGTCGGCGATGACGGGCACGCCGTGCGCCGCGCATAGCGTAACGATGCGGTCGAGATCGCAGGACTGGCCGTAGAGATCGGTCGGGATCACCGCTTTGGGCAGGCGGCCGAGGCGCGCGGCCTTGGCGAGCGCTTCCTCCA
>JANOFM010000149.1:0-11170 GCA_031413635.1 Alphaproteobacteria bacterium | reverse complement strand
CTCGTCCATGAGTGCCCTCGTCGAGCACAAACCTAGGCCGCGACCGCCACCACAATCCAGCCTGACGTCAACCCTTCACCAAGCGCTCGATCCAAGCGGGCAGGGCGAAGGCCGCGCGGTGCATCGCGGGCGTGTAGTAGTCGGTCTTGATGCGCGCCGCCGCGAACGCCGTCTCCAGACCTGCCATTTTCGCCGGGTCGCCCAGGATCGCGTCCTGGCTCACCCAGGTCAGCGCCATGAAGCCGCCGATATAGCTCGGCACCACGGCGAGATAGACGCCGCAATAACGGAACGTGCGCTGCATCTGCTTCAGCGTGTCGACCAGCTCCTCCGGCTGGAAGAACGGCACGCCGTTTTGGAACACCGCGAAGCCGCCCGGCGCCAGCGACCGCGACACGCGCTCGTAGAACGTGTCGCCGAAGAGCACCTCGGCGGGCCCCACCGGATCCGGCCGGTCGGCGATGATGAGGTCGAAGCGGTGGCTGTTCGCCTTGTCGGCGAGAAACACGAACGCGTCCTCGATTTGCACCTTCAGACGCTCGTCGGCGAACGCGGCGGCGTTTACCTCGCTCAAGTGGCGGCGCGACAAATCGACCACTTTCTCGTCGATCTCGACGTTGAAGACGGTTTTGACGCCCCGGTGCTTGAGTGCTTCCTCCGCGATCGCCATGTCGCCACCGCCGATGATCATGACCTCCTTCACGATCCCGTGTTCGAGCATCGGCACATGCGTCAGCATCTCGGAATAGCCGCACTCGTCGCGCGTCGTCAGCTGCACGATGTCGTCGAGTACTAGCACGCGCCCGTTGCGCTTGGAATCGAAGATTTTTATGTCCTGAAACTGGCTCTTTTCCTGGACGAGCAGCTTTCCTTCGATCTCGATCGTTTGCGAAAATCCGGGATGGAGTTTCTCCAAAAATGTGTTCGTCATCACAAAGAGCCCTTCGCCGCGCAAGTGGAGAGAAAACGCAAACGGCGCGGAAAAAAAAATGCGCCCTTCGAAGCGCGGTCCTATAGTTCCCAAGACTCGCGCGCGCAATGTCATAAATCGGTGCTGGTCACACCTTGTGCACCACTTCAAGAAAAAATCGGCTGTCAAGGGCTGAAAGCTCTTGCATGGGGGGGGTACGTACCTATATTTCGCCCCCTCCGCAATTCAGGTGTGAATCACCAAGAGGCGGCTGAGCAGCGCGAGGTCCGCGCTATCTGGTCAATAGGGTGCAACGTTCTTCTGTTTGAGATGGGCGAACCAAAATGGGTCTACCTGTACGCAAAAGAACGGCTGTCGAAGTAACGCAGTTCCCCGTGAACCGCGCCAGAACGAAGTCCGTTCCGGTTCCTAATCCCTTTGGGGAAGCGGACGAAGATCGCAAAGACTACTTCATCACCCGCAATGGCGTAACGTTCGCGGGCAGCCACTTGATCCTCGACTTGTGGGGCGCCTCCGACTTGGACGACGAAGCCAAGATCGAAAAGGCCCTGAAAGAAGCGGTGACGGCTGCCGGAGCAACGCTCTTGCATATTCACCTCCATAAGTTCTCGCCGAACGGCGGGGTGTCGGGCGTGGCTGTCCTCGCGGAGAGCCACATCTCGGTTCACACCTGGCCGGAAAAGGGTTTTGCCGCGTTCGACGTATTTATGTGCGGCGAAGCCCAACCATTGAAAACGATTGCCGTGCTCGAAGCCGCGTTCCGGCCCGATCGCGTCGTCGTCGGCGAGCACAAGCGCGGAATCGTCTAACGGCCAAGCTCTCTCAGCTGTTTTAGTTGTCCTCAAGCCGCCCGGCTTCACCGCCGGGCGGCTTTTTCGTGAGCCACGGCGTTTCGGAGGCGCTCGCCGTCGCGCCAGGCGGCGATTAAGCATCCATTCACCTTTTCAGGCGGGCGCCGATTAGGCTTTACTGAACCTGCCCGCCGCTAGAGTTGAGCGGCGGGCGCATCCATGCCCCCGGATTGCACCAGTGATGAGACTTGATCCGCATGGCGCTTGAACGCCTCGACGCCGTGGTTATCGGCGCAAGCATCGAAGGGCTCGTCGCCGCCGCTCTGCTGGCCAAAGCCGGCCGGACGGTGACGGTTGTCGAGCGCGAAAGCGCCTCGGTGCCGTTAGGCGCAGGTCGGGATGGCATTATCAGCGTGGCGACCGCCCGCGCACTCGATCTAACCGAATTCGGTTTGCGTTTCGTGGCTCCGCCGCCGGTGGCCGGCATTTCCGGCGGCCGCGCCTTGGTGCTGTGGCCCGACGCTCACGCCACCCGCGCCAGTATCGCTGCCTTCTCACCACGCGACGCGGAGGCCACCGACGCCTTCCAGGCCCGCATCGCGCGCGCCGCTGTACGCAACGACGGCCCGTCGGCGCTCGCCTGGTTGACCTCCGGGGCCGGCGAGCCATACGACCGCATGTCGTTCCGTCTGTCGTCGATCGCCCGCATTTTGGACGAAGCGTTCGACAATGACCTCTTGAAGGGCGTATGGGCCCAAGGGGCGGTGGCCGGAACGGGGGCCTCGCCAGCCGCAACGGGCTCAGGCGTGCTCCTGGCGCGTTCTTGGATGCTGGCCGGCGTAACACCAGATTCCGGATACCGGTTCGTCGCTGGCGGCCAAACGCGCCTGCGCCAAGCGCTGCTCGATCAGCTCAAGCATTACAACAACGCGGACGTCCGCTTCGCCACCGAGGCGAGTGAGATCGTAGCCGAGCGCGACGTCATTCAAGGCGTTACCCTGGCCGACGGCGGCACGATGCGCGCGCCAATAGTGATTTCCTCGCTCGCACCGGGTCGCAACCGCGAGATGTTGACAGGCTTCCGGCGGCCGCCGCCGACGGACGGCACCACCCGCATCAACGTTTCGCCGGCACTGATCAAACTGACCTTGGGAACTCTGCCGGACTTCCCCGGCCTCGACGCGGCCACGCTGACGTCGGGCGCCATCGTCAGGCTCGATCCCAGCATCGCCCGCCTCACGCGAGCGCACGGCGCCTTCAGCGAACGAGCGCTAGCGCCCGAACCGTGCATCGACATGCGCCTCAGCCCGCGCGCCGGCACCGAAAACAAACAGCGCTGGGACATGTTCGTCGCCATGACCTATCTGCCCCTCATGACCAACGAGGGTCCGTGGGCCGGAAATCGCCGCGACAGGCTGCGCACGCTTTGCGTTCGCGCGATCAACGCCATGGCGCCGAGCTTCGGTGCAACGATCGAAGCCGCCGAGATTCTGCACCCTGGCGAATCCGAAACCGTCATGGACCCCAAAGGCGTGACGGCGCTGAACGCGATGGCGGCGCTTGATCTGACCGGCGTCCCCGAATATCGCGCCGCCTCGGCGGACCAGCTGGTCAAGGGCTTGACCGTCCTCGACCCCAGCATCTACGCCAGCGAAGGCGACGCCGGAATTCTCGCCGCGCACGCGATCCTCGGCGGCCGCGCCAAGGCAGGCGCCGATGCGTAGCTCGCCGGCGAATTCGGACGTCGATGTCGTCGTGATCGGCGGCGGCGTCAACGGTCTGATTTGCGCCGCCTATCTCGCCCAATCCAAGCGCCGTGTCGTCGTCGTCGAGGCGCTCGACCGTTTGGGCGGCGCCTGCGCGACGGCCGAACTCGTGGCAGGCCACCGCGTCTCGGCGATCACGCACCTCTTGGGCCCGCTCGACGCCTCGGTCGTCAAGACGCTGCGATTGCAAAGATTCGGCTTGCAGCTGACGGCCAAACAGATGGCGACTGTCGCGCTTTCGCCCGACGGGCGTCACATCGTTCTCGACGGCGATCTGCGTCACACTGCACAGTCGCTGACGCCTCATTCGCCTTTGGACGCGAAAGCTTGGGCCCCCTTCGATGCCCGCTATCGTAAAGCCGTGGGCCCGCTCGAACGCTGGGTGCAATCGCCGCCCGGCGGACCGCTCGAACACGCCGCCCGCAGCAGCCTGTTCCCCACCCGCAGTGCCGCGCGGCCGGGCGCCGTGCTCGACGCCGAACTCGCCGATTTCCTCGGCGGCTCCATCGCCGATTTTCTCGACGCCGAATTTGAAACGCCGCTGCTGAAAGGCGTGATGGCCTTCGACGCGGTTCTGGGCAGCGCACTCGGCCCCCGTTCGCAAGGCACCGCCTTCCTCGGCGCGCTGCGCAGCGCGCTCGACGGCGAAGCGAGCGAAGGCCTTGTCCATCCGCAGGGCGGCGCCGGCGCTTTCGTGACGGCGCTTGCAAAATCGGCCGATGCCGCCGGCGTTCGCACGCGGCTGAAATCCCGCGTCGCGCGTCTGTTGTTCGACGGCGATCGCGTTGCAGGCGTCGAACTCGCAAACGGCGAGGCCATCCACGCGCCGGTCGTGGTTTCAAGCCTCGATCCGAAGTCGACGTTGTTGACCCTCGGTGCCGGACGTCATCTGCCGTTCGGTCTAAAACGCACTCTCGCGAGCTGGCGCACTGACGGCTGCATCTCCAAAGTAAACTTGGCACTGTCCGGCATTCCCACCTTCAAGGGTCTCGACCGGCGCTCGATGCGCGAACGTTTGGTCATCTGCCCCAGCATCGAATATCTGGATCGCGCCTTCGCCGCCTACGAACAGGGAAAGTTCTCACCAGACCCGGCGCTGGAGATCACGATCCCCTCGACCCACGACGCCTCGCTCGCGGCGGCCAACCACCACGTCCTGTCGGCCTACGTTCTCTACACGCCCTACACTCTCGCTTCGGGCGGTTGGGACAAAGCCAAGACCGATCTCATCGCCCGCGTCGGCGCGACGTTGCGCCAATACGCGCCCGATCTGCCCGATCTCATTCTCGCAGCCGACGTGTTCACGCCGCCCGACATCGAACGCCTCGCCGGAGGCAAAGGCGGCCATTGGCACGGCGGCGACCTGACGCTCGATCAACTGGGTCCCTTGCGCCCCGCATCCGGCTTGAGCCGCCATGAAACCCCCGTCGCCGGTCTCTTCCTCTGCGGTGCTGGAACCCATCCCTGCGGCGGCGTCACCGGCATCAACGGACGCAACGCCGCCGAAGCCGTGCTCGCGGGCGCCGTCGCACAGGGGGCACCATGACCGGTGTGGCTTCGCGCTCGTACCTGCCGACACCGCTGCACGCGCGCACCGCCGAACTCTGCGCGACCAACAGCTGGACCGAGGACGGCGGCTTTACGATCCCCGCGCTCTACACCTCCGCACGCGAGGAGCAGGGCGCGCTTGTCTCGCGCGTTGCGCTTTGCGATTTGTCCGCACGCCAGTGTTGGAGCATTCAAGGTCCTGACGGCGCGGCGTTTCTGAGCACGGCGACCGTTAGCGACGTGCAGAGCCTGGACGTCGGTCAAACCGTCCGCACTGCTTGGTGCGACGACCAAGGCTATGTGCGCGGCGACGGATCGATCGCCCGTCTCGGCGAGACCGAATTCGAACTGTGGACGACAGTGCGCGACTTTGCCTGGTTCGTGGACGGCGCTCACGGCTTCGATGTGAAGCTTGTCAACGCGACCGGCTTGCGCGCCGTCATCGGCGTGCGCGGACCGCTGGCGCAGAACATCCTCGCCGCTTCCGGCTTGAGCGGCGAACCGGTAAGCGCGGGTCAGGTGCTGCGCCCCGACTGGCGCCCGGCCCAAATCGCCATCACACGCGACGCCTCCGGCGACGGCGTTGAACTTTCGATGCAAGCCGACGACGGCGTCGTGGTGTGGGATCGCTTGTGGCGCGCGGGGGCGGCCCTGGGTGCCGCCACCGCCGGCGCGCAAGCGCTCGACAACCGCAGAATTGAAAACGGAGTCCCGAAGGCCGGCATCGACTGGAGACCGGCCCAGTTCGCGCGCGCGCATGCGGACCTGCGCCTGCCCGCCGAACTTGGTTTCGCCCCCGACCTCAACCGCCGCTTCAACGGCGCTGCGGCGCTGCGCCTGACGAAATCGCACCGCGGCCAAGTGCTGGCTCAGTTTTCAAGCGACGAGCCTTTGACACCGGGACCAATGACATTGCGCGGCGCCCCGGCCGGAATCCTGACATCGCAAAGCTGGTCGCACACCCGTGCCTGCACCTTCGCCCTCGGTTGGCTAGACCCCGACGCTGTGAAGATCGGGACGAAACTATCCGTGCCCGGTCCATCGGGGCCGCTGCGCGCAGAGATCGTGCGCGAAGTGTTTGCGAAACCGGTAGGAGCGTGACAATTGCAGCGAGCGGACGCTGACGCGCGCCTATGCCAGCCAGTCAAGATGATGTCACACGCAACCCAAAAAAGGTCGTTAAGCTCAGCCAAGACGAGCTTTTTCGATCACCAACTTCAACCGGACAACGATCCGACAACAGGCGTCACACCATCGCGTCCCTCGAACGCAACCGGCTTAGTCCGGTCGACGCGATAAGCGTCGATACCCGCCGCGCGCGCAGCGTCGGTCTCGATCGCTGCGTCGGAAAAGAACTTGATGGCATCCGGCGCAAAGCCGATGGCGGCGGCGATTTTCAGGTAAGACGCAGCCTCGCCCTTCGGCCCCGTCGTCGTGTCGAAATAACCGCCGATCAACGGCGTCATGTCGCCTGCCACGCTGTGCGCAAAATAAAGCTTCTGCGCTTCGACCGAACCCGAAGAATAAATGAATAGCTTCACGCCCCGGGTGTGCCAGGTGCGCATTGCCTCGATCGCGTCCGGATAGAGATGCGCCTTCAACTCCCCGCTCGCATAACCTTCGCGCCAGATGATCCCCTGCAGCGCCTTCAGCAACGTGATCTTCTTGTCCTCGTCCATCCAACTGAGGAACTGGCGCGCAGCCTCGGCGGGCGTCGCCAGCCCAACGGCGGTTGCGGCAATTTCGGGATCGTTCCAGCGCGATTTCAAGATGTCGGCGATCCGCGCGCGCGCATAGGGAAACAACACCTCGCGCACGAACGCGATGTCGCCGATCGTGCCTTCAATGTCGAGCAGGACGGCGTGCATCACGCGGCGTGCTTCTCCGAGGTGTCGTAGCCCGGGATCGTCTCGGCAATCTTGTCGCCGGTGAATTCCGCAACCCAACCGTCGGGCGTCGTGAACAAGCGGATGGCGGCAAAGAACGGTTTCGCGCCCATGTCGAACCAATGCCGCGTGTGTTTGGGCACCGACAACAGATCGCCTTGTTCGCACACGACTTTCAGCACGTGGCGCTCGTTGCGCAGATAGAACGCACCCGCACCCTCGACGAAAAAGCGCACTTCGTCGTCGCCGTGCTTGTGCTCGGACAAGAACTTCTGGCGCATCATATCGCGGTCGGGATGTTCGGGATGCATGCGCACGACATCGACCGACTGATAGCCGCCGGTCTTGATCAAGCGGTCGACATCGCGTCGGTAGGCCTCGAGCACCGCATCTTGGCCCGCGCCCGGCGCCAGCGGCTTCGTGGCCTCCCAGCGTTCGTAGCGCACGTCGAACGGCATCAGCGCTTTCAGAATCTCGCGCTCGTCGCGGGTTGCGGCTTGGGGCGTGGCGCCCTTGGTCAGATCGTACGTCGTCAGAACCGTCATGCCGGTATTCCTTTCAGCTTCAGGATCAAGGTGAAAAGATAGTCGAACGCGTCCAAATGGCGAAGCGCCTCGTCCGCATCCTGCCCCCAGGCATAAAGCCCGTGGCCGGCCAGCAGAAAACCCCAGCCCAGCCCCTCTGCCTTCAATCGTGTTTGCACCCGCGCAGCCGTTGCCTCCATGTCCTGATCGTTGTCGAAGATCGGAATGTCGAGGTGGGTCTCGTGCGTGGTCACGCCGCGAAAGGCCTTGAGCAATTCGAGACCCTCGATCCGCACGCGGCCCTTGCGCGCAAACAGCAGTGACGCCAGGACGGCGGGTTGGGCGTGTACATGCGCCACCGCGCCGATCTGGGGCGACAAGCGATACATCGCAAAATGCAACGGCGCCTCGGCGGAAGCGCGCGGATGTGGCGGTCCGTCGATCGCCGCGCGAATGATACCCTCGGCCGACACTTTGCCTTTGTCGCCGCCCGACGCCGTGACCGCGCAATCGTTGACGCTCAGGCGGACCGAGAAATTGCCGCTCGTCGCCGGCACCCAGCCCTTAGCGCCGCAATGGTGGGCGAGCGCCATCACGCCGCGAACCGCATCGGCGGGAATCTGTTCGGCCAAGCTGTCGGGTGATCCAACGGCCTTCATGTCGTCTCTCTTTCGAACCGGTTGGCGGCGTCAGGACGCAAAATATGGGATGTGCCGGTGAAATGTCATCACGCGCGAACAATAAAAAAAGCCCCCGGCGCCGTTCAGACGCCGAGGGCGGGAGCGCGATAGTCGTGCGGTCGACTAGCCGCCGCCGCGAATTTCAGTCCAAAACTTCACGATCTCGTCCTTGTTCTTGAGCCGCACTTGGAACGTGCCGCTCTTGAGGAACGTCTCGACATCGCGCGTGAACCCGAAACTGGCGAGCTGCTCGTCGGTGTAATCGGCAAAGACGCCGACATTGGCTGGGCCGTTGTTCAAAGTATCGACCTGATATTTCATGGCCGTCGGCGAAATGCTGCTGTCGATCAATGCGTAGGCCTTGTCGATGTTCTTCGTTTCGGCGTGCAACACCAAGCCGCAGACATAAGTGAACATACCGCCCGGTGGGTTCATATATGCGACAGGCTTTCCTTCGCGCTTGAGCGCCGCCGGAGTCTGGTTCCACGTGACCGCCGCAACGACTTCGCCCGAGCCCAAAGCCTGTGTCAGCGACGTGTCGTCGCTTGAGATCAAACGCGCATTGGCAACGAACTCGCGCAGTTTGCCTTGCAGCGTTATCCACTCTTCCGGACTCATATTGTACGGATCGATGCCCCACGTCTTGGCGATCAGCGTCACCGTGTCGTCGACACCCTCGAGTGCCGCGATGCGGCCCTTGTATTTGGGATCGAACAGAATCTTCCAGCTCTCTTTGCCGACATATTCAGGCGCCAGATCCGTGCGATAGGTGACCGACGTGTTCGCCCAATATTGCGGGATGAACCAAGCTTCGGTCTCCGACTTCATCATGCCCGGGATGTTTTTCAGATAATCCGGAATGTCGGCCCAGTGCTTGAGCTTGGTGACGTCGATCGGCTGAATGAGGCCGGCTTCCTGCCAGCGTCCGAATTCGTATGAGCACGGTCCCATCACGTCGGGTTTGTAGCCCGCGCGCATTTTCGCAAAGGCTTCGTCTTCGTCGGCAAACAGCGCGCCTTGCGGCTCCACGCCGTATTTCTCTTTGTATTCGGCAAAGAAGGGCGGGTTGGTCCAGTTCTCGAAGGTAAAGAGTACTGGCTCGTTCGATTGATCGGCAGCCGCGTCCGTGGGCGCGGCCTTATCCGCGGTGATCTGAGCCGGCTTGTAAATCTGCGTGTAGTAATAGCCGCCCCCACCGGCGATGATGAGAAGCAGGACGATCAGCGCTGTTCTGTTCATTGCGGAACCCCTTTTGTCTTCGTGTCGCGACCACGCACAAAAAAAACATGCGGCCCGCAATTAGCGGACCGCATGTCCAATCAAGTCAAGCGGATTGTACCGCGATCCGATTACGGATTCGCAGGTGCCGCCGGAGCAGGCTCAGCCGGAGCGGGTTCGGCCGGAGCCGCACCTTCAACGGGAGCGCCTTCGACCGGAGCCGCGCCTTCGACAGGAGCGCCTTCGACCGGAGCCGCACCTTCGACAGGAGCGCCTTCAACCGGAGCCGCGCCTTCGACGGCGGCGCCTTCAGCAGGAACCGTGCCTTCAACGGCTGCAGGATCCATCGATTCCGCAGGCTTCTTGCCGGGACCCATGGTGAAATACCAACCGACGACCGCCAAGATGACGACCGCGATAAAGAGAAACAAACCAGTTCTATTCATTCTTCTCTCCATATATGGCCGTCATGGTGGCCATTATTCCCCTCGTCGCACGCAGGTCGACGTGAATGGCCTTCTGCATAAAAAACGGCAGCTAGCGCCGCCGCCTCATCAGAAGTCCCCACCGCACGTCCTAGCGCGACTTGATGCAGACATTAATCAGTTCCCAAAACCTCAACAAGCGTCCGGCGGGTCGCCCCCTCTGGTCTTAGTGCCGCACCGTGCGTCATCGAAGGCCATTGAACCGCCGGGAATCAAGGGTGGTTTGAGACAATCGCCGGTTGCCGGCCGGCGCCCGAGCACTCTATGCTGCTTGTGCACGATAAGGGGCCGGGTGGGTTCGGTCTCGCGGGGCTGACCTCTATGAACATTCACCGGCGCGCCCAAACGCGCGCGCACGCAATGCTGCGGGCTGATGCCGCGGAGTGCGATGCATTTCTTCAAGAAAATCCGGATGTTCAGTACATTGATTGCGTCTTCGCCGATCTTTGCGGTGTTGTGCGCGGCAAACGAATTGCGCGCGGGGCGCTCGCCGAAATATTTCGTGCGGGCCTGCAGATTCCAAGCACGATTTACTTTCTCGATGCACGCGGCGACGCCATCGAAACGCTAAGCCCCGGCCTTGCCGCCGGCGGTGCGGCGGGCACCGCATGGCCGGTGGCCGGAACCATCACCAAGGTCAATTGGTCGCAGCGCCCGCACGGTCAAGTCTTGATGTCGTTGGCCGCTGCTGCGGGCGAACCGTTCTTCGGCGAACCGCGCAACGTGCTCCGCCGTGTGGTCATGAGATTCGAGGCGCTCGAACTCGTCCCTGTTCTCGGCGCCAACCTCGAATTTCATTTGACCGAACGAGAGCGCGCCACGACCGGAGCGCCTCAGGCGCCACCCGCGATTTCCGGCTTGCGCGATGTACTGGGCGACATCGTCGATGCCGCCGCGATGCAGCGCGTCCCGGCAGGGACACCGGCGGCGCTCTCGACGTCGGATCAATTTCGCGTCGATCTCGAACTCAACGACGCGATGCGTTCGGGCGACCATGCCGTGTTTCTGCGCCAGGTCGTTCGCGCGGTCGCCCGTCAGAACGGCCTCGACGCCAGCTTCATGGCCAAACCCTACCTCGATCGTGCCGGCAACGGCATGCATGTTCAAGTCGGCGTCGACCACGGCGGCGGACGATGCGCGTTCGACGACGGCACGCCCGAAGGCAGCGGCCTGCTTCGTTATGCGATCGGCGGGCTTCAGGCCGTGATGGCGGAATCGATCGCCCTGTTCGCCCCCAATGCGAATTCCTACCGGCGCTTCGGTTCCGCATCGCCGGTCGCGCGCAACAAGCGTTGGAGCACCGGCAATCCGGCGGCCAATATCGGCGTGCTTGGCGGCGTG
>JANOFM010000148.1:0-6000 GCA_031413635.1 Alphaproteobacteria bacterium | reverse complement strand
TGATCCCCGCGGGCTCGCTCGATACGGGGCGCGGACGCTTTGCGGTGAAGGTGCCGGGTCTGTTCGAGACCGCCGACGACGTCTTGAGGCTGCCGGTCAAGGTTGAAGGCGACGGCGTGGTGAAACTCGGCGACATCGCGCAGGTGCGGCGCACCTTTTACGACGCCAACACGTTCGCGCGCTATAACGGGCGGCCTGCGATCAGCATCGACGTCAAAAAGCGCACCGGCGCCAACATCGTCAGCACGATCGAGCTGGTGCGCAAGTATGTGGAGTCGGCGCGGCCCGGCGTGCCGGCGGGCATCGCCCTCGATTATTCGGGCGACTTCTCGCTCTTCATCGATTCGCAATTGACGCATCTGACGAATGCGATTCTGCTTGCCGTGGCGCTCGTCATGGTAATCGTGGTCGGGTCGCTGGGTTTGCGCTCGGGTCTGATCGTCGGCATCTCGATCCCCGGATCGTTTTTGATCGGCTTCCTGTGCCTTTATTTCGGGGGCTTTACGCTGAACATGATGATCATGTTCGGCATGGTCATCACCGTCGGATTGCTGGTCGACAACTCCATCATCGTGGCGGAGTACGCCGACCGGAAAATGACCGAGGGCTTCTCCAAGCGCGAGGCGTACGCGGAGGCGGGCCGGCGCATGTTTTGGCCGATCGTCTCGTCGACCGCCACGACGCTCGCCGCGTTCGCGCCCATTCTGTTTTGGCCGGGGGTCACCGGCAAGTTCATGAGCTATTTGCCGTTCACGATGATCTTCATCATGACGGCGTCGATGTTCGTGGCGCTGCTGTTTTTGCCGACGATCGGCTCGATTTTCGGCAAACCGGAGAAGGTCCACCCTCAGGTGGAGCGCGACATCAAGCTTTCGGAAGTCGGGAACCTCTACGAGATATCGGGCTTCACCGGGCTTTACGCGCGGTTGGTCACCGGCGCGGTCAGGCGCCCGCTCTTCGTCCTGCTGTTGGCGACCGGATCGCTCGTTGCGGTCGTTGCCGCGTTTTCGGCGTTCAACAAAGGTGTCGAGTTCTTCGTCGAGACGGACGCCGACTTTGCGACCGTTTCGGTTCGCGCGCGCGGGAATCTGTCGGCGCTGGAAAAGCGCGATCTGGTGATCGAGGCGGAGCGCCGGCTCGTCGGCGCACGCGGCGTAAAAGGCATTTACACGGTTGCCGGCTCGACCGGCGGGCGGGGTGCCGCCGTCGATACGATCGGACGCATTTTCGTCGAGCTCCAGCCTTATCGAGACCGCGGGCCTTCGAAGGTCGTGATGGCCGAGCTGCGCAAGCGGATTGAAAACATTCCCGGCATCCATGTCGAGCTTCAAGAACAAGAGAGCGGGCCACCGAGCGGCAAGGCCATTCAAATCGAGGTCGGCTCGGAGAACCACGCCGCGCTCGACACGGTGGTCGCGGCGGCGCGCGCGCACGCCGACAAGATGCCGGGCCTGATCGACGTCGAAGACTCGCGCCCCCTGCCCGGCATCGAATGGAACATCAAGCTCGACCGCGAACAGGCCGGGCGTTTCGGCGCCGACGTGGGAACGGTGGGCGCGGCCGTACAGCTCGTCACCACCGGCATCAAGATCGGGGAATACCGGCCCGACGACACCGACGACGAAATCGATATTCGCGTGCGCTATCCGTTGGAAGATCGCGGCCTGGGGGCACTCGACCGCTTGCGCGTCAACACGCGCGAGGGATCGGTCCCGATCACGAATTTCGTCACGCGCAGCGCCGAGCAGCAAGTGTCGCGCTATGAGCGGATCGCGGGCGTGCGGGTGTGGCGCGTGCGGGCCAACGTCGTCAAGGACGACCCGACGTTCAACACGAACGAACGGATCGTCGAGTTCAAGAAATGGGTCGCGGCGCAGAGTTTCGATTCCGGCGTCAGCGTGAAGTTCCGCGGGGCCAACGAGCAGCAAGACGAATCCATGGTCTTTCTGGGCTATGCGTTCGCGGTCGCGATGTTGGCGATTGCCGGCATCTTGATCATCCAGTTCAACAATTTCTGGCATGCTTTCGTTATTCTGACCGCCGTCATATTCTCGACCACGGGCGTGATGCTGGGCATCCTGATCGAGGGGCAGATGTTCTCGATCATCATGAGCGGCACGGGTATCGTGGCGCTGATCGGAGTGATGGTGAACCACAACATCGTTCTGGTCGATACGTTCCACCATTTACTGGCCCAAGGATTCCCGCCGATGGACGCGGTGATCCGCACCGCCGTGCAACGCTTGAGGCCGGTCATTCTGACGACGGTCACGGCGATGCTCGGTCTGTTGCCGCTGATGTACAAGTTCGACGTCGACTTCTTTACGCGCGAGGTTCACTTTGGAGGACCCAGTTCGGACTGGTGGGTGCCGCTTGCGACCGCCATCGTCTACGGGCTCGGCTTTTCGACGTTGCTGACCTTGTTCGTCACGCCGGCGATGCTGGCGATCGAGCACAAATATTGGGCGGGCGACCGCAAGCGGTGGGGCGAGATGGCGGTCGACGGATTGCCGGATGCGAGCCCCGCCGAATAGGCGGGCGAATTCCGCGTATGGACTTTTGCTGCGGATAGAATTATACCCCCCCTGGGTATCAAGATGATCCTTCGCGCCACCCTCGCCGCCCTTCTGACCGCCGCATTTATTGTGACGGCGGTGGTGCATTGTTGCGTGGGCCTGTCGTTCGACGCGATGCTATCGCACGCGCCGTCACCGCGACATTCATCGACCGACCACGACGGCGACAATGATTGCGGCAAGTCGGAGCGCCGCGTTTGCGACGCGATGGTTCAGTCGATGGCGCCGCAAACGTTCGTCTCCGCGCCGTTGCTCGCATCGCATGAGATTCCCCCGGTCGTTCCCGCTGCGCCCTTGACCGATCCCGCTTATGTCGCGGCGCGGCGGACAGATCGGCCGCCCGATCGGGCATCGAGCTTTAAAGACTTTCACGCGAAAACCGGGCGCCTTTTGATCTAGGCCGCGATGTCGTGCGTCAGCGCGGCGTCGTTTTGCTTTGACCAACGGAAGGCTTCCCCATGCGTTCGCGGTTCTTCGATTTCAGGATTTTGTTCGTCGCTCTTCTGGCGTTGCCGCACGCGGCGTTGGCCGGCGAGTACCGCCTCACAATCGACCGTCGAGACGTGAATGTGACCGGCCGACCCGTGTCGTCTTTGACGATCAACGGTCAACTGCCCGGCCCCACGCTGCGCTTCAAAGAAGGCGAGGACGCGGTCATTCACGTGACGAACCGATTGGACGAAGACGCGTCGCTTCATTGGCACGGCATGTTGCTGCCTCCCGAAATGGACGGGGTTCCGGGCCTCAGTGGCTTCGACGGCATCAAGCCGGGCGAGACCTTCACCTATCGCTTCAAGATCAGGCAGTCGGGAACTTATTGGTATCACTCGCATTCGGGTACGCAGGAACAAGCGGGGCTCTACGGCGCCTTGATCATCGACCCCATCGCGCCCGAAATTGTTAAGGCGCCGCGCGACTACGTGGTCGTGCTGTCCGACTTCACCGAAGAAAATTCCGACGAAATTCTGCGCAACCTCAAGAACGACTCGGGCTACTACAACCGAGGAAAGCGCACCGTCGGCGATTTCTTCCACGACGTCGGGCGCGACGGATTGGGGGCCGCGCTTCGCAACCGCCTCGATTGGGGCGACATGCGCATGGACCCGACGGATCTGGCGGATGTCTCGGGCTACACCTTTCTCGTCAACGGAAAGTCGCCGGAGCGGAACTGGACCGGCCTGTTCAATCCTGGCGAACGCGTGCGCCTACGGTTCATCAATGCCTCGGCGATGAGCTATTTCGATGTGCGCATTCCGGGTTTGAAGCTGATCGTTATTCAAGCCGACGGACAGAACGTCGAGCCGGTGCCGGTCGACGAATTCCGCATCGCCGTCGCCGAGACCTACGATGTTATCGTCACGCCCAAGGACGACAGGGCTTACTCGATCATCGCCGAGCCGATCGATCGCTCCGGCTATGCGCGCGGCACGCTGGCGCCGCGCGACGGCCTTAGCGGAGAAATTCCGCCGATGCGTCCGCGCACCGTGCTCACCATGTCCGACATGGGCATGGCCGGCATGCAGGGTATGGACCACGGCGCGATGGGCGACATGAAAGGCATGGACCACGGCGCGATGGACGACATGAAGGGCGTGGACCACGGCGCGATGGACGAGACCAAGAAATCGTCCGGCGCCGCGCCGCGCGGGTGGGCCGATGCCTCGACCCCGCCGGGCATGCGCGCGTTGAGGTATGCGGACTTGAAGTCGCTCGAACTTCAGAAAGACACCCGGCTCGAGAAACGAGAAATCGTCGTGCGCCTCGGCGGCAACATGGAGCGCTTCATCTGGACGATCAACGGGCGCAAATCGGGCGACGCCGAACCGATCGAGCTTGGCTACGGCGAAAGGGTGAAACTCACCTTCGTCAACGAGTCGATGATGGCCCATCCTATGCATTTGCACGGCATGTTCGTTCAGCTGGTGAACGGACAGCCGGCGGACCGCTTGCCGAACAAGCATGTCGTCAACGTCGCGCCGGGCTCGTCCTATTCGGTGATGATGACGGCGAACGAGCCGGGCGAATGGGCGTTTCACTGCCATCTGCTCTATCACATGTCGGCCGGCATGATGACGAAGGCCGTCGTTGCGCGCATGAGCGCGGAGATGGCGAAATGAGGCGCGCGATTCCGAAACTATCGCTCGCGCTCGCGCTTCTGGCGTCGACGGGAGCGGCCTGGGCATCCGGTCCGCACAGCAAGGACGACCCCAACAGGGAGACCGTCATTTTCTGGGGCGCCGGCGCCGAGATCGATGGGGCGCAGTTCGACTGGTTCGAAAGCAAAGCCGGTGCGCTCGTCAATTGGTACGCCTATGTCTGGGCCGGCGGCGACGACTTGAAGTTCCGCCTGGAAGCCGAGGGCGAGTCCCTCGACGGCGCGGTCGATTCGTCCGAGCTGCGCGCATTGCTCAACTGGAACATCGCCGACTTCTGGGATTTCCAAGCCGGAGTCCGCCACGATTTCGAACCCGCGGGTCTGACGTGGGCGGTGGCCGGGTTTCAGGGCCTCGCACCCTACTTCTTCGAAACCGAGGCGCGGCTCTTCGTCAACGAAGAGGCCGACGTCGCGTTCCGTTTCGAGCAAACCTACGACCTGCTGTTCACCCAGCGGCTGATCCTGCAGCCGCACATCGAGTTGAACGCCTTTGCCCAGAACATTCCCGAACTCGGCGTCGGGGCGGGCATCGCCGATGTCGAGGTGGGATTGCAGCTGCGTTACGAATTCACGCGCAAGTTCGCGCCCTACGCCGATTTGGTCTACGAGCGCAAGCTCGGCGAGACCTCGCAAATCACCCAAGCGTTGGGTGAAGACGTGGAAAGCACAACGATTCGACTGGGGCTGCGCATTCGCCTGTAACAGAGCTTGGAGAAATCAACATGAAGACATGCAGCGGTATTGGTTTGGTGATAATTGCCTTGGCGCTAGGCACGGTTGGCGCGAGTGCGCACGGCGCGGTGCCCGACGGACATGCGTCCGATGCCGGCGTTTCCTTCGGCCATCCCGGCAAGGCCAAGGATGTGAGCCGGACGGTAAAAATTGTGGCGAGCGATTTCGAATTTTCGCCCACCGAGCTCGCATTCGCGCAGGGCGAAACAATCCAGTTCGTGGTCGTCAATACCAGCACGCACATGCACGAAATGACGATCGGCGACGCGGCAACGCAAGAACGGCATCGCCGTGAAATGGTGAAGATGTCCGATATGAAACACGACAAAGGCGAGCAGGACATGATGCCGAGCAACTCCGTCCACGTGAAGCCCGGGGAAACCGGCGCGCTGATCTGGACATTCTCGGAGAGCGGAAAGCTGGAATTCGCATGCAACTATCCCGGCCATGCCGATCTCGGCATGGAAGGAAAGATCACGGTGCAGTAAGGCCCGCGCGGCGCGCGGCTTGATCCAGCGCAAGGTTTGTGGTTCGCGC
>JANOFM010000147.1:0-5965 GCA_031413635.1 Alphaproteobacteria bacterium | reverse complement strand
CTTCGCAAAACCCCAACTGGCCGAGACGTTGAAGGTCCTTCCGGCCGGCGTCGAGTTGTCCGCCCTCACCTATCTCAACGCCGAGAATTCGATCGTTGTCGGTGGCTCTGACGGCTCTGTCTCGATCTGGTTTGGCGTCGATCGAAAGTCGAAAAACACCGGCGACGGCATCGTCATGACCAAGGTGCATGCCGACTTTGCCAAGCAACCGGCCGCGATCTCGGACATCCGCGTCAGCCAGCGCACCCGCATGTTTACCACGACCGATACTGCCGGCAACGTTTGGGTCCGCCACGGCACGACGGAGCGCACGTTGCTCGAGCTTCCCGGAACGCCCGACGGCCAGGGGCTTCTGGCGACGCTGTTCGCGCCGAAGGACGACGGGGTACTCGGCGTCGGCAAGAACGGCAAAGCGGTACTTTGGGGCGTGCGGATTCCCCACCCCGAATCGACGTTGCAGTCGATCTTTGGCAAGGTCTGGTACGAGGGCTACACCGAGCCCAACTATGTCTGGCAATCAACCGCGGGCACCGACGCCGTCGAACCGAAATTGTCGCTCGTGCCGCTGATCTTCGGCACCTTCAAAGCCGCGATCTATTCCTTGCTGTTGGCGATCCCGATCGCCTTACTCGCCGCGATATACACTTCGGAGTTTTTGCACCCGAGCACGCGCGCTGTCGTCAAGCCGGTGATGGAACTCATGGCGACACTCCCATCGGTCGTCGTCGGCTTCGTGGCCGCGCTTGTCCTCTCGCCCATTGTCGAGAATTGGATCGCCGCGATCGTCATTGCCTTCGGTGTTGTACCTCTGACGCTGATTACCACAGCCTTCGTTTGGCAACTTTTGCCGCAGCCGGTGGCCAACGCCCTGGACGGCATCCCCAAACTGATCGCCTATCTCTTGGCGATCGCAGGCGCGATTTGGCTGAGCCGCGAAGCTGGCCCGTTGATCGAAATTTCGTTTTTCGGCGGCGACTTCAAAAAATGGACGTCGGGCGAAGGTTCCGGGCAACCGTTCATGTTCCTCCTGCTTGTCCCCGCATCGTTCGCTCTCACGCTCATCGCCACACGCCCGATCTACAATGCGGCTTACCGGCTCAATCTGCGCGATATGCCGAAATTCGTGGCCGCAAGCCGCGAACTGTTCGGGTGGTTCCTCATCCTGGCGCTCTCGCTGGGCACGGCCTGGGTGCTTTCGATCCTCTTGACCCAATCGGGCTATGACGCGCGCGGCGGCGCGATCGATACCTACGTCCAGCGAAACGCGCTTGTGGTTGCCTTTGCCATCGCGTTTGCCGAAATCCCGATCATCTACACGATCTCGGAAGATGCTTTGAACGCCGTGCCGTCTTATTTGCGCTCCGGCTCGCTCGCCTGCGGCGCTTCGCGTTGGCAAACCACGTCTTGGATCGTGTTGCCGACGGCGGCATCTGGCATCTTCTCGGCGATCATGATTGGTCTGGGACGTGCCGTCGGCGAGACCATGATCGTGGTTATGGCCACGGGCAACACGCCGATCATGGATGTCAATATTTTCAACGGGCTGCGAACCCTGTCGGCCAACATCAATGTCGAATTGCCCGAAGCGGTCCGCGACTCCACGCTCTATCGAACGCTGTTTCTCTGCGCACTGGTGCTTTTCGCCATGACCTTCGTCATCAACACCATCGCCGAGCTCGTACGCCAACGCTATCGCAAGCGCGCGGCGCAGCTGTGAGTACCGGCACGATGACGCAGGCTGCGGTCAAAACCCCATCCCAAGGCGCCGTGCCGCTGGTCCGTCGCCGCGCAAGCAGTGATCTTTCCGCCCGCGGCGAACCTTTCGTTTGGATCATGGGCGCGGCCTTGGTGGCGGGTCTTGCCATGATCACCGGCTTCTTGGCCTTTATCTTTTACGTTGGTGCGTTGACGTTTTGGCCGGCACCGATCGAATTCGTCACGACGCTGGACGGCAAGCTGACCGCGGGAGAGGTCTTCAGAAGCGAGACTTATAAAGTACCCGATGAACAACTTCAGACCCGCTCCGCCGACATTCGCGCCAAGATTGCGAAAAATCTCGGCATGGGCGAACGCACGCTCTATCGGGTCGGGAACTACGATCTATTCGGCGAGGATTTTGTTTGGATCTCGGAATTCGACAAGAAGTCCGTTGCTTTCCCGAAAGACATCTATCTTGTCGAGCGCATGGAATGGGGTCCTTTCATCGGCCGCATCAAGGAAATCGATCTGGCCGGAGCCAAGACGACGAGCCCGGCCTTGGCGACGATTTCTGCCGCTCATAAGGCCTCCGAAGTCCGGCGCGCGGCGATCGATCGTCTCGACAAAGTTGAGATCGCCGAAATCAATCGAAAAATCGAAGACCTCCGTTTGGTTTCCAGACGCGCCGTGCTCGACCATGGCGCGGGCAGCCGCGAGGCAAGGGCAGCCGAAGCCAACCTGGTGAAGGAAACGGCAAGACTTGAGGCCGAGTTCAAGGTGCTTGGGGCGAAAGTCGCGGCCCTGCGCCAGACCGACGAATCCTTCACCGCAACTCTTGAAGCGGTCGACGGCCAGTCGAAAACGCTCGCACTCTCGAACTTCGTGCGGTTCTATCCAGCAAACGATTTGTCGAACCAAGAAAAGTGGTCGATCTATCTCTCCCGCTGGTTCGAATTCATCACCGGACCGCCGCGAGAAGCCAATACCGAGGGCGGTGTCCTTCCCGCCCTTGTCGGCACTTTGACGATGATGGTGCTGCTCAGTCTTGCCGTTGCGCCGTTCGGCGTCGTGACCGCGCTTTACTTGCGCGAATACGCCAAGCAGGGACCCTTGGTGTCGTTCATCCGCATCTGCGTCAACAACCTGGCCGGTGTTCCCTCGATCGTCTACGGCGTATTTGGTCTTGGGTTTTTCTGCTACATCGTCGGCGGCTCGATCGACCAGATTTTCTTCCCGGAAAAGTTGCCAGCGCCCACCTTCGGCACCGGCGGCATGTTGTGGGCCTCGCTCACCCTGGCGCTCTTGACCGTGCCGGTCGTGATCGTGGCAACCGAAGAGGCGCTTTCGGCCGTGCCGCGCTCCATGCGGGAAGGATCGCTCGCCTGCGGCGCCTCGAAATGGCAGACGATATGGCGCATCGTTCTGCCGCGCGCCGCCCCCGGCATCATGACCGGACTGATTTTGGCGATGGCACGCGGCGCGGGTGAAGTCGCCCCGCTTATGATCGTCGGCGTCGTCAAGCTTGCGCCGGAACTGCCCATCGATCTGAGCGCGCCGTTCGTGCATCTCGAACGCAGCTTCATGCATCTGGGCTTTCACATTTATGACGTCGGCTTCCAATCCCGCAACTCCGAGGCGGGACGTCCGATGGTCTTCGTGACCACGCTGTTGCTTATCACGCTGGTTTTGATTTTGAACGCATTTGCCATCTTCGTGCGCAACCGCCTCAAGAAGGCATATCAGGTCGGACAATTCTGATGATTTCCGGGGACAAATCATGGCCGTAGCCGCAACCGCAGACGAGTACGGGGCGACGGTCTATCACGTGACCGAAGGCACGCAGGGCCTAAGCTTGGAGGTCAAGGACTTCAGCCTGTGGTACAGCCAGAACCGCGCGCTATGGCACAACAACCTCGACATCCAGAAAGGACTTTGCACCGCGCTGATCGGCCCGTCCGGCTGCGGCAAGTCGACCTTGCTGCGCTCGATGAACCGCATGAACGACCTTGTCGACGGCGTGCGCACGACCGGCCAAATGCTGCTCGAAGGCGAGGCGATCTTCGGCACGCTCATCGACGTCATCGCGCTCAGGAAACGCATGGGCATGGTGTTCCAGAAGCCAAATCCGTTCCCGATGTCGATCACCGAAAACGTCATCTACCCGCTGCGCGTGGACGGCGTGAACAACCGCAAATTCCTGAAAGAAGCCGCCGAAGCCGCCTTGCGCGGCGCAGCGCTGTGGGAAGAGGTCAAGGATCGCCTGAACGAAAGCGCCCTCGGCCTTTCGGGCGGCCAGCAACAGCGCCTCTGCATCGCCCGCGCCATTGCCGGAAACCCTGAGGTTCTGCTGATGGACGAACCGTGTTCGGCGCTTGACCCCATCGCGACCGCAAAAATCGAAGAGCTGATCGACGAGCTCAAAGGCCGTTATACGATCGTCATCGTTACCCACAACATGCAGCAAGCCGCGCGAATCTCCGACAATACCTGCTTCATGTATCTGGGGCGCCTGATCGAATATGGCGACACCAAATCGATGTTCGAAGGACCGAAAGTGAAGCGGACCGAAGATTATCTGACGGGCCGCTTCGGTTGATCGAAATCGCAGGCAAATGCGCCGCTTTGGCCGGGCTTGCGTCCCCACGGCACTATCTATAAAAAGCGCCCTCCTCGCCTGGGGCCGGAGTACGGTCGGCGAGCTCGGTTAGCGCCCTTCGTCTATCGGTTAGGACTCAAGATTTTCATTCTTGCAAGAGGGGTTCGACTCCCCTAGGGCGCGCCACGTTTTTCGAGAGGTTTGCAAATCGGCAGTTTGAGGTTTGCAAGTTTCCCGTTCAGTTCTCGTTCACTCGATGCCTTGAATCAGATCGCTAGACCGCTTGATGGTCGCGAGGTGCGCCACAAGTTCTTCCTTCGTGATCTGATCGGCCGGCTTATCGTAGGCAGCCTTCGTAGAGGTCCAAGCCTTTTGCGCCCATGTGATGCCGTCATCGACGGTCTGAATAATCTCCGGGGCGTTTTCAAGGATGAGCGTCAGAACCGTAAGCCAGGGCATGTCACTGTCCTCCTTTGATGTCGGCTTCAATCGCGGCCTTTGCGTCCGCCACGACGGTCGGTAGCGCCATGAGCAAGGCAACGTCGTCTGTCCCCGCCATGATGACAGGTTCTGCCGCGGCGAGCGTGTGCGAGGTCTTAAGCTCCAGCGCTTTGATGCGCGTCCATGCGCTGTCGTCTCGGCAGACGAGCGATGTCGTGTCCTGGCACGGCGTGAGCTTGCCATAGCGATAGATAAGTTCCTGAATGCCGCCGATGCAGTCAGCCGCCGGTTTCTCGCCGCGCTGACACTCGGCAGACGGCGCCCCGCCCCAGGCGACGAATGTGACAAGCGCTGCTTTGTAGGCCTTAGCCTTGACGGTCTCGCTCACCACGTCGACGCCGAACTGGTCGGCTGCGAACTGGAGCGTTTGCGCACACCCACCCAGCGTCAGGGCGAGCGCGAGGATGGCGGCGCACGCGGCGCCGTGGATTCCCAAGATGGTTCTCAAATCGTTTCTCCTTGTCAGATTGTTTTGGCGAGCGCGAATAGCGCGTAGCCCTTCAGCCCCCGCATGAGCGCCTTGCCGTCCTCTGTCGCGAGGTATTCGTCGGCAAGGTCTAGTTCGTTGACGCCAAGCGATTCGTTGATCGCGCGAATGCTGGCCTGGGCGCACGAATGTATGACGGACCGGGTAAACACGATCTCCGTCGTCAGCAGCGCCGGTAGTTGCGGCTTCTTCTCGCCAAATCCGAGCACGTCACTTGGTCAGCACGTTGGACGAGATTGCAGTCTTGGCCTTCACGCGGCCATACCAAGCCAGCGCGCCACCGACGATGTTGCCGACGCCGACGAGTAGCTCCGCGAGCTGATCCTGAAGCGTTGCGTCGAGCTTCACGCCTGCGAGCGTGGCAGCGCCGGCAAGGAGCGCGATGATCGCGCCCCACACGGTTTTGCTCTGCCACCAGAGTGTGGTGCCGTTCATGTGGTTCTCCTTCGTTGAAATGGTGCGCGCCTATTAGGATGCCCGACGCGCGGGGTTACGGATTGCGCCGAAGCTCGCGCACAAGTTCGTTGATAGCAGTCTCAAGCTTGCCGTTGGTCTCTTTCATCTGGTCGACTTTTGTCTCAAGCTTGCCGATGCGCTCGGCTGTCACGGTCGAGCCGTCAAGACGGGACACCGTGCTGTCGATGCCGGACGCCCACCAGATCGCCGTCGCAAGCTGGACCGCC
>JANOFM010000146.1:0-18646 GCA_031413635.1 Alphaproteobacteria bacterium | reverse complement strand
GCGAGCTTGACGATGTTGGTGTTGAAGCCGCCGCAGAGGCCGCGGTCGGCGGTCATCACCACCAGCAAATGCCGGTCGTCGCGCCCGGTGCCGGCCAGAAGTCTCGGCGCGCCGGCTTGGGTGCCGACGCTTGCGGCGAGGTTCGCCAGCACGCCCTGCATTTTTTCGGCATAGGGGCGGGCTGCTTCGGCGGCTTCTTGGGCGCGTTTGAGTTTCGATGCCGAGACAAGCTGCATGGCGCGCGTGATCTTGCGCGTCGACTTCACGCTGGCGATGCGGTTTCTGAGATCCTTTAAGCTCGGCATCCGATCCTACGCGAAGCTTTTGACGTGGGATTCGAGAACCGACTTCAGTTTGGCTTCGATGTCGGGCGTCAGCGCCTTTTCCTTGCGGATGCCGTCCAGGATGTCTTTATGGCCGGCGCGGATTTTCTGCAGCAGTTCCTGTTCGAACTTGCCGATCTGGCCGACTTGCAGCTTGTCGAGATAGCCGCGCGTGCCGGCATAGATCGAGACGACCTGCTCTTCGACCGGGAAGGGCGCGTATTGCGGTTGCTTGAGCAATTCGGTGAGGCGCGAGCCGCGATTGAGCAGACGCTGCGTCACCGCGTCGAGGTCGGAGCCGAACTGCGCGAAGGCCGCCATTTCGCGGTATTGCGCGAGGTCGGACTTCATCGTGCCCGCGACTTGCTTCATCGCCTTGATCTGCGCCGAGGAACCGACGCGCGAGACCGAGATGCCGACGTTTACCGCCGGGCGGATGCCCTGATAGAACAATTCGGTTTCGAGGAAGATTTGGCCGTCGGTGATCGAGATGACGTTCGTGGGAATATAAGCCGAGACGTCGTTGGCCTGGGTCTCGATGATGGGCAGCGCGGTGAGCGAGCCGCCCTTGTTGGCGTCGTTCAGTTTCGCGGCGCGTTCGAGCAGGCGGGAGTGAAGATAGAACACATCGCCGGGATAGGCTTCGCGGCCGGGCGGGCGGCGCAGCAGCAGCGACATTTGGCGATAGGCGACGGCTTGCTTGGACAAATCGTCATAGATGATAACGGCGTGCATGCCGTTGTCGCGGAAGAATTCGCCGAAGGTGCAGCCGGCGAACGGCGCGAGGAATTGCAGCGGGGCGGGATCGGACGCGGTGGCGGCGACGACGATCGTGTATTCCATGGCGCCGAACTGTTCGAGCGTCTTGACGATTTGCGCGACGTTCGAACGCTTTTGGCCGATGGCGACGTAGATGCAATAGAGCTTTTGCTTTTCGTCGCCGGTGGCGTTGACGCCCTTTTGATTGATGATGGTGTCGAGCGCGATCGCGGTCTTGCCGGTTTGGCGGTCGCCGATGATGAGCTCGCGCTGGCCGCGGCCGACGGGGATGAGCGAGTCAACGGACTTGAGGCCCGTCTGCATCGGTTCGTGCACCGAGCGGCGCGGAATGATGCCCGGCGCCTTGACGTCGACGCGGCGGCGTTCGGTCGAGGCGATCGGACCCTTGCCGTCGAGCGGATTGCCGAGCGGATCGACGACGCGACCGAGCAGGCCCTTGCCGACCGGAACGTCGACGATCGAGCCCGTGCGCTTGACGGTGTCGCCTTCTTTGATGTCGCGGTCGTTGCCGAAAATCACGACGCCGACATTGTCGGCTTCGAGGTTCAGCGCCATGCCCTTAATGCCGCCCGGGAACTCGACCATTTCGCCGGCCTGAACCTTGTCGAGGCCGTGGATGCGCGCGATGCCGTCGCCGACCGAGAGGACTTGGCCGATTTCGCTGACTTCGGCTTCGACGCCGAAGTTTTTGATTTGGGTCTTTAGGATGGCGGAAATTTCTGCGGCTTGGATATCCATGGTTCTCTTAAGCGCCTCTCATCGCGCGTTCGAGACGCACGAGCTTTGACTTGAGTGAGGAATCGATTTGGCGCGAACCGACTTTGACGACGAGACCGCCGAGAAGAGTCGGATCGACCGTTTGGGTGATGCGAATTTCGCGCTTCAGCGCGTCTTTGAGCGTGCCGGCAAGCGCGGTCACTTGCGCGGGCTTGAGCGCTTGGGCGCTGGTGACTTCGGCCGACATTTCGCCGCGCTGTTTGGCGACGAGCGAATTGAACGCCGTGATGATTCCCGGGAGCGCGAAGAGGCGGCGTTTTTGCGCGAGCAGGCCCGCGAAATTTTTGGTCAGTGTACTGACGTTCAAGCGGTCGAGGACCGCGCCCATCGCCCTGCCCTGTTCGTCGCGCGAGAACACCGGCGAGCGCACGAGGCGAGCGAGATCGGCACTGCCGACTAGGAGCGCTTTGACGCGGGCGAGGTCGGTAGCGACGGCGTCGAGCGACTTCGATTCCTGCGCGAGTTCGAACAAGGCGGTGGCGTACCGACCCGTCAGTCCCGACACCGAAACGTTTTCGCTTTCCACGGTTTGAAGCACTCCGGACAAAGGGCTGCTTAGGCCTCGAAAACGCCGAAGGCTCGGCGAGGCTTAAGCCATTGAATTTGCGACTGTTTTAGCTTGTGAGGCGGCGCGAAATCCACCCCTTGCGATGCCGCGCGCGGGGTCTACCATAGGGTCCAGTGCAGCGCAACATGACGCGGGGGCGCGGAATGTCTCAGTCCCGAGTCTGATCGGTGCCTGGTCGTACTGCCCTGCGGCGAGTCGAACCGAGCCGGGTGCGCGAGTGAGCATGGGGCGGATTTCAACCTCGGCGCCGATTCTGTCCGCCAAGCGCGCGGCCAACCGTCCAAATCACCCAGGCGACCGCGACCCACACAAGCACGAGAAGGATCATTCCGAGGTCGTGCAGATAGCCGAGAAGGGAACCTAGCGTCGAACCGAGAACCAACGACGCCTGTCCTACAAATGCTTCGCCCAGAACTTCGACGAGCACATAAGCCAGGACGCACAACAGCGTCCATGCGGCAACGAGAATGCCGGCACCGAAGCGAAACACACTCGACATTCAGACGCCTCCTTCGGATGCAGCAAGTCCGTCACCCGAACTAGGAGCGTGCGTCGCGCTTTCAACGGCTACGCACCCGATTTGCGCGCGAGATTGACGGGAGCCCTTGAAATCAGCGAAGCCGCCTCCAAGTGCTGGCGTTGAGTTCCACGGCGGGTGACGGAGATCGACGGTGTCTGCTCTGGAAAAACACCTGCCCTACGCGTTGAGCCAGTTCGAAGCCGACGTCATTATGCCGATACAGTTTCTCGGTGCGGACATTTCGTTCACTTATGGCTCGCTCGCCAAAGTCACGACGGTGGCGATTTTCACGACATATCTCATCGTTGCGATGCGCAAACGCGCGGTCGTTCCCGGTCGATTGCAAGCGAGCGCCGAGTGGATCTATTCGATCGTCGCCGACACCGTCGAGCGTTTCGCCGGCCCGGAGGGGCGCCCTGCGATTCCTTTCATTTTCTCAATGTTCGTCTTCGTGCTCTTTGGAACGCTGTTGGGACTTACACCGATCAAGGAGACGTTCACCAGCCATCTCGTTGTGACTTTGGCGCTGGCGCTCACTGTTTTCGTTTATGTCAACATGATCGCGTTTCGAACGCACGGGCTGGGCTTTTTTCGAATGTTCTTGCCACCCGGTGTGCCGCTTTTCATCGCGCCGGTTCTGATCCTGGTGGAGGTCATTTCCTATCTGTTCCGGCCGGTCACGCTGGGCTTTCGCTTATTTGCCAATATTTTCGCAGGGCACGTGATGGTGAAACTGTTTGCCGATTTTTGCGCCATGCTCGTCGAGGCGATGGGTGCCGCAGGGGTGGCGGCTTCGCTATTGCCGCTTACCGTGATGGTCGTGCTCTACGGATTTGAAATCGTGATTGTTTGCATTCAGGCCTACATTTTCATGCTGATCAGCACCATGTACTTGCGCGATGCGATACACGCCCATTGAAGCCGACGCACGGAAACGGCGACATGATAACCGTCGCGGGAGATGTTGATGACAGATGATGGGGTAAAGTACTTGGCGACCGCGCTTGCGCTGCTGCCGCTGGCCGCGGTCGCTTTGGCGCTGGGCGGCATATTCAGATCGTGGCTCGACGGCGTGGCGCGCAACCCGTCGGCCAGCGACAAGATGCAACCGGTGGGATATCTTGCGTTCGCGCTCACCGAGGCGGTGGCGCTGTTCGCGTTGATCGTGGCGTTCATCATCTTTTTCGTCGGTTAGTTCAGGGAACCGTTTCCTCGCGACCGCGCGCAACGATGGTCTTGCGCAACGCCGAGACTTCCTCGCGCAGCGATGCGAGTTCGGCCAACAATACGCCGCTTTGGCGGGCGGTGAGCGCTTCTTCCGCCTGCAGCTCGACCCTTTGCATTTCCTGCATCGAGTTCGTGAGCACGGCGATGAAGAGGTTAAGCACGGCGAAGACCGAGATGATGATAAAGGGGACGAAGAACAAATAGGCATATGGGTGAGTGGCCTGAACTTGTCGCGCAACATCGGCCCAGCCTTCGAGCGTCATAACGGCAAAGAGCGTAAACAGCGATTCGCCGAGCGTGCCGAAATAGGCGGGATGAGCGGTGCCGAACAGTTTCGTCGTCACAACGGCGCTGACGAAGAACACAACGCCGAGCAGCATGACGATCGAGGCCATGCCGGGCAGCGAATGGAGCAAGGCCTCCACCACGCGGCGCATCTGGGGCAGAAGCGAGATTAGCCGCAAAACGCGCAAAATGCGCAGCGCCCGCAAGACGGAGAGCGGCCCGGAGGCCGGCAAGAGCGCGATGGTGACGATGAGCAGGTCAAAGACATTCCACCCCGACGTGAAAAAGCGCCATCGATAGACGGCGAGTTTCAGGGCGAGTTCAATCACAAAAACACTGAGTACAAGCGTATCGAACAGCAATAACGCGGGCCCGACCGCGGCCATCACCGAGGCGGAGGTTTCAAGCGCCAAGGTGACGGCGTTCGCCACAATCAGCGCCATGACGAAGCGTGTGAAGCCATCCGACTCGATGAAGACTCTCAGTCTCTCGATGAACCTTGCGCCTTTTGGCATGATTACCCTGTTGCTGAACGGCGCCAGATTTGGCGCACGTTAACGTCCCCGGCGCCCAAATACGACACTTCCGCTAATTTTCAAGTTCGCCGGACGCGATTTTCGGGCAGCAGCCACCTTGTAACGAAGTCGTCCCGCCCCATGTGGATGAGATCCGGGCCCCTCTGGTGGAAGCGACGCCGAGCTTTCGCGATGTCGGATTGCCATGTCGATCACATCGGCGGTTCGGGGTCACATGGAATTCCTATTTGCCGATTTCTTGGGCAAGCCGCTGTGGATGTGGTCGGCCTTCATCACCATCGTCGCGGCACTGCTGGTCTTCGATCTGGGTGTGCTGCATCGCGACAATCACGTCATCGGCGTGCGCGAAAGCCTGGGGCTATCGGCCGGCTACATTTTGATGGGCGTGCTGTTCGGCGTCTGGGTGTGGAGCTATCTGGGAGCCCAATCCGGCATGGAATACATGACCGGTTTCGTGGTCGAAAAAACGCTAGCGATGGACAACGTCTTCGTTATCGCCATGATTTTCAGCTATTTCGCGATACCCCAGAAGTATCAGCATCGCGTCCTGTTCTGGGGCATTCTGGGCGTCATCCTGTTGCGGGCGATCATGATAGGCCTGGGAGCGACATTGGTCGCCGAGTTCTCGTGGCTGCTCTACGTCTTCGCCGTATTCCTGATCTTCACCGGCATCAAAATGTTCCTGATGGCGGACAAGACCTACGATGTGGGCGCCAATCCGCTTATCGGATGGATGAAGCGGCGCTTCAACGTGACGGAAGACCTGCACGGCGAACGCTTCTTCGTGCGCAAGCCGAACGCCGCGGGCAAAACCGTTCTGTTCGTCACGCCGTTGTTTCTGGCACTCGTGCTGATCGAAGTGGCCGACGTGATCTTCGCCGTTGACAGCGTGCCGGCGATCTTCGCCATCACGACGGACCCCTTCATCGTGTATACATCGAACATTTTCGCGATCCTGGGTTTGCGCGCGCTCTACTTCGCGCTTGCCGCGATGGTCCATCGTTTCCACTATCTGAAATACGCGCTTTCGGCTCTGTTGATCTTCATCGGTTCCAAGATTTTCGTCGCGGATCTCATGGGGCTGGACAAATTTCCGCAGATCCTTTCGCTGTCGGTCACGTTTGCGATCCTGGCCGCGGGCGTGGCTTACAGTCTGTGGAGAACGCGCAAAGCCGTGGTGGTGGAAGGCACCGCGCAACGAGGAGGTGAAGCATGACAACCCGCGAACCAGAGCGGATCGACGCACCTTCGGACGCCGACGATCCGTGGTGCATCGACGGCGAGACCCGCAACGCCGTCATCGCGCGGCGAAACATTTTGCTCGGCCTGTGGGCGGGCCGCTTGATGGGCAAGAGCGGAGAGGCTTTGACGGCTTATGCGCGCGAACTGCATCGCGCCGATTTCGAAGTGCCGGGCGACGCCGACATCGTCGCAAAACTTTCGAGCGACCTTGCGACAGCCAGCCGCCCAACGAACGAAGTCGATTTGCGCCGGCAGATCGCGAAATTTCACAAGCAGGCCTGGCGCGAGTCCGGTGCGACGGACTGATGCGTCAAGACGGCGGGGCGAACACCGAGATCGCGCCGGGGTAGATCGTGAATCGCGCCGGCGTAAACGTGACCAAATCGCCGTCGGTGTTGATGGGGCGAGGCCTGCGGGTGCGAACCTCGAACTCGGTGCAGCGTGCGGTACGCACTTCGCGCCAGGCGCCGTGGACGCCGCGCCTGAATGCCGGGAACATGAGGGCGAGCGTCCAAACGCTCGACACTTCGAGACTGTAGAGATCCAGATGACCGTCATCGATCGCGGCCGAGGCCTCGACGATGGAACCGCCGCCGTAGTGCCGGCCGTTGCCGACGGCAATCTGCAGGGTCTTCACCCGTACCTCGCCGGTCTTCATGACGATCGAGGCGTTAAACGGCCGCGCCGCGATCAAGGCCTTCACCGCCGCCAGTGCGTAGCCAAGGCGTCCCCAGCGGCGCTTCGTTTCCCGTGAAAGGCCGCGCGCGAGATCGGCGCTCAGGCCCAGGCTTGCCACGTTGAAAAACAAATGTCCGTTTACGTCGCCTAGGTCGATGCGCCGCACGCGCCCCGAGACGATCACCGATGCTGCCTGCGCGAGATCAAGCGGAACGGCCAGGGTGCGCGCGAGGTCGTTCGCGGTACCCATCGGCAGAATTCCGAACGGGAGGCCGGTATCGACGAGACCTTGCGCGGCAGCGTTCACGGTTCCGTCGCCGCCGCACACGACGACAAGGTCGATGCCGTCCTTGCGGCGCACGATGTCGGGCGAAACCTCGGCACGCGAGGAGAATTGCTCGATCGTCACGTCGATGCCGCCGCGCGCAAGTACGGCGAACGCTTCGTCGAGGCGAGCGTTACCGCCGCGCGCGTTCGGATTGACGAGCACCAATGCATGACGGCGACAGCTTGGGCGGGCATCGGCGTCCGACGCGATCGGCGGTGGCGATGTCATTGCGCAAGAAAGTTGGGGCGCCGACCGCTAAAATCAACCGACACCAAGCCGAGGTTTCGCCGTGCGGCGGCGTCGGCCTGCTGTCAAAGAAAACTCTGCGGATCGACATCGACGGTCAGCGACACGCCGCCCGGCAACTTCACCGGGTCGAGCCAGGCGCGGAGGTAGGCTTGGATATTCACGGTACGATCGGCGTGGACTGCGAGGCGTTGGCGGGTTTGGCCACGGATGAGCGCGAGCGGTGCGGGGGCCGGGCCCCAGACTTGGACGCCTTTGGCGTCGGGGGCACAGGCCGCGAGCATTTGGCCGGCTTCGTGAACTTGTTGTTCTTTGCGGCCCGACAAGATGAGGGCGGCAAGGCGGCCGAAGGGCGGCAGGCCGGCCGCTTCGCGCTTGCCCCATTCGACGGCGTAGAAGGCGTCGCGGTCGCCGGAGGCGATGGCCTTGAGCACCGGGTGCGCCGGGTCGCTGGTTTGGATCAAGACGCGGCCAGGGCGCTCCGCCCGCCCGGCGCGGCCGGAGACTTGATGCAGCAATTGAAACGTGCGTTCGCGGGCGCGCGGGTCGGCGCCTTCGAGCCCCAAATCCGCGTCGACGACGCCGACGAGGGTGAGCATCGGGAAGTTGTGGCCCTTGGCCACGATTTGCGTGCCGATCAGAATGTCGACTTCGTGGTTGGCGATCGCTTCGATGGCGGCCTGGATTTGGCGCGGGCCGCTCATCGTGTCGCTGGAGGCGATGTTGGCGCGGGCGTTGGGGAATTTGAGCTTCACCTCTTCCGCCACACGTTCGACGCCGGGGCCGCAGGCGATGAAGGCGCCCGCCGTTTTGCATTCGGGGCATGAGGTGGGCGCATTGCGGTCGTAACCGCAATGGTGGCAGACGAGTTTGCGCTTGTAGCGATGCTCAACGAGCCACGAGGTGCAACGCGGGCAGCCCATTTTGTGGCCGCAGGCTTTGCATAACGTCAGAGGGGCGAAGCCGCGGCGGTTGAGGAACAGCATCGCCTGTTCGCCTTGCGCCAGCGTTTCGATAACCGCATTCGTCAGCGAGGGGGAGAGGAAATCGCCTGCGGGTGTTTCCTCGCGCCGCATGTCGATCAACGTTGCGTCGGGTAGCTTTGCGCGACCGTGGCGTTCGGGCAGGTGCAGACGCGTGTAGCGTCCGGTTTCGGCGTTGATCCAAGTTTCGAGCGAGGGGGTGGCCGAACTCAGGACGATGGGACAGTCTTCCATCCGTGCACGGACGACGCCCATGTCGCGCGCGTGGTAGACGACGCCTTCTTCTTGCTTGAACGCGGTGTCGTGTTCCTCATCGACGACGATGAGGCCGAGTTCCTTGAACGGCAGGAACAGCGCCGAGCGCGCGCCGACGACGACGCGCGCTTCGCCCAACATCACGGCGCGCCAAGTGCGGCGGCGCTTGCCTTGCGTTAGGTCGGAATGCCATTCGGCGGGGCGCACGCCGAAGCGTTTGGCGAAGCGTTCGAGGAACTGCACCGTGAGCGCGATTTCGGGCAATAAGATCAGCGATTGGCGGCCTGCTTGCAACGCCGCCGCGACGGCTTCGAAATAGGCTTCCGTCTTGCCCGAACCGGTGACGCCGTCGAGCAGGCTGGCCGAAAACTTCTTCGCGCGAACCGCTTTGATCATGTGTGCTGCGGCGTTCGATTGCGCCGTCGACAGCGTGGGGCCGGCCCAGGCGGGATCGGGTTGCGTGCCGGCGCCGAGCGGGGGCAGCGTCACCTCTTCGAGGACGCGCAGTTTGACGAGACCCTTGACGACCTGCGTCGTGACGCCGGCTAATTCGGCGAGTTCACCGAGTTTGCGGGCGAGGCCGTCGGCGGCGATTTCGAGCACGCGGGCGCGCGCCGCCGTCGCTTTGGCGAGTGCTTGCGCGCCGAGGCGAACGGCTTTGCGTTCGCGTTCGGGCTCGAGCGCTTCGGGCACGCGCAGCACGAGGTCGAGGATCGCGCCCGGCGGCGAGAGCACGTAGTTCGCGACCCAAGCGAGGAAGCGCAGGAGATTTTCGTCGAGCGACGGCACATCGAAGCGGCGTTCGATCACCTTCAGTCTTGCGAATTCGAACTTGCCCTCGCCCGGGCCCCAGACGACGCCGAGCGAGGTGCCGGAGCGGCCGAGCGGAACCTCGACAATATCGCCGCGCGCGAGGCGCATGCCTTGCGGCACGCGGTAGTCGAGCGCGCCTTTGAGCGGGCGCGGCACCAACACGCCGACGGTGGCGCCTTCCACAGGCGCGTGCGCGATTTGATGTCCGGCTTCGGTGACCATGGGTTATGGTGCCGCTTATCACGATCACAAGGTCAAGCGCATCCCATGAAATTCTTCATCGATTCGGCCGATGTCGGCGAGCTTAAGAACCTTTCGGCCCTCGGATTGGTCGACGGTGTAACGACGAACCCGTCACTGATCGCCAAATCCGGACGCAATTTTCTCGATGTTTTGCGCGAGGTTTGCGATTTCGTCGAAGGGCCGGTGAGCGCGGAGGTCACCGCGACGGATGCCGACGGTATGATCGCCGAGGGCCGCGCGCTGGCGAAAATCGCCGACAATATCGCGGTCAAGGTGCCGTTGACGTGGGCGGGCTTGCGGGCGTGCAAGACGCTGACCGACGAGGATACGATGGTCAACGTGACGCTGTGCTTTTCGGCGAACCAGGCGTTGCTGGCGGCGAAAGCGGGGGCGACGTTCGTGTCGCCGTTCGTCGGGCGGCTCGACGACGTGGGCCAAGACGGGATGGAGCTGATCCGCGAGATTCGCCAGATCTACGACAACTATCCCGATCTGCCGACGGAGATTCTGGCGGCGTCGATCCGCCATCCGGTGCATGTGACGCAAGCCGCGAAAGCGGGCGCCGATGTGGCGACCGTGCCGCCAGCCGTGTTCAAGCAGTTGATCGAGCACCCACTGACGGAGAAGGGGCTGGCGATGTTTCTCGCCGATTGGGCGAAGACGGGTCAGACGGTGCCGCGGAAGTAAGTGGTCTACGCTACATCCAAGTTCGTCATGGCCGGGCTTGACCCGGCCACCCCGTTCTCACGTGATAGCGTGACGGTGACTCAGTTTATTCACCACGAAGACACGAAGAACACAAAGGCTCACAAAGACCTTCGTGAGCCTTTGTGTTCTTCGTGTCTTCGTGGTGAAGCTGAATCTCTATCGCGCTATCGCGTGAGAACGGGGTGGCCGGGTCAAGCCCGGCCATGACGAAAGGGGTGGCGTGCCATGGACGGCGCCGGGGCGCTCAAGGCTTGGCGGGAGCAGATGGGGCATGTGCGGCGTTTGTCGCCGCTGACCGTCGAGGCGTACACGTATGACGTCGGCGATTTCTTAGATTTTTTGCAGACGCATCGCGGCGAGGCGGTCGATCTGGCGGCGCTGGGCGATGTGTCGCCTTCGGATGTGCGTGGGTGGTTGGCGCTGCGCCGCGAAGATGGATTGGGCGCGCGCGGCGTGGCGCGGGCGGTGTCGGCGTTGCGCACCTTCTATATGTTTTTGCAGAAGCAAGGTCACGTCGAGAACGTCGCGATTCGGCGTGTGCGGCCGCCGAAGCTGCCGCCGGGGGTTCCGAAGCCGGTGTCGATCGCGGGCGCGGAAGCGTTGATCGACGAGGCGGAATTGATGGGTAGCGATCCGTGGATCGCGGCGCGCAACGTCGCCGTGTTGACGCTGCTCTACGGCGCGGGGTTGCGCATTTCGGAAGCGTTGGGTTTGAACCGCGAGGCGTTGCCGTTGCCGGAGGCGCTGGTCATCACCGGCAAAGGCCAAAAGCAGCGTGTGGTGCCGGTGCTGCCCGAGGCGCGCGATGCGATCGAAGAATATGTGAAGCTGTGTCCGTTCGACGAAGGGCGTAGTGGCCCGGTGTTTTTCGGCAAGCGCGGGAAGCGGCTGCACCCGCGCATCGTGCAAGGATTGATGCAACTGCTACGGCGCTCGCTCGGGTTGCCGGAAAGCGCGACACCGCATGCGTTGCGGCACGCATTCGCGACGCATCTGTTGGCCGCGGGCGGAGAATTACGCGCGATCCAAGAATTGCTGGGGCACGCATCCTTGTCCACGACGCAGCGTTATACGGCGGTCGATGAGACGCATCTGCTGAAGGTTTACGAGAGCGCGCATCCGCGGGCGCGGCGGAGGTAAAACGACTATGCGCAGGATCGTTTACGACGTTGCAGCAACGCTGGACGGTTACATTGCGGCCGATGGCGGCGACATTTCGGCGTTCTCAAACGAAGGCGATCACGTCGACGCCTATTTGGAACGCTTGAAGGGCTACGAAACTGTGCTGATGGGGCGGCGCACGTACGAGTTCGGCTACGCGTTCGGACTCAAACCCGGCCAGCGCGCCTATCCGCATATGACGCATCACATCTTTTCGCGCTCGCTTGTCGTCCCCGCCATTTCGGACGTCGAGGTTGTGCGCGACAACTGGCTCGATGCGGTTGACGCGCTTCGGGCGGCACCCGGCGGCGACATCTATCTCTGCGGCGGCGGCGCGTTTGCGGGGTATTTGATGAGTCATGGCCGCATCGACAGGTTGGCGATCAAGCTCAACCCCGTGCTGCTGGGAGGTGGCGTGCCGTTGTTTGAAAACCTCGACGAGCCGATCAAGTTGCAGCTTTTCGATTCGACGCGATATGCGTCAGGCGTGACATTGATCGAGTACATGGTCGGGCGATGAGGCGGCGCGTGCGTGGCGCCTTTGTGCATGTTAGCCGAACTTTGTCATCCGGAGCCAGTGGATGCCGTGGTCGATGCCGATTTCGCCGTTGGGGCGGAAGCCATGGCGGTCGTAGAAGGCGCGGGCGCGGGTGTTGGCTTCATCGACTTTGAGGGCGAGGGGGCCGCCAGAGATGTTGTCGGCGCACTCGATCAGCGCCGAGCCGATACCGAAGCCTTGGGCTGCTGGATCAATGTAGAGGCAGTGGATGAAGTTTTGCGGGCGGTAGAAGGCCATGATTCCTAGAATCGCACCGCCGGCGACGGCGACGTAGACTTCTTCGGATTTCGTGAAGCGCAGGAAGTCGGCGGCACGGAACCAGTTCTTCGGGCGCCAGGCGAAAGCCGCGTTGCCGCTGCGCTCATACAGTTCGGCGCAGGTTTGGAGTTCTTCGGCGCGGGCGCGGCGGACGGAGACGGTGAGCGTTTTGCAGACCGGCCTGCTCACATCTGCATCGTCCAACCGCCGACACCTTGGGCGGCTTGGCGGATGGCCTCTGACAACGTTGGGTGAGCATGGCTGGTGCGGGCGATGTCTTCGGCGGCGGCTTGGAATTCGATGGCAAGCGCTGCTTCGGCGATCATGTTGCCGACTTCGGGGCCGATCATGTGGACGCCCAAGACGCGATCGGTTTTTGCGTCGGCGAGGATTTTGACGAAGCCGTCGGTCGATGAATTGGCGCGGGCGCGCGCGTTGGCGCTAAAGGGGAACTTGCCGGTTTTGTAGACGATGCCGGCGGCCTTCAATTCTTCTTCGGTTTTTCCGACGGTGGCGACTTCGGGATGGGTGTAGACGACGGCGGGAATGGCATCGTAGTTCACGTGGCCTGCTTGGCCGGCGATGATTTCGGCGCAGGCTACGGCTTCGTCTTCGGCTTTGTGCGCCAGCATCGGACCTTCGATGACGTCGCCGATGGCGTAGATGCCCGCAACCGCCGTCGCATAGTGCTTGTCGACGGAGATGCGGCCCTTGTTGTCGGTTTTGAGGCCGACTTTGTCGAGAGCCAAACCTTCCGTGAAGGGACGGCGGCCGATCGAGGAGAGGACGATGTCGGTTTCGATGGTCTCGCGCGGGCCGCCGGCGGCGGGTTCGATCGAAACTTGCAGTGCGCCGCCTTTGCGTTCGACGCCGACGACTTTCATGCCGAGTTTAAACGTCATGCCTTGCTTGGCGAGGATGCGCTGGAAGGTCTTGCCGACCTCGCCGTCGAGGCCCGGCGTGATGCGATCAAGGAATTCGACAACGGTGACCTGGCTACCCAGGCGGCGCCAGACCGACCCCATTTCGAGGCCGATGTAACCGCCGCCGATGACGAGCAAGCGCTTGGGTACGGTTTCGAGCGTGAGGGCGCCGGTGGACGAGACGACGGTTTTCTCGTCGACCGCGACGCCGGGGAGCGGCATGGGCTCGGAGCCCGTCGCGATGATGATGGCTTTGCCTTCGACGATGCGCGTCGTGCCGTCGTTCGCTTTGATTTCGACGCGGTTGCCGCCCGCGAAGGCGCCGGCGCCGACTGCGTATTCGACCTTATTTTTTTTGAAAAGGAATTCGACGCCTTTGGTCAGGCCGTCGACGGTTTTGTCTTTGTGCGCCATCATGGCTGCGAGGTCGTAACCGACGCCGTTCGTTTTGATACCGAGTGCCGGGTAGTGATCTTTTGCTTCTTCGTACATTTCGGAGACGCGCAACAACGCCTTCGATGGAATGCAGCCGACGTTGAGGCAGGTGCCGCCGAGGCGGCCGCGCTTTTCGATGCATAGCGCGCGCTTGCCGACTTGGCCGGCACGGATGGCAGCGTTGTAACCGCCGGGGCCGCCGCCGATGACGACGACGTCGTAGAGATCGCTCATTTTTTCTTCTCTACATTTCGAGGACGAGGCGTTCCGGCGCTTCGAGGCATTCTTTGACGCGCACGAGGAACGTGACCGCTTCCTTGCCGTCGACAATGCGGTGATCGTAGGAGAGCGCCAGGTACATCATGGGGCGGATTTCGACTTTGCCGTCGATGGCGACCGGGCGCTGTTCGATCTTGTGCATGCCCAAAATGCCCGATTGCGGCACGTTGAGGATGGGGGTCGACATCAGAGAACCGTAGACGCCGCCGTTCGAGATTGTGAACGTGCCGCCTTGGAGTTCTTCCAGTTTCAATTTGTTGTCGCGGGCGCGCAGGCCGAAATCGTTGATGCGTTTTTCGACGTCGGCGAAGGAGAGATGATCGGCTTCGCGTAAGACCGGCACGACAAGGCCGCGTTCGGTGCCGACCGCGACGCCGATGTCGTAATAGTTCTTGTAGACGATGTCGTCACCTTCGATCTCGCCGTTTACCGAGGGGATCTCTTTAAGCGCGATAACGCAGGCTTTGATAAAGAAGCTCATGAAGCCGAGGCGTACGCCGTTGCGCTTTTCGAAGCTATCTTTGTGTGCGGCGCGCAAATGCATGATTTGCGACATGTCGACCTCGTTGAAGGTCGTGAGCATGGCAGCGGTGTTTTGCGCTTCCTTCAGGCGCAGCGCGATGGTGCGGCGCAGGCGCGTCATCGGCACGCGTTCTTCGCTTGTGCCTCGCGCGCGTGGACCCGCGGACGGCATGTAGACGGGACGCGGTTCGTTGGCGCGGGCTTCGATGGCGCTTAACACGTCGCCCTTGGTGACGCGGCCGTCGCGGCCCGAGGCCGGGATCGCTGCGGGGGCGAGCTTGTTCTCTTCGGAGATTTTGCGCGCGGCGGGGCTCATAACCGGCGCGGGCGCGGCGGCGGTACGTGCCGGCGGGGCCGGCGCCGGCGCGGACTGCGGTAGGGGTTGCGGCTTTGGCGGCAGACCCGCGCCGGCGCCTTCACCGATCATGCCGAGCAGCCCGCCGACGGCGATCGCGGTTCCGGCTTGGACGCGGATTTCGGAGAGCACGCCCGCACTCGGCGAGGGAACTTCGACCGTGACCTTGTCGGTTTCCAGTTCGACCAGCGGCTCGTCGATGCGCACGGCCTCGCCCGGTTGCTTCAACCATTTGGCGACGGTCGCCTCCGTGACGGACTCGCCCAGGCCGGGCACGCGAATTTCGGTCGTCATTTAAGCCTCATTCCTCTGCGGCAGGCATATAGCTTTGAAACTTAGTTTGTCATCCCGAAAGCAACTTTTCCCGAAGCGCAGTTTTGTTGGAAAAATCAGTGAGCCGGGATGAAAATATTAGAATCATATCGTCAACGCCTCATCGAGAAGCGTTTTCAATTCCGCGAGGTGGCGGCTCATTTGTCCGGCGGCGGGCGATGCGGCCGCCGGGCGGCCGACATAATGCGCGCGCGGGGTTTTGGCGCCGATGCGGTTTAGCACCCATTCGAGATTGGGTTCCATGAATGTCCAAGCGCCCATGTTCTTCGGTTCTTCCTGTGCCCAGACCATATCGGCCTGTTTGAAGCGGCCGAGTTCGGTGACGAGCGAGCGCGCGGGGAAGGGATAGAATTGTTCGATGCGCATGAGATAGACGTCATCCAGCCCGCGCTTTTCGCGTTCTTCCAGCAGATCGTAATAGACCTTGCCGGAACAGAGCACGACGCGGCGGATCTTGCCGTCGGGCGCGATCTTGACCGTCGAACCCGGATTGGTTTGCGCGTCGTCGTGCAGCACGCGATGGAATGAGGTGCCCGGACCCATCTCCGACAGTTTCGAGACGCAACGCTTGTGACGCAGCAGCGATTTGGGCGTCATCAAGATCAGCGGCTTGCGGAAGTTGCGATGGATCTGGCGGCGCAAGGCGTGAAAATAATTCGAGGGGGTCGAGATGTTGCCGACCTGAATGTTGTCCTCGGCGCAAAGCTGAAGGAAGCGTTCGAGGCGGGCCGAGGAATGTTCCGGTCCCTGGCCCTCATAGCCGTGCGGCAGCAGCATGACGAGGCCGGACATACGAAGCCATTTTCGTTCGCCCGAGACGATGAATTGGTCGATCACGACTTGGGCGCCGTTGACGAAGTCGCCGAATTGTCCCTCCCACAACACCAACGCCTTGGGTTCGGCGAGCGTGTAGCCGTATTCGAAACCGAGTGCGGCTTCTTCCGAGAGGAACGAGTCGATGACTTCAAATTCGCCTTGGGTCGCGGAAATGTTTTGCAGCGGGTGGTAGCGTTCCTCGGTCATCTGATCGACGAGCGCCGCGTGGCGTTGGCTGAACGTGCCGCGGCTTGAATCCTGACCTTCCAAGCGGACGTGGAAGCCTTCATCGAGCAGCGTTCCGAAGGCCAGCGCCTCGGCGGTTGCCCAATCGATGCCGTCACCGGTCTCGATCATCTGCGCCTTTTGCTGCAATTGGCGCTGGACCGTTTTGTGCAGATTGATCTTTTCCGGCGCGCGCGAAATGACGGCGCCGACTCGCTTTAGCCGATCCATGGGGGAGGCCGTATCGCCGCGGCGCTCTTCGCCTTCGGCTTGTCCCATGCCGGCCCACGCGCCATCAAGCCAGTCGGCACGGTTGGCCTTGAAGCCGGAGGCGGCTTCGAGCGCATCATTCAAACGCTTTTCGAAGGCGCCCTTCATTTCGGCGAGTTCGGCCTCGGTGATGGTGCCTTCGGCGAGCAAGCGCTTTTCGTAGAGCGTCAGGGTCGATTGATGCGCCTTGATGGCCTTGTACATCGCGGGCTGGGTGAACATCGGCTCGTCGGTTTCATTGTGACCGAAGCGGCGATAGCAAAAAATGTCGAGCACGACGTCTTTGTGGAATTTCTGACGAAACTCGGTGACGACGCGGGCGCAATAGACGACGGCTTCGGGGTCGTCGCCGTTGGCGTGAAAGATCGGCGCCTGAACCATCAAGGCCACGTCGGAGGGATAGGGCGAGGAACGAGAGTGCATCGGCGCCGTGGTAAAGCCGATCTGGTTGTTGACGACGACGTGGATCGTGCCGCCGGTGCGGAAACCCTTCGTGCCCGACATGGCGAAACATTCGGCGACGACACCCTGGCCCGCGAATGCCGCGTCGCCGTGCATCAGGACGGGGATGACGGTCGTGCGATCGGTTTTGTCTTTGTACTGGTGCTGTTTGGCGCGCACCTTGCCGAGGACGACGGGATTGACCGCTTCCAAATGCGAGGGGTTGGCGGCGAGCGAGAGGTGGACCTTGTTGCCGTCGAATTCGCGGTCGGACGAAGCGCCGAGATGGTATTTCACGTCGCCCGAGCCGCCGACGTCGTCGGGGTTCGAGGTGCCGCCTTGGAATTCGTGGAAAATGGCGCGATAGGGCTTTGCCATCACGTTGCCGAGCACGTTCAAGCGCCCGCGATGGGGCATGCCGAGCGAGATTTCCTTGGCGCCCAATTTGCCGCCGACTTTGATGATTTGCTCAAGCGCCGGAATGAGGGCTTCGGCGCCATCGAGACCGAAGCGTTTGGTGCCGACGAATTTGACCGCGCTGAAGCGTTCGAACCCTTCGGCTTCGATGAGCTTGTAGAGGATCGCCTTCTTGCCCTCGGGCGTGAAGGTGATGTCCTTGCCCGCGCCTTCGACGCGCTGTTGCAGCCAGGATTTTTCCTCCGGCTCGGCAATATGCATGAACTGGATGCCGATATTGCCGCAATAGGTCTTGCGCAGGATGTCGAGCATCTGACGGACGGTTGCATATTCGAGACCCAACATGCCGTCGATATAGATGCGGCGATCGAGATCGTCCGGGCCGAAGCCGTAGGATTCGGGGTGAAGTTCGGGGTGCGGCGCGCGCTTAGCCAGCTGAAGCGGGTCGAGGTCGGCTTCCAAATGGCCGCGCACGCGATAGGCACGGATCATTTGCGTGGCGCGCACGGTGTCGATAACGGCGCGGCGTTCTTCCTCCGGCGACAGCGCGGGCGCGCGTTGGGCGAGCGTTTGTTGCAGCTCGCGGACACCAGAGTCGCGCAGCGCGAGTTTGGTACCTTTGGCTTCCGGCTTCGCGTAGGGTGCGGCGGCGGTCAAGGCGCGGGTAACTTCGTCCTCGGGTTCGGGCCAATCGGTGCGGGCCCAGGATGGGCGACGAGCGGCCGGCATGCGCTCTCCGATACCGGCAAAGAAGGTGCGCCAGCTTTCATCGACCGAATTCGGATCGGCCTGAAAGCGCGCATGCATGTCTTCGACGAAGCCGGCGTTGGCGCCATAGAGGAATGACGTTGCCTCGAGAGCTTCGTTCGATGCGGTTTTGGCTTGGGGGTTTGCCATCGGTGCGTCGTTTCAGTGCCGCCTTAGGAAGAAGTTGAACCACCAAGAGCACGAAGTACACGAAGAAGAAGTGAACGGGGCGCTTCGCGCCTAAAAAAAACCGGAGTTTGGAGATCGAGCGCAATCGGTTTGGTGGTCTGGGTGCGCTTTGCGTTTCAGTCTTTTCTCTGCGTTGCTGCCTGTCTCGACCTAGCCCTTCAGCACTTTCGACAGCGTGGTGCCGAGCGCCGCCGGTGAATCGGC
>JANOFM010000145.1:0-46563 GCA_031413635.1 Alphaproteobacteria bacterium | reverse complement strand
TTGCTCGCGACGTATCCCATCGCGCGATCTTCCTACACGAGGGCCAGATCGCCGAGGAAGGAAAGGCGAGCGAGGTCCTCTCCGCGCCTGCGACGCAGCGCCTGCGGGAGTTTCTCGGCAGGTAGCGGGGTGCCGCGCATTCCAGTTTGGAATCGAGGCGCGCGAATCTGGAATTTTTTCCGGGCTCGGGCGCGCTATAGACTCGAGCGATGAATGCGATCGACGCGGCGACGCTGGCCAAGCTCGAAGCACCCGGATTTCTCGAGCGTTTGTGGCGGCGGCGCAGTGCGTTCGTGTCTTTTATCTTTCTGGTGGTGCTGTACGGATCGCTGCCGTTCGTCGAGATCATCGCGCCTTACGCGCCGGAAACGCGCAACAACGACAGGCTGTTCGCGCCGCCGGCGGACGTGAATTGGTTCCATGACGGCGCGTTCATCGGGCCGTTCGTCTATGGCACCACGTCGAAAGTCGATCTGGATTCTTTCCGGCGCTCGTATGAGACCGACACGACCAAGGTCGAGACGTTGCGGTTCCTGTGCGAAGGCGATTCATACCAATTCTGGAACTCGATCGAGGCGCGCTTTCATCTCGTTTGCCCTGTCGAGGGCGGCGGTTTTCATATTTTCGGCACCGATCGCTTGGGTCGCGACATCTTCAGCCGCGTGATGTACGGCGCGCGAATTTCGCTGACCATCGGTTTGATCGGCGTTGCGATCAGTTTCGTGCTGGGGTGCCTGCTCGGCGGGTTGGCGGGGTATCTCGGCGGGTGGATCGATGCCGGCATCTTGCGCCTGATCGAGCTGCTCCGGGCCCTACCGGAACTTCCGCTGTGGATGGCGTTGGCGGCGGCACTGCCCGCGACTTGGTCGCCGATTTGGATCTATTTCGGCATCACGCTGATCTTGGGTTTGCTCGATTGGCCGGGACTGGCGCGGGCGGTGCGCGCAAAGGTGCTGTCACTGCGCGAAGAGGACTATGTCGTGGCCGCCGAGCTTTTGGGCGCAAGCAGGTTGCGCGTTTTGTTCCGCCACATGCTGCCGAATTTCTCGGGGCATTTGATCGCCAGCGTCACGCTTGCGGTGCCGGGCATGATCTTGGGCGAAACCGCGTTGTCGTTCTTGGGGTTGGGCTTACGGGCGCCGGTCGTCAGTTGGGGCGTGTTGCTCAACGAGGCGCAGAACATCAGCGCGGTCGAACTCTATCCCTGGCTTTTGATCCCGCTGCTTCCCGTCGTGCTCGTTGTGCTGGCGTTCAACGTGTTGGGCGACGGTATACGCGATGCCGTGGACCCTTATTCTCAGCGTTAATTTGCACAAGCTTAACATAGTTCAAACAATCGTTTGAACGATTTGGCCGCGGTTCCTATATATGCCCCGGGGACGCTGTAATTTGGCGCGTGTGGGCGATGAACGATACTGCTTCTAGAACCGCCAGCGCGCCGAGCGACATTTCTCGGGTTCTGGGTGTCGGCAAGGCCGTGACGCCGTGGTGGCGGCGCTGGTGGGCGATCCTCATCGCGTTGACCGTCATCGGCGTCACGCTGTGGTGGGTGCTGACGCCGGGCAAGGAGACCGAATACATCAAGGGTAAAGCCGAGGTCGCGACCATCAGCGCCTTGGTCACCGCCACCGGCACGCTGCAGCCGATCGACAAGGTGACGGTCGGTGCCGAGGTTTCGGGGCGCGTCGACGAAATTCTCGTCGACTTCAACAGCCAGGTCAAAAAGGGCGAGATCATCGCGCGGATCAACACCGACGAGCTGAAGGCGCGCGCGGTGCAGACGCGGGCAAGCGTCGAACAGGCGGCTGCGAATCTGGCCAAGGCGCAAAACGATTTGCGGCGCGCGAGCGCGCTGCGCGACAAGGGTTTTGCCTCTCAATCGATTTATGATTCGGCATTGGCGTCGCGCAACGCGGCGGCGGCGACGCTTAACAGTGCGCGCGCGCAATCCGATCAAACCGAAGCCAATCTCGCGAAGGCCGCGATCCGATCGCCGATCGACGGCATCGTGCTCGACCGCAAGGTGGAGCGCGGACAAACCGTGACGGCGGGGTTTCAGACGCCGGAGATGTTCGTCATCGCCTCCGACTTGAAGCGGCTTGAGTTGACCGTCGACATCGATGAGGCCGATATCGGGCAGGTGGCGCTGAACCAAGACGCAACATTCTCCGTCGATGCCTATCCGGCGCAGACGTTCAACGCCAAGCTGTCCGAGCTGCGCAACGCGGCGAAGACCGTGTCGAACGTGGTGACGTATCAAGGCGTCTTGAGCGTCGACAACAACAAAGGGCTGCTGAAACCCGGGATGACGGCGACCGCCGATATTGTGGTGCAGGTGGCCAAGAACGCGATGAGCGTGCCGAACGGCGCGTTGCGCTTTACGCCTCAGGTCGAAGTCACGTCGTTCGTGCCGGTTGCGACGACCGCACCGGTCGATCCCATCGCCTCGGGCAAAGGCGAGGTTTGGATTTTGGGCAAGGACGGCAAGCCGGTCGCGCGCACAGTGACTTTGGGCGTCACCGATGGCCGGCGCACGCAGGTCACAAGCACGAACGTGAAGGCCGGCGAGGAGTTCATTCTCGATATCGCCCAGCCCGGCCGCGCGGCGCGGCCTTAGCATGGCCGACGCACCGCTCATCCGCTTCGAGCGCGTTGCCAAAATTTACGGCAAGGGCGAGACAGAGGTGCGCGCGCTCGACGGGGTCGATCTTTCGATCAGCGACGGCGAGTTCGTCGCCATTATGGGACCGTCCGGGTCGGGCAAGTCGACGGCGATGAATATTCTGGGCTGCCTCGATACGCCGACGAGCGGGCGCTATTTCTTTCGCGGCATCGACGTCGGAACGTTGACGCGGTCGCAACGTGCGCTGCTTCGGCGCAACTATATCGGCTTCGTTTTTCAAGGGTTCAATCTGCTCAAGCGGACGACGGCACGCGAGAACTTGGAATTGCCGTTGATCTATCGCGGCGACAATGCGGCGGTAAGGCGCAAGCAAGCACTGCGGGCGCTCGCGCTGGTGGGACTTAGCGATCGCGCCGATCACACGTCGTCCGAACTTTCGGGCGGCCAGCAGCAGCGCGTTGCGATCGCGCGCGCGCTGGTCACGGAACCGGCCGTCATCTTCGCCGACGAGCCGACGGGCAATCTCGACTCGGCGCGCAGTCACGAAATCATGAAGTTGCTGGTCGATCTGAACACGACGCGCCGGATGACGATCGTGCTGGTGACACACGAAGAGGATATTGCCGCCTACGCGCAGCGGCAGATCCGCTTCCGCGACGGACAGATTGCGTCCGATGCGCCGACCAAGAAGGGTGCTGCCTGATGATCTGGACCACGTTGCAGTTGGCGTGGCGCGAGTTGCGGGCGAATTTGTTGCGCTCGCTGTTGACGACGCTTGGGATCATCGTGGGTGTGGCCGCGGTCGTGATCGTCGTGACGCTGGGGCAGGGACTGACGGTCAAGGTGACCGGCGACATAGCCGCCATGGGGCGGAATCTTCTGTTCGTTCTGCCGTTCACGCCGCAGCGCGCGGGACCGGCGACGCCGCAAACGCCGTTCAAGATCGACGACGCAAAAGCTATCGAGCGAGAGGTGCAGGGGATCGCCGCCGTCGCGCCGGCCGCCATCAAGCAGACGCAAGCCGTTTACGGATCGGCCAGCTGGACGGTCGGGGTGACCGGCACGACGAACTCTTACCTCACGGTGCGCGATTGGCCGCTCAAGCAGGGGCGCTTGTTCAGCGAGAGCGAGGAACGCAGCGGGCGCGCGGTGTGCATCGTGGGCGAAACGCCGCGCAAGGAATTGTTCGGCCAGCAGAACCCGATCGGCGCTTCGATCCGACTTGGAACGACGACCTCGTGCGAGATCATCGGCGTGCTCGCCTCGAAAGGCCAGTCGACAATGGGCCAGGACCAGGACGATACGATCCTGATGCCGATCGTGGCTGTTCAGCGGCGCATGACGGGTACCGACGACGTGCAACAGATTCTGGTGTCCGCCACGACCGCCGATCAGGTCAAGCCGGTACAGGATTCGATCGCCGTGCTGCTGCGCGAACGGCGACGCATCCGGCCGGGCGAGCAGGACAATTTCCTGACGCGCGATCTGCAGTCGCTGTCGAGCCTGGTCGAATCGACGACGCAACTCTTGACGGCGGGCCTTTCGGCGGTGGCCGCGATCAGCCTGCTCGTCGGCGGCATCGGGATCATGAACATCATGCTGGTTTCGGTGACCGAGCGGACGCGGGAGATCGGCATACGGCTCGCGATCGGGGCGCTCGAGCGCGACGTACTGCTGCAATTCTTGATCGAGGCGGTGCTGCTGTCTTGCCTGGGCGGATTGATCGGCGCCGGGCTCGGACTCGCCGGATCGGCCGCGATCGCTTATGCGATCGGCGTGCCGTTCGTGTTGAGCCCGCTGGTCGTCGTGGTGGCGTTCGCGTTTTCGGCGGCGGTCGGCATCGTATTCGGCTTCTTCCCGGCGCGGCGCGCGGCAAGCCTCGATCCGATCGAAGCGCTCAGGTACGAGTAGTTCGCTCGAAAATCAGGGGCGCGCGGGCGGTGCAGGAGGCGCCGGCGGTTGGGGTTGACTGCCTGGATTCGTCACCTGGAAGTCGCCGGATCCCATCGACTCTTGCTTCAGATTGCCGGAGTAAGAGGCGACGCGAACGCTGCCGGAGCCTGCAATCTCGACCGTCGGATCGACGGCGTGGCCCTTAAAATCCACATCGCCCGAACCTGCGATCGAAACGTTGAGAGGCGTCGCCCGGCCACCGCCGATGACGATGTCGCCAGAGCCCGCGATTTCGATGTCGACCAGTCCGTTGACGGACGCGACGCGAACGTCGCCCGAACCCGCGATTTCGGCGCTGAAGCTGCCCGCCACGGGTCCCAGAACAACTTCGCCGCCGCCGGCGATTTCGATTTGTGCTGCCGCTGCCGAGGGCGCTTCGAAGTGCCCGCTGCCGGCAATTTCCAGATCGAGCGTTTCCTTGATCGCGCCCAACGTGATGCGGCCCGAACCGGCGACACCGATTTTCGCACTTTGCACGCGGCCGAAGCGCGCGGTCAGCGCGTGACCTTCCAGACGCAACGGCGCATCGAGGTCGCCTGCAACAATCGAACCGATCATATCTTCGATATCGTAGGGCGTGCCGAGCGGCGCCGAGATGCGAACTCGCAAATCTTGCGCCTTGCGATCGCGCGACCACATGTTGAAGAGGTTCCAGGGGAACCAAGCTTCCTCCTCGTCGGAGTCGAGGCGAATGACCACCGCGTCGCCGACGGTGCGGACGTGAAATTCTTTCAGGGTATCGGGGTTGCCGCTGGCCTGAACGCGCACGGGCCCTTGCGGGATCGTGACGATTTCAACTTGCGCCACAAGATTGTCGAGTTGGACGCGGCGAACCGCAAATGTTCGATCGACAGGCCCCCCGGCACCAGCGGCCGACGCACCTAGACCGACAACGCTCGCCAATCCGGCAAGACTTGGAACCTGGTAGGCACTTGAAACGGGACCGCTCTGCAGTTGGGCTAAGGTCACAAAGCCACCGACGCCCGCCGCAAGACCAACGAGACCAAGCTTGACGATGATGCTCATTGAATGGGTCCTGTGAATGTCATGGGCTTGGAGCCGCCGGAGATTTTGTCTTGGGCAATGGCCGTCGGGTTGGGCGCGTTGATGTCGGCGAAGATGATCGAGCCGGAGATCGCGACGAGTCCGACGACGGATGCGATGGTCAATACGGCCGCGAGCATCACTTTCAACAACAGGCTTGTCATAGGTCCGCCCCATAGGTAATCAAGCTATAGTGTGAACTACATACTAGATCATGTCGCCAGTTTCAAGTGCCCTTGTTTTTCTCTGGCCGCGCTGTGGCGGCCGTGCCTCGCGTGAGGTCGGTCAGGCGCGCCGCGTGTGCGGAATCCAGGTACTCCTCCAAGCGCGTTATGCGGCTTTGCCGGACCTCAACAACGATGCAGGCGGGCATGGCGAAGGGTCCGCCGGCGGTTTGGCCCTCGAGGACGTGCTGTTGCAGGAATCCGCCCGGAATGGCGACCCGGCGTTGGACCCGATAGCGCCGCTCGGTCACATTTCGAACCATCCAACGCAGGACCTTCAGGTTCTCTTCAACCGTCTGCTCTTTGTCGTCGAAATTGTGCCAGATACGAGCGTCGGGGGCGTAAATCACACGAAGTTGATCGAAGTCGCCCTGCTCGATGGCGCGCACAAATCGGTCCGCGAGGTCGAGGGCTTCGCTGTCGATCGACGGGGTCACGGCACCAGGCGATAGCCGCCGCTTTCGGTTACGAGAAGTTTGGCGTGGGTCGGGTCGTTCTCGATCTTTTGGCGCAAGCGATAAATATGCGTTTCGAGCGTGTGGGTGGTGACCGCCGGGTTATAGCCCCACACCTCGTGCAGCAGCACTTCACGACCGACGACTTTGTCGCCGGCGCGGAAGAGAAATTTCAGTATCGATGTTTCTTTTTCGGTGAGGCGGACCTTAGCGTTGTTGGCGCCGGTCAAAAGTTTCGCCGATGGCCGGAATGAGTACGGTCCGATTTTGAAGACGGCGTCCTCGCTTTGCGCATGGGTGCGCAGTTGCGCGCGCATGCGTGCCAGCAAAATGCTAAATTTGAATGGTTTTGCGATGTAATCGTTGGCGCCGGCTTCCAGTCCCAGGATCTGATCGGCTTCGCCGTCGTGGCCTGTGAGCATGATGACCGGACAGCGCACGCCGGCCTTGCGCATCAGGCGGCAGACTTCGCGACCGTCGAGATCAGGCAAACCGACGTCGAGGATGATGAGGTCGGGAAGCTCGGTCTTGGCCTTTTCCAGGCCGGAGGCGCCGGTGGCCGCATCGCTAACGATAAATTCCGCCTGCAGGTCGAGCTGTTCCTTGAGCGATTCGCGAAGTGGGTTGTCGTCATCGACAAGGAGGACACGGCGGGGGGCGGTCATATCGGAGGCCTTGGGGTTGGTCGGGGCGCGTCTTTGGGGCAAATCATTTGCGAGGGTAGATGTGTAAGCTATAGCAAATCCGGTTTGGAGTGCAGGAGCGGTATGAAATCGATAGCGCGGAAAATACCGCGAACGCGCGCCAAAACAGAGGCAAAGGTAAATGCCGGGCCGGGCCTCAAGCCGTTGTTCGATAGGGCGGCGCTGGCGGTCGACCGCGCCGCCGCCGAACTTCGGCGCGGGCTGCCCGTCATCGTGGTGCCGGCACGGGGCAAGGCGTCGCTGGTCGCGGCGGCCGAGCTTGCGAACGCCGCGCTTCTGCAAACGATGGCGCGTTGGGCGGGCGAGATGCCCCTTGCGCTCCTCACGCATCACCGGGCCAAGACGCTGAAGATTCGTCTTTATACGGAAGACGTGGTCGCCGTGCCATTGCCGAGCGAGGAGCCGGAGCGTGCGGCGCGGATGCTTGCCGATCCCACGCGCGACATGCGCGATCCGATGATGGGCCCGTGGCATGCCGAACGAAAGCCGTTGTCGGGTTCGGCGATGGCCGCGGTAAAGCTCGCCAAGATCGCCGAGCTGCTTCCCGCCGTTCTTGAGGCGCCGATCGACACAAAGGTCGCGGCGCGGCTGGTCAAACGCGAAAGCCTGATGAGCGTAAAGGCCAGCGACATTCTTCAACACGATGCGCGCGCCAACGTGATGTTGAGCACAGTCGCGCGTGCCCGGTTGCCGCTTGCCGATGCGCCCGATACGCGCGTGCTGGCGTTCCGGCCCGCCGACGGGGGGCGCGAACATTTGGCTTTAATCGTGGGTGCGCCCGAACCGCCGGGACCCGTGCTGGTGCGATTGCATTCGGAGTGTTTGACCGGCGATTTGTTGGGGTCGCTGAAGTGCGATTGCGGCGATCAATTGCGCGGCGCGATCGCGTCGATCGGCAAAGCGGGCGCGGGCATTCTGCTTTATCTGGCGCAAGAAGGGCGCGGCATCGGACTGATCAACAAGCTCAAGGCCTATGAATTGCAGGACCAAGGGTTCGATACGATCGAAGCCAATCAGCGGCTAGGCTTTGAGGCGGACGAGCGCGAGTTCCAGGCAGCGGCGGAGATGTTGAAGTATCTCGGATTCACGTCGGTGCGATTGATGACGAACAATCCCGACAAGGTGGCCGCGATGGAGCGCTTCGGCATCGAGATCGCCGAAACTGTCGCCCACCGTTTCCCCGCTAACCCGCACAACGAAGCCTATCTCGCGACGAAAAAGGAGAAGGCAGGGCATATTTTCTGAGACCTCGATGCGGCAGAATTTGCCCGGTGAGCGCCGGCGAGCTTGCGCGTTTCCCTGGAAATCATTGGAATTTGTCTTGGCGCAGGGCTTGCGTCGCAGGTGGAATGTTCGTCAACACGACACTCCCCATTCCATCGGCAACCATCGAGCCGACGACCCAATCGCCGGCGAAGCCGGACGACGACGGCTTTGGCTTCGACGATCTACTCGACATCATCAATCCGTTGCAGCATCTACCGGTGATCGGGACGCTCTATCGCGAGATCACGGGCGATACGATCGAATTACCGGCGCGGCTTGCCGGCAGCGCGTTGTATGGCGGGATCACAGGATTCTTGACCTCGTTGGGAACCTTCGCGTTCGAAGAGCTTGTCGGCGAAAGCGCAGACGAAATTATGATGGGTCTGTTCGATAGCGGCACTGCCAGTCCCGATCCGTCGCGTGTCACATACGCGTATCAAGCGGCCTATTCGTTGATCGACTAGTCTTTGTGTTGCGGGCGTGCGCCGAAAATGGCGGTGCCGACGCGGACGTGCGTGGCGCCGAAGCGGATGGCGGTTTCATAATCGCCGCTCATCCCCATGCTGAGTTCTTTGAGACCGCCATCGCGCGCGAGCTTGAGCAACAGCGCGAAGTGGAGCGCGGGTTCCTCATCGGCCGGTGGGATGCACATCAAGCCCGAAATCGTCAGCGCATAATCCGCGTGGCACTTGTCGACGAAGGCGAGCGCTTCGTGGGGGGCAACGCCTGCCTTTTGCGGTTCCTCGCCGGTGTTGACCTGGACGAAGAGTTTCGGCCCGGTGCCCGCGCGTTTGATCTCGACAGCAAGCGCTTCGGCCAGGCTTGGCCGGTCGAGCGTGTGGATGGCGTCGAACAAGGCGACCGCCTCGCGCGTTTTGTTGGATTGCAGCGGGCCGATCAGATGCAGGTCGAGGTTTGGCTGCCCGGCCTTGAGGCGTGGGAATTTCGCTTTCGCTTCCTGGACACGGTTTTCACCGAAGGCGAGCTGATGGGCGGCGATCGCGGCGAGAATTGCGTCTTCATCGTGGGTCTTGCTGACAGCAATTAGGGTCACGTCCGAAGCGGCGCGCCCCGCCGCCTCGGCCGCCTTGGCGATGCGGGCGCGAATATCGGCGAGGTTGGCTGCTATGCTATCGGCTAGTATCGGTGTCGACATGACGGACTTTGAAACACCGAACGAGGCGCGGGGCAAGCTCGTGCGCATGGCGGCGGCGCTCAACGCCCGCAATGCCCGCGGGCGCCGGTTGCCGCCGATCATCCTGATGACCGACGACGCGCGCGCAGTCGATTGGGCGGGCGCCGCGCGGGCGTTGCCCGTGGGCTGTGCGGTCGTGGTGCGCCATCGCGATGCAGGGCGGCGCGAAGAGTTGGCGCGGCGGTTGCGCCCGCTTTGCTCGGCGCGACGGGTCAAGCTGTTGATCGCCGACGATCCCGGCTTGGCGCTGCGCGTGCGCGCCGATGGGGTGCATCTGCCGCAGCGACGTGCGTCCAAGATCGCAACCTTGAAGGCGCTTCATCCGCATTGGCTGGTGACGGCGGCGGCGCACGACGAACGCAGTGCGGATGCCGCGGCAAGATCGGGTGCGGATGGGGTTCTGATTGCGCCGGTGTTCCCTACGGCCAGTCATCGGGGGCGCGAGAGTTTGGGCGTTTTGCGCTTGGCTGCAATTGCAAGTCGGGCGCGGCGGGCGGCTTATGCGTTGGGTGGGATAGACGCCAAAACGATTGCGCGATTGATGGCGACGCCTCTGTGCGGCGTCGCGCTGATCGGCGGGTGGACCGAGGCTTAGAAGCTAAACGTCGTTTCGAGATAGCCCAGATCGGCATCGAGCGTGTCGCAGGGCGGGAATCCGACACCACCGCTACCGGTGGGACAAATATCAAACGGACCGTCGAAATCGAAATGCTGATAACCACCGGTCATGCGGATGTTGGGGCTGAAGGTGTAGCCGGCCGCGAGTTGAACGCCCTCGCCCTCTTGGTTTTCGTTCGGGCTGAACGGGAGCTCTTCGTCGGCTTGGATGTAGTTGGCACCGAGCGACCAAGGGCCGCGTTCGTAGAGGAGGCCAACGCTCCAAATGTCGGTGTAATAGTCGTCGTAGACGTTGGTGAAAAAGCCTTGCACCACCGGCCCGCCGCCGGCTGCATTGGTGCGGCGATAGGCTGTGCCAAACGACCATTCGCGATAGGCGAGCTTTACGGCGCCGCCCCATTCTTGCAGGTCGCCATAACCAAACTGGTTGTTGACGTTTTCGCCGGTGACGTAGCCCAAGCTGAAACCGAAATCGACGGCGCCTATTTCGCGAACGTAGTTGAGCCCGAAATCCCAGATATTGCCCTGTTCGTTGATTTCGTCGTCGCCGAAGAGCTGGCCGGGATCACGGGTACCGTCGGGGGCGTAGGAAACGGCGAAACGGAGACCGTGAAATTCAGGCGTGAAATAAATCAGCTTCAGATAATCGTCGGAGCCATGAATGTCGGAGCGGAGCTGCATGCCGTTCGGGCTGAAAATAGAACCCGGTTGTTGCGGGCTGGAGCTGCACGAGGCCTGGCAAGGATAGCCCAACAAAAACACTTCGGGCCCGTCGACGCGAATGCTCCTCGTTACGGACGGCGTTCCGAAGCCCATGATATCGGCCGCGCCATCGACGAGGCCCAATTGGAGGCGGCCCAAGCGGCCATCCCAATAGGCCCAAAGTTCCTCGAGCACGTCGGAGGCACCTGCGTCGTTCAGCACGGAATCGAAGTTCGTGGCGTAGTCGAGGTCGAGCGCGATGCGGCCGCCGATTTCTCCGCCGCCGTCGAGCGGCAGCACGGCGGAGCCGAACAGGCCCGTATCGACGGCGAGGACGCCTTCGTCGAGGCCGTCCATATTCGATTGGTCGACATAGGCGCCGACGACGCTGGCGTGGCCGTTCAAGCGCAGATCCAGGCGATCAAGCGCATCGGCGTGCGCCAAACCCGCGCTCGCCGCGAAGACCAGGACGCTCAGTATTTTGCCGGCTGCTCGAGACATGACACCCTCAACTGTACGACGTTCGATCCGCCACAACGGTTCGAAGAATCACATGCGTTAGCATATATTTCCGGACAGTGGTGCCGGTAGCGTGTAGCAAAGGTAAACGCGTGCGCCCTCTTTGGGCGATTTCACGATTAAAACGTTATCGCCGTTTGGAAGAACGCAAGATCGGCATCGAGCGTATCGCAGGCGCCGGAGATGCAAACCCCTGTCGGACCATCGAAATCGTAGTGCTGATAGCCAACGACGAACTGAACGTTTTCGTCGAGTTCGTAACCAACCTGGCCGGTCCAGCCTTGCGCGTCCTGAGTAAGATTCCGGGTCACATCCACGACGGGCGAGGTGTCAAGGAATGCAGGCAATTCCTCTTCCAGGTCGACGTAGTTCGCACCGAAGCGCCACGGGCCGGTTTCATAGGTGGCGCCCGCGCTCCAAATCGTCGTTGAGGAATTCGGCAACACGCAACCGGCGATCGTGCTGCAACCGACGGAGGCGGACGGCGAGATCGCCTGGTCCGCGAGACCCGCGCCTCCGGCGATATTTGTGACCCGATAGGAGCCCCCGACTTTCAGACCTTCATAAGCGACCTGTGCGCCCGCACCCCATTCCTCCAGATCGTCGGGCGTGAATGGGATTGTAAAAAACGTGTCTGCAACACCGTCGGTTAAGCGCGCAACGCGAACGCTTATTGAGTGCTTGTCGGTCGGCCGCGCGTTCGTTCCGGCGACGTAGCCGCCGTAGAGACCGATGTCGAAGCCGCTGAGCGCGCCTTGATAGTTGAAGCCGACTTCCCAGATGTCGGATTGTTCGTCGAATTGGTCATTGCCGCCGAAGATGTCGTTGAGGCCGCGGCTAAGTTCGGGCGTGTATGAGCCGGAAATCTGAACGCCGACGAGGCGCGGCGAATAATAGATGACTTTGAGGGCGTCGCCCGATGCGTTGAGGTCGGTACGCATATGCGCGCCGTTCGGCGAAAACGCCGTGAAGCTGGACGACAGCGGATCTTGCAGCGGGTAATGCCGCGGATCGTCGATGCGGTTCAACTCGGAGACCGTGGGCGAATAGATACCCGCCGAGTCGGCGGCGCCGTCTTCGAGACCCACCACGAAGCGTCCATAGGCGGTTTGTACATAGGCCCAAATTTCGTCGACGAATTCCGGTGCGCCGCGGATGAAATCGTTGGAGTATTCCGCTTCGCTCGACTGGAAACGCAATTGCGCGCGCAGGCCGTATTCGGTGCCGTAGTCGCGAATCAATTTGACCCGACCCCAAACCTTGCCTTCGCCGGCAAAGCCGAAATCGTTGAGCTCGTCCGCAGCGACTTCGTCTTGATCGATGCCGTAGGCCGAGAGGCTGCCCTGGCCGCCCCAATCCCAGGTCACGTTGGCCGATGCCGGAGCGATTCCGAAGGAGAAAAATATCGCCGTCAGGGCGTAACGCGACCACTTCATGAACCTAGCCTTTCGCCACCAGAGTCAAACCAACGTCCAGCCCCCGCCAGAGTCATGGGGCGTTTCGCCTTGGCCGGTCAAGCGCTTACCCGGCAAGCCATCGATTCAACACATGGGTGTTGCGCCTAGACTGCATTCCAGCACAACCCAGAGTGTCCATTTCCCAAAGACACAAACTGGTTCGCCAATGTGCGCGTGCGCACGGGCCGCTCAATTCGGCGCCGTGCGATTGCCCGCGACGATTGCCGCGCGCGCGCTCTTTCGCGTATAACGCGGCCTCACTTTGGCCCCAAGCCATTGTCACCCTTTGAATTCCGTGAAACGTAACCCCGATTGGTTTGAGTGACCCCATGACCTCGAAGTTCGTCAGCCTTGCTTGCGCCGCGTTGTTGCTCTCGGCTTGCGGGTCGGACCCCGAAAGGCCAACGCCGACGGTCGAAGCGCCGCCTCCGCCCGTGAAGACCGCCGAAGCGCCCGGCGGCAGCGTTTTCGATTGGTTCGGCGGTGGGGGCAGCGCCAGCGTTGCGAAGGACGAGCGCAAGGGCGTCGCGGTTAACGCCTATTTGTGGCGAGCGAGCCTGGACACGCTGTCGTTCATGCCGATGGAGCAGACCGACCCGTTCGGCGGCACGATCAAGACCGGGTGGTACGCGCCACCGGCCACGCCCGGCGAACGACTTAGGGTTGCGATCTACATTCTCGATTCGCGACTTCGGGCCGATGCGCTGCGCGTTTCCGTGTTCAAGGAAGCCAAAAAGCCGACCGGCGAATGGATCGATGCGACGGTCGATCCGGAGACCGTGACGAAACTTGAAAATCTGATCTTGAACAAAGCGCGCGCACTCAAAAACCAGGCCGACTAGGTCCCGGGAAAGCGGGCATCTTGCCCGCACTCCAGGGAAAAAAAGAACAAGAGCGGGCAAAACGCCCGCATTCCCGGGAACAGATTCATGTCGCGCTACAACGCCCGCGAGATCGAGCCCAAGTGGCAAAAGACGTGGGAGGACGCCCAAGTCTTCCGTGCGCGGATCGATCGCACGAAGCCGAAATATTATGTGCTGGAGATGTTTCCCTATCCGTCGGGGCGCATCCATATCGGGCATGGGCGCAATTATGTGATGGGCGACGTCGTGGCGCGGTTCAAGCGCGCGATGGGCTTCAATGTGTTGCATCCGATGGGATGGGACGCGTTCGGAATGCCCGCCGAAAACGCCGCGATGGAGCAGAAATCGCATCCGGCGAAATGGACCTACGCCAATATCGAGACGATGAAGGCGCAGCTGAAATTGCTGGGGCTTTCCGTCGATTGGAGCCGCGAGTTCGCGACCTGCGACCCGGCCTATTACAAACATCAACAGAAGATGTTTTTGGACTTCCACCGGTTGGGCTTGGTTGCGCGCAAGGAAGCGAACGTCAATTGGGATCCGGTCGATCACACGGTGCTTGCCAACGAGCAGGTGATTGACGGGCGCGGCTGGCGCTCGGGGGCGCTCGTCGAGCAGCGGAAGCTGACGCAATGGTTCTTCCGCATCTCGGACATGGCGGAGGAATTGCTGACGGCGCTCGACGGGTTGGAGCGTTGGCCCGACAAGGTGCGTTTGATGCAGCGCAATTGGATCGGCAAATCCGAGGGCGCGCGCGTGACATTTGCGCTGACCGACGCGAAGCACAAATCGCTCGAGATTTTTACGACGCGGCCGGACACGCTGTTCGGCGCGAGTTTTTGCGCGATTGCGCCCGATCATCCGATTGCGCAGGAGATCGCGAAAACGAACGCTGGGCTCAAGAATTTCATCGTCGAGTGCAAGCGGCACGGGACGACGGCGGCCGAAATCGAGACGGCCGAAAAAATGGGTTTCGACACGGGTCTGCGGGCGAAGCATCCGTTCGTGGCGGGTGCCACCCTGCCCGTCTATGTCGCGAATTTCGTGCTGATGGAGTACGGGCTGGGCGCGATTTTCGGCTGCCCGGCGCACGATCAGCGCGACTTGGATTTCGCGCGCAAATACGGATTGCCGGTACCGGCGGTCGTGGTCCCGGCGGGCGAGGACCCTCAGACGTTCAGCGTCGGGACCGAGGCTTATTTCGGGGACGGCGTGTTGGCGAATTCCGATTTCATGAACGGGATGAGCGTCGAGGACGCCAAGCGCGCGGTGATCGCGAAGCTGGAGGGCATGGGCGCGGGCAAGCGCACAATCACTTATCGCCTGCGCGATTGGGGGGTCAGCCGGCAGCGTTATTGGGGCTGTCCGATTCCGATGATCCACTGCGCGTCGTGCGGCGTCGTACCGGTGCCGGACAAGGATTTGCCGGTGACACTGCCGGAGGACGCGACGTTCGATCAGCCGGGCAACCCGCTCGACCGCCATCCGACATGGAAGAACGTCGTCTGTGCGCGATGCGGAAAGCTCGCGCGGCGCGAGACGGACACGATGGATACGTTCGTCGATTCGTCTTGGTATTTCGCGCGCTTTTGCGATGCCCAGGCGCCCGGGCCGACGAACAAGGAAGCGGTCGATTACTGGCTGCCGGTCGATCAATATATCGGCGGCGTCGAGCATGCGATTTTGCATTTGCTCTATTCGCGGTTCTTCACGCGGGCGATGCGCAAGGCGGGTTATGCCGGATTAAGCGAACCGTTCGCGGGGCTGTTCACGCAAGGCATGATCACGCACGAGACCTACAAAGACCCGGACGGGAAATATTTGTTCCCGGAGGAGATCGAGAAGCGCGACGACATCGCGGTCAAACGCGGCACCAACCATCGCGTGACGATCGGCGCCGTCGAGAAGATGTCGAAGTCGAAGAAGAACGTCGTGCCGCCGGAAGCGGTGGCCGACACGTTCGGCGTCGACGCGGCGCGCTGGTTCATGATGTCGGACTCCCCGCCAGAACGCGATTCGGAGTGGAGCGAGGCAGGCATCGAAGGCGCGTGGCGCTATGTTCAGCGCGTGTGGCGGATGGTCGATGAAGCGCTGCCGCATCTGCCGGGCTTTGGAGCGGCTGCGCCGGACGGGTTTGGCGAGGCAGCGATTGCCGTCCGGCAAGTGACGCATCGGACGATCGCCGCGGTGACCGACGATCTTGAGCGCTTCCGCTTCAACAAGGCGGTGGCGCGGCTCTACGAATTCGTCAACGCATTGTCGGACTTCAAGCCCGAAGGCGACGACGGCCAATGGGCGAGGCGCGAGGCGCTGGAGACGCTGACCATCCTGATGAACCCGATGGTGCCGCATCTGGCCGAGGAATGCTGGCAGGCGCTTGGGGCTGCAACCATGGCGGTCAACGCGCCGTGGCCGAAAGCGGAGGCAGCCCTGACGCGGCAAGATACTGTTACAATTGCGATTCAGGTGAACGGCAAACGGCGCGCCGAAATCGACATGGCAAAGGATTCCGACGCGAAAACGGTCGAGGCGGCGGTGCTGGCCATGGACACCGTGGCCAAGGCCATTGACGGGCGGCGCGTCAAGAAGGTCATTATCGTGGCGAACCGGATTGCCAATGTCGTGGTGGAGTTGAGCGGCGCATGAATAGGATTTTCGGCTTGGTTTTCGCGCTCGCGGCTGCGGCCGCATCGAGCGGGTGCGGCTTTCGTCCCCTGTACGCGGTCGGCACCACGCCCGAGGGTGTTAGTTCCTATTTCACGCAGGTGTTCGTCGAACCCATTCCGGGCCGGCAGGGCGTGCATTTGCGCAATCAGATGATGGACGCATTGACGCCCGAAGGGACGCCGAGTGCGGCGGCCTATCGGCTCGGCATCAAACTTGAAGATATTAAGGAAGGTCTCGCGATCAAAGAGAACACGCAGATCACACGCTATAATTATTCGTTGAGCGCGAAATACGAGTTGCGCGATTCGGTGTCGGGCGAGGTGCTCGATCACGGGACGGCGCGCGCGATCGCGGCTTACAACGTGGCCGACTCGCAGTTCGCGACACAGTCGGCCGAGCGCGACGCGCAGGAGCGTGCGGCGCGCGAAGTCGGCGAAGACATTCGCTTGCGGCTCGGGCTCTATTTCGAGAACCGCTTCGGTTCGAAGCCGTAGCCTGCAGGCGCCTCGCGCTTTGCTCATCAAATCATCCGAGGCTGATAGGCTTGCCGGCGCGCCGCCCAAGGCTTGGGCGGCCGTTTTGTTTTTCGGGTCAAATGCTGGACTAGTTCGCGAACGTGCCGACAAGTGCGCGCGCTCCATCGTGCCCGATATGAATGACGCGTTTCGGGTCGCGGATTTGGCGGGCGATGCGGTGCGCAAGGATCCGGCGAGATTGGCGGACGAAGCGGCTGCAATCTCGATGTTCGGCGGGCGGCGGGTCGTGCGGGTGCGCGATGCGAGCGATGGGCTATCCGATACTTTCGAGGGTTTGCTGGCGGGATTTGCCGGCGATGCGTTGGTGGTGGTGGAAGCAGGCGAGCTTGCCAAGACTTCGTCATTGCGCAAGCTGTTCGAGAGCACGAAATCCGCGGCGGCGGTCGAGTGCTACGACGACAAGCCAGAAGATGCGGGCAAACTCATTCGCGAGACTTTGGCGGCTGATGGCTGGGAGGTCGAGCCGCTGGCGCTGGCGTATCTGGCTGAGGCGTTGAGCACCGACCGGCGCCTGCTTCGGACCGAGGTCGAGAAGTTGAGCCTCTATTTGGGGGCTGCACCCAAGGACGGCGTTCTGACGTTGGCCGAAGCGGCAAATTTGGTCGGCGACAGTGGCACTGTGGAGGCTGACGAAATCGCCGATGCGGTGGCGTCGGGCGACGCCAAGAGGCTCGACCGCTTGATCACGAAAATGAACGAGTCCGGCGCGTCGTGGGGCACCGTGATCAACGCGAGTTTGCGGTTGTTTCAGCGCATGGCGGCTTCGGCCGAAGGCGCGGCGCCCGCGTGGGGCAGATCATCCTATTATGAGCAACGGATGCAGGCGCAGCTTGCCGGGTGGGAGCGGTCGACGCTTATTCGCGCGCTGCGGATTTTGTCCGAGGCCGAGGCGCAGACGCGAACCACTGGATTGCCCGAGGTCGCGGTGGCGCAGCGGGCTTTGTTCGAGGTCGCGGGGCTGAAGGTCGCGGGGCGGCGTTGAGGATCGCGAGACCCGCCTATACGATGGCGGGCGGCGCGGTTCCCCACCCGCTCGAACTGCGTGCTCGTTGGCCTGGCCGCGAGGGGGAGGCTGGCTCTGAGCTTAACTCGTCGAGCCTAGTTTGCGGCACAGATCGTCCAGTTGTTCGAGCGTCTTGTAGGCGATCTTGAGTTCGCCGCCCTTGTCGCCTTTGTGGCCGATGGCGACGGTGAGGCCGAGCTGGGTCGACAGCGACTGTTCCAGCGCGCGGGTGTCGGCGTCCTTGCCGTGGGCGCGTTTCTTTTTGCCCTTGGCTTTGCGGCCGCGGTCTTCGGCTTCGCGGACGTTGACGCGGCCTTCGATGAATTCCATCGCCATCGCTTCGGGGTTGGCTTGACCGACGAGCGTGCGAGCGTGACCGGCCGAGAGCTTGCCGGCGTAAATGTAGTCCTGCACGGTTTGGGGCAATTGCAGCAGGCGGATCGTGTTGGCGATGTGGCTGCGGCTGCGGCCGATCGTCTGGCCCAAAGCATCTTGGGTGTAGTTGAATTTTTCGATCAGCTGGCGATAGCCGCGGGCTTCTTCGATCGCGTTCAGGTCGGCGCGCTGGATGTTTTCGATGAGGGCGACTTCGAGCGCCTCGGCATCGGTGAAGGCGCGGATAACGACGGGCACTTCGTGCAGGCGCGCTTTCTGGGCCGCGCGCCAGCGGCGCTCGCCGGCGACGATTTGGTACTCGTCCGGTTGATTCGGGACGGGGCGTACCACAATCGGCTGAAGGATGCCTTTTTCACGGATCGAGTTCGCCAGATCCTCGAGCGCTTCGGGCTCGAAATGCTCGCGCGGCTGGAACGGGTTGGGGCGCAGAAGCGCGATCGGCAACGTGCGCGGCGCCCGCTGCTCCGCCGCGGAGCCCGGGGCGCCGTGGACATTCGCGTTGGCGCTGGCTGCAAGAACTTCGGATTCGACTTCGCCCAACAGGGCCGAGAGGCCACGGCCCAATCCCGCGAAATGAGTTTTCTTTGCCGGTGTCATGCTGCTTTCCGAGACTTTTCGCGTTGGATGAGTTCGCCCGCGAGCTTGATATAGGCTTGGCTTCCCGCGCTTTTCAGATCGTAAAGCAGGGCTGGCAGGCCGTGACTCGGTGCTTCGGAGATGCGTACGTTCCTAGGTATTATCGTTTGGTAAACTTTTTCGCCGAGGTGCTGACGCACGTCCTCGGCGACCTGTTCGGACAAGTTGTTGCGCTTGTCGTACATGGTCAGCACAACCCCCTGAATTTCCAATCCCGGATTGAGGCTGCCGCGGACCAGATCGATGGTGCGCAACAGCTGACTTAGGCCCTCGAGCGCGAAGAATTCGCACTGCAGCGGCACGAGCATGCCGTTCGCCGCCGTCATCGCATTGATCGTGAGCAAGTTCAGCGACGGCGGACAGTCGATAAGAATATAATCATAGTGTATGATTTTATTCACATCCATCGAAACGGCGGTCGAGTCCGATTTTTCGGCCGGTGCATCGAATTTGTGGATGTAGGATTCAAGCGCGTCGCGCAGGCGGAACGAGCGGCGCGGAACGCCGACAAGCTCCATCTCGGCGCCGGCGAGTTCTGAGGTCGCGGGCACGACATGGAGGCCCGGGATCTGGGTCTGCACGATCGCTTCGTGAAGCTGGGCATGGCCGATCAGCACTTCGTAGATCGAAACGCCACGCTGATGCTTGGTGATGCCGAGGCCGGTCGAAGCATTGCCTTGAGGATCGACATCGACCACCAAAATCGCCTTGCCGACGGCTGCCAAAGCGGTGCCGAGATTGATCGCCGTCGTGGTTTTGCCGACGCCGCCTTTTTGGTTGGCGATGACGATGATGCGCGTCTTCTCAACACGCGCTCGGCGAGGCTCTAAGGTTGTTTCCGGGAGCTGCGCCAAGGGGTCAATCCTGTCACTCGCAAAACAGTGCCCGAGGGGTCGGAACGGCTCGGGATGTGAGTTGCGGCGAGTCTCCAAGATTTGGTTGCTGTGGTCAATTCGGAGTTGAGCGATCTCCCCTTGAGAAACAGCCCGATTGTAGCGAGGCCGAAGAAGGGGTGGGCAAGGCCGAATAACCGGTCCAGGGGGGCTACCGCCCGGGCGGTTACGATGTCGGCATTGAGATTCTTGGTTTGCTCGGACCTGGCCCAGTGGACCTGGACGGGTGCGCCTGTGGCTGAGGCGGCATCTTCCAGGAAGCGGCATTTCTTTTGAGTTGATTCGATGAGGTGGACGGTTAGGCCCGGGCGGCCGGACAGCATCATGGCGAGCACCAAGCCCGGAAAGCCCGCGCCACTTCCCAGATCGACAATTGTGGTTGCCTGTGGGGGAATCAACGGGGCGAGTTGGGCTGAGTCCAGAACGTGCCGGCGCCAGACGTCGGTCACGGTCGAGGCAGCTACCAAATTTAGGTCCCGATTCCTCTCAACCAGAAGGTTAACGAATGTGGCTAAGCGACTCAGGGTTTCACGTGGGACTCCCGTGTCGCGGGCAAAGTCAAGCGGTCCGTACGTTGAAGTTGCCGAGCCGGGGGGCAAGCTCACGCGACTTGCCGACCGCGCGTTTTGACCCTGAGCAGGAGAGCGGTCAAAGCGGCGGGGGTGACGCCTTCGATGCGCGCGGCTTGACCTAGGGTGGCCGGGCGGATGCGTGCAAGTTTTTGCCTCGCCTCGGCGGAGAGCCCCGCAACTTCGGCATAGTCGAGGTCCGTGGGAAGTGCCAACGATTCGTCGCGACGGAAGGCGGCAATGTCGGCGACTTGGCGGTCAAGGTAACCGGCGTAGAGCGAGTCTGCTTCGAGCTGGTCGAGCAGCGCGGGCTTCAATGCGCCGAGTGCCGGCCAAAGTCGAAGCACCGTTGCCCTGCCCGCCTGCGGATGGCTGAGCAGATCGAGCGCCGAGCGATGTTGGCCGTCTTGGTTCAGCTGCACGCCTTCACGGCGGGCAGCCGTCGGCGTGATCGTCGCCTGGGTGAGTTGCGCCCTTGCGGAGTCGAGGGCCGCCATCTTCGATTCGAAAGCGGCTTGGCGACTGCCAGCGACGCAGCCCAGCGCAACGCCGACCGGGGTCAAGCGCTGGTCGGCATTGTCGGCCCTGAGGGTCAGCCGATACTCGGCGCGCGAGGTGAACATGCGATAGGGCTCGCTGACGCCGCGCGTGACCAGGTCGTCGATCATGACGCCCAGATAGCCGCAGGCGCGGTCGAAGATGTGACCCTCGACACCATCGGCCCGGCGCGCGGCGTTGAGGCCGGCAACGAGACCTTGTGCTCCAGCTTCTTCGTAGCCGGTGGTGCCGTTGATCTGACCGGCCAGAAACAGGCGTGGGAGTTTTTTCAGTTCGAGCGTCGCCGATAATTCGCGCGGATCGACATAGTCGTATTCGATCGCATAACCGGGCCTCGTCATCGTCACATGTTCGAGGCCGGGAATGGTTTCGAGTAAGTCGCGTTGAACCTCCTCGGGCAGCGAGGTCGAGATGCCATTCGGGTAGATCGTGTCGTCGTCGAGGCCTTCGGGTTCCAGGAAGATCTGGTGACGATCGCGAGCGCCGAAGCGGACGACTTTGTCTTCGATCGAAGGGCAGTAGCGTGGGCCGACGCCTTCGATCTGGCCCGAATACATCGGCGCGCGATGAAGGTTCGCCTTGATGATGGCGTGGGTCGCCAGGGTCGTGCGGGTGATGCCGCATTGGACCTGCGGGGTCGTGATGGCCGCCGTCAAGAACGAGAATGGCGTCGGCGGTTCGTCGCCGGGCTGCATCTCCAGCGCCGGCCAGTCGATGGTCTTGCCGTCGAGGCGCGGGGGCGTGCCGGTCTTCAACCGACCCAAAGTGAGGCCGATTGCTTCCAACGTATTCGACAGACCGAGGGCGGGGGCTTCGCCGACGCGGCCCGCCGGGATCTTGCGTTCGCCCATGTGGATTAAGCCGCGCAGAAAGGTGCCGGTCGTCAGGACCACCGCTCCCGCGCCATAGCGGCGGCCGTCGCGCGTCACCACGCCGGCGGCTTGGCCCCCGTCGATGATCAGGTCGTCGACTTCGGCTGCGATAATCGAGAGGTTGGGATAGGCGCCCAGGAGCTCCTGCATGTGGCGGCGGTAGAGTTTGCGATCGGCTTGAGCGCGGGGGCCGCGGACGGCGGGGCCCTTCGAACGGTTGAGGAGGCGGAATTGGATGCCGGCCCTGTCCGCGACGACGCCCATGACACCGTCCAAAGCGTCGATCTCGCGTACCAGATGACCTTTGCCGAGGCCGCCGATGGCCGGGTTGCAGGACATCTCGCCAATGGTCTCGATCTTGTGGGTGATCAGCGCGGTGCGGGCGCCCATGCGCGCGGCTGCCGCCGCAGCCTCGCAGCCGGCGTGGCCTCCACCGATAATGACGACGTCGAAATTCTGCTGGCTCATCTGCGCGCAGGCGATAGCGCAGAGCGGACCCTTGAGTCAAAGCTCAGTGTGCGGACAGTTTCATGTAAGGCTTTTCCACGTGAATCTTTACTATTTGCCGGACTATTTGCCGATGCAGAACTCGCGAAAGATCACGTCGAGAAGATCTTCGACATCGACGCGGCCGGTGATGTGCCCGAGAGCGCGGGCGGCGATGCGCAGGTCTTCGGCGGCAAGGTCGAGCGCGCGATCGTCAAGCGCCTGCGGCGCACGCAGCAACGCGGCATAGACGTCCTGCAAGGCTTCGCGATGACGGGCGCGCGTCATGGGCATCGACTCCGATCCGCCGGCGCGCTCCACGACTTGCGCCTCGAGCCAGGCGAGGAGTTCGTCGATACCCTTGCCGGTGAGCGCCGACACCCGCATCGTATGCAGCGGTTCGCCGTCCTCGGCGTCGATTGCGGGGACGGAGTGACTATCGGCCAGATCGCATTTGTTGATCAGCACCGCGTCGTGGTTGGAGAGTTCCAGTGACACACGTGAATCTTTTCCACGTGAATCTTTTCCAATCGCGGCCTCGACGACACCCAAACGAAGATCGGCAAGCCGAGCTTTCGCATGAGCGCGCTTGATGCCTTCGTTCTCGACGGCATCGTTCGTTTCGCGAAGGCCCGCCGTGTCGATCAGCGTGACGGCATAGCCGCCAAGATCGAGATCGACCTCGATGGGATCGCGCGTGGTGCCGGGCGCCGCCGAGACGATCGCTGCATCGCGGCGCGCCAGCGCATTCAACAGCGACGACTTGCCGACATTGGGTGCGCCGAGAATGACGACGGTGAAGCCGTCGCGCACAATCTCGCCGCGGCGATGATCGGCCAAGTGGGAGACGATTTCCTTCGCAAGACCGTCGACGGACGCACGCACGTTTGCGATCAAGCCGTCCGGGAGTTCCTCATCCGAAAAGTCGATCGACGCCTCGAGATGGGCGAGCGCGCGGATGAGTGCGGCGCGCCAACGTTCGTAGAGGTCTTTCAGCGCACCATGGGTTTGACGGAGCGCCAAGCGGCGTTGTTGTTCGGTCTCGGCGGCGATCAGGTCGGCCAGACCTTCGGCTTCAGTCAGATCGAGCTTGCCGTTTGCGAAGGCGCGGCGGGTGAATTCGCCGGGGTCGGCTGGACGCAGGCCCTCGAGCTCGCTCAAGCGGCGGGTCATCGCCGCGATGATCGCGGGTCCGCCATGGAGTTGGAGTTCCGCCACATCCTCGCCGGTGAACGAGTTCGGAGCGGGGAACCAGAGCAGCAGACCGCGGTCGATCAGCGCGGCATCGGCGAAACGGAAATCCTTGAGGGCCGCATGGCGCGGGTGCGGGGCGGGCGTCGCGGTCAGCGTCTCGATCGCCGACTTGGCGTGCGGGCCGGAGATACGGAAGACGCATAGGCCTGCGCGCCCCCTGGCCGAAGACAGTGCGAAGATGGTCGCGCGCCGCTCCATGGCGAACGGCTAGCTGCGCGACCTCGGTTTGGGCGCGGGCTCATCGTCCGCCCCGGCGCCCTTCTGCGGGCCGGTGGCAGCGCGCATAAAGTTCTGGAAGGTCTCCAGACCTTGCGCGCCCCAAGGCACCCAGTTCTTCAAGAGCTGCTGGGGATCGGTCATCGACAACGCCTGCATGGCACGGCGTTGGACCTCACCCATCACTTCGGCCTGGAGGGGTTCCACGTCCGGGAGACCCATGTAGGCCCTCGCTTCGGCGGGTGTACAATCGACTTCAATTGTGATTTTCATCGTTCGAACGTTCGGCCTTCCGCTTAATGTTGTCACTCGCTTGACGCGCATCGACCTTAGCGCGGGAAGCGGCCGGACGCAGCACTTGCTTTTCACCCCAAGCGCCCGCGCTCAAGGAGCGTCCATAGCCCATGAATCTGCTCGCACAATCGACGAGCCCGTACCTGCTTCAGCACAAGGACAACCCCGTGCACTGGCGCCAGTGGACGCCGGAGGCTTTGACCGAGGCCGAGCAGGGAAACAAGCCCATCCTGCTGTCGGTGGGCTATGCCGCCTGCCATTGGTGCCATGTGATGGCGCACGAGAGCTTCGAGGATGCGACCACGGCGGCGCTGATGAACTCGCTGTTCGTCAACATCAAGGTCGACCGCGAGGAGCGCCCCGATCTCGATACGATCTATCAGACCGCGGTCGGCATGATGGGCGAGCAAGGCGGCTGGCCGCTGACGATCTTCCTTACGCCCAAGGGCGAGCCGTTCTGGGGCGGCACCTATTTTCCGCCGGAAGCAAAGTTCGGGCGTCCTGCCTTTGCCGATGTACTGCGCGAGGTGTCGCGGCTCTATCGGGAGAACGGCGAGCAGGTCCAGAAAAACACGCAGACCATTCGCACGGCGCTGCAGCAGTTGTTCGAATCGAATAGGCCGGGCCTGCAGCTCGATCCCGCGACGCTCGACGCCGCCATGAAGCGGGTGTGCCAGCAAGTCGACGTGTTCCATGGCGGTATGTTGGGGGCGCCGAAGTTTCCGAACGTGCCCGCGATCGAATTGCTGTGGCGCGGCTATCTCAACACGTCGCTGCCGCAGTTCATGCATGCGGTCGACATGACGCTGACGAATATGTGCCAGGGCGGCATCTACGATCATTTGGGCGGCGGCTTCGCGCGCTATGCGATCGACGATCGCTGGCTGGTGCCGCACTTCGAGAAGATGATCTACGACAACGCGCAGCTGATCGACATTCTGTCGTCGGTTTGGTTGCAGACGCGCAATCCGACCTACAAGTCGCGCATCGAGGAAACCGCCGGCTGGGCGTTGCGCGAGATGCTGGTCGACGGCGGCGCGTTCGCATCGTCGATCGATGCGGACTCGGAAGGCGAGGAAGGCAAGTTCTACGTCTGGAGCGACTACGAGATCGACCAGCTTCTGGGCAAGGACGCGACGCTGTTCAAGCAGGTCTACGACGTGCGCCCGCAAGGCAATTGGGAGGGACGCAATGTCCTGCATCGCTTGCGCGCGCCGGTGCCGCTGCCTCCGGTGCAAGAGGGCAAGCTGAATGCGCTGCGCGAGAAGCTGTTCCTCCAACGCGAGAAGCGCTTGAAGCCCGGCCGCGACGACAAGGTGTTGGCCGATTGGAACGGGCTGATGATCTATGGTCTGGTTCAGGCCGCCGATGCGCTCAACCGCGTCGATTGGCAGGCGGCGGCGGTGAAGGCGTTTTGGTTCGTGGCCGATACGATGGGATCCGGGAACACGCTGGCGCATAGTTGGCGCGGCGGGAAAATCGGTACGAACGGACTGGCCGAGGACTACGCCAATATGGCGCGCGCAGCGCTTGCTCTGTTCGAATTGACCGGGCACCGACCCTATTTCGAAAAGGCGGCCGGCTGGGTCGATACGCTCAACACGAAATTCTGGCGGATGGATATCGGCGGCTATGCCTCGACGCCCGCCGACGGCGATCCGTTGATCGTGCGTGTACGGACGGTTTTGGACGGGGCGACGCCGGCTGTGAACGGTACGATGATGAGCGTGCTGGCGCGGTTCGAAGCGCATACCGGCGAGACCATCCATGCCGAGCGTTTCAGCGTGCTGACGCAGGCCTTCGCGGAGGACGCGCGCAAGCAGTTGATTTCGGCCGCGACCTATCTCAACGGCTTCGACCTGATCTTGCGGGCGATGCAAGTCGTGATCGTGGGGCAGCGCAACGATCCGAACGTCGCTGCCTTCCGCGACGTGTTCCGGCGCTTGAGCGCACCGAACAAAATTGTCTCGATCGTCGCGCCGGGCGAGAGCTTGCATCCGACCCATCCGGCCAACGGCAAGGAGCAGGTCAACAACAAGGTCACGGTCTATCTGTGCGGCGGGCGAACATGCTCGGCGCCGATCACCGACCCCAACCAGCTCGAGATACAATTGAAAACCCGCGTTCTGCCGCCCGACGCTTTGCCGACGGCGCGAATCTCGTAAGGCCGACAATAAGAGACGCTGCGGTTCTATATTGCAGCGTCAAGACGGAACTGCTTTTCCAATTTTGCGTCGTGGAGGTTCGAGATGACGCGTGCGATCCGGTTCGAGAAGGTAGGCGGCGCCGAGGTGCTGGCACTGCAGGACGTGAGCCTGACCGCACCGGGCGACGGTCAAGTGCGCGTGCGGCACACGGCCATCGGCGTCAACTTCGTCGACATTTATCACCGCAGCGGACTCTACAAGGTTCCCCTGCCCTCGGGCCTGGGACTCGAAGCGGCCGGCGTCGTCGAGAGCGTGGGGTCGAGCGTCACGCGGTTTCGCACCGGCGATCGGATCGCCTATGCCTCGGGACCGATCGGCGCCTATAGCGAGGAGGCGAACGTCGCGGCCGATCGCGCGGTCAAAGTTCCCGACGGCGTCAGCGACGATATGGCGGCGGCGATTTTGCTTAAGGGGCTCACCGCCCACTATCTGTTGCGACGGACCTACCGGGTGAAACCCGGCGAGACGATTTTGTATCATGCCGCCGCCGGCGGGGTGGGCATGATCGCTATTCAGTGGGCGCGGTCGCTGGGCGCCACCATCATCGGCACGGTCGGCAGCGACAACAAGGTCGCGTTGGCGCAGCGCCTGGGATGTCACCACGTCATCGTCTCGTCGCGCGAGAATATTGCAAGCCGCGTGCGCGAGATCACCGGCGGCAGGGGCGTACCGGTGGTTTACGATTCGGTGGGCCGGGACACGTTCATGGCCTCGCTCGATTCGCTGGCGCCGCTCGGCATGTTCGTGAGCTTCGGCAATGCCAGCGGTCCGGTGCCGCCGTTCGATGCCTCGATCCTGGCGCAGAAGGGGTCGCTGTTTTTCACGCGGCCAACGCTTGCGAACTACGTGACCACGCCGGAGGAATTGGACGTCGCCGCCGGCGAATTGTTCGATCTGGTGGCGCGCGGCGTCGTGCGCAGAAACGATCCGAAGCGCTTTCCGTTGTCGCAAGCGGCCGAGGCGCATCGCGCACTGGAGAGCCGTCAGACGACGGGCTCGCTGGTGCTTATTCCGGACGCAGCGTAGCTCTATTCTGCGGCCACCGCGTCCTTGCGCAGGTACATCGAATTCTTCGGCCGCGTGAAGCTGCGGCCGATCATCGGTTCGAACGCCGATAGAGGCATCGACTTGAAGTTCGGATCGAAAGAGTTCTGATCGTAGAGATGACAGAACTGCGCGGTCGCCTCGAAATGCGGGTGGCCGCGATATTGATCGCGCAGGTTCCGGTCCAGCCCCAAGAAATGGAAAAAGTAATAGCCTTGGAACATCGCGTGCTTTTCGACGATCCAATGGTTCTTTTCCGACACGAAGGGCTTGACGATCGAGGCGGCGATGTCGGCGTGGTTGGCCGGCCCCAGCGTGTCGCCGATATCGTGCAGCAGGGCACAGACGACATACTCTTCGTCCTGGCCGGCTTGGTGGGCGCGTGTCGCGGTTTGCAGCGAGTGTTCGAGCCGGTCGACGGCGTAGCCGCCGCAGTCGCCCTTGAGCAGGTTGAGATGGGCGAGCAGCCGGTTCGGCAGATCCCTCTGGAAGGGCGCCGCGTGCTTGACGATGATCTGCCAATCCTCGGCGGTGCTTTCGGCCATCGAATGATATTTGGCGCGGTCGTGATCGTCGGTCATGCTAGGAGCCTCAAAAGCCTGATCCCGCAGCGTGGCGCGAAGTTGCCCTCAGGTCAAATCGTCCGCGTTTGACCTTGGATGGGAAGCGGGAAACAGTGCGCGAAAATCGGAGGATGTGGTGATGAGCAAGAAGCTTCAAGGCCGAGTGGCACTGGTCACCGGCGGGGCGCGCGGTATCGGCGCGGCGTCGGCCCAGGCTCTGGCCGAGGCCGGTGCGGCGGTGTTGATCACCGATATTTTGGACGAGGATGGCGAGCGAACGGCGGCGGCGATCGCCGCCAAAGGCGGGCGCGCTGGATACATCCGGCACGATGTGCGCGACGAGGCGGCTTGGAAGGCCGCGGTCGGCGAGGCGGAACGGCGCTTCGGCGGGCTCGATATCTTGCTCAACAATGCCGGCATATTCGCACGAAAGCCGATGAGCGAGACCTCGATCGAAGAGTTTCGCCACATGCAGTCGATCAATGTCGAGGGCGTGTTCTTGGGCATGAAAACGGCGATCCCCGCGCTCGCCAAGCGGGCGAAGCAATGGTCAGGCGGGGCCTCGATCATCAACCTGTCGTCGGTTGCGGGACTAACGGGCGGCTCGTTCATCGTTCCCTACAATGCATCGAAAGGCGCGGTGCGGCTGATGACCAAGGGGGCGGCTTTGGAATGCGCGCAGCTGGGATACAAAATCCGCGTGAATTCTATCCACCCCGGCGTTATCGAAACGCCGATGGGACAGAAAGTGATGGACGAGATGGCTGCGTCGAGCCCGCTCAGCGGCAACGAGGTGCGCGGCGCGATGATCGCGCTTCATCCGATCGGCCGGTTGGGCGAGGCCGCGGACATTGCAAATGCCGTCGTGTTTTTGGCGTCGGACGACGCGGCGTTCATGACCGGGTCGGAGGTCGTGGTCGACGGCGGGATGACGGCGCGTTAGAGGCCGCTACGGCTTCAATCGCAGGCGCCAGATGCTTCCGTCGGAGTCATCGATCGCAAGGTAGATCGAACCGTCGGGCGCCTGCTCCACGTCGCGGATGCGCGCGCCGAGGTCGATGCGTTCTTCGCCCGTCACTTTGGCGCCGTCGAGTTTCAGACGGATGAGCGCGCTTGAGCCGAGGCCGGCGACCAGGATGTTGCCTTTCCACTGCGCAAATATGGCGCCGGTGTAGAAGATCATGCCCGAGGGCGAGATCGACGGATTCCAATACCTCACCGCGTCGGTCAGGTCGGGGCGCGTGGGCGGATTGGGGATGTCGCGGCCGTCGTAGTGATTGCCCCAGCTCACCAGCGGCCAACCGTAGTTCTTGCCGGCCTCGGGCCGGTTCAGTTCGTCGCCGCCCGCCGGTCCGAATTCGATCGTCCATAGCGTACCGGTCGAGGGTTCGATGGCGGCGCCTTGAATGTTGCGGTGGCCGTAGGACCAGATTTCCGGCTTGGCATCAGAGCGACCGACGAACGGGTTGTCGGCCGGGACCGTACCATCCCTGTTGAGGCGGATGATCTTGCCCAGATGACTTTTGAGGTCTTGCGCCGGATCGAGCTTCTGGCGATCGCCGGTCGTCAGGAACAGGTGCCCGTCCGGCGAGAAAACGATGCGGCCGCCGAAATGGCCGTTGCCCGAAACTTTCGGTTGCTGCCTGAAAATGACCTTGAGGTCTTCCAGTTCGACTTCGTTCAGCGTTGCGCGCGCCAGCGCCGTCGAGGCGCCGCCCGCGCCAGCCTCGGCGAACGACAGATAGATCGTGCGGTTCGAGCGGAAGTCGGGATCGAGAGCGACGTCGAGCAGACCGCCCTGCCCGCGTGCATGGACGACCGGCGTGCCGAGGATGGCGGACGACAGCTTGCCGTCGGTCCCGAGCAAGCGCAGCGTGCCTTCGCGCTCGGTTACCAGCAAACGCCCGTCGGGAAGGAATACCATGCCCCATGGATGGTCGATGCCGCGCGCCAGTTCTTCAACGACGATTTTTCCGATTGCCGCCTCGACCGTCCGCCCGTCGCCTTCGGCCTCGGCGCAAGCGGCGGTCGCGCCCAGCAACAGCGTCGCCATCATCAGCGTTTGGAATTTGGACATCGCGTTTGCGCCTTGTTGGTTCGAACCCGAGCGACTGCGTCAGCTGCGCGACTGAAAGCCCTTGCAGCGGATGAAATTGCGCTTCCATTCGGGGATGGTGATCGCGCCGCTCGCTTTGACCTCGACGTGGATCGTTTCGGGGACCGCATCCTTGTTGTCGTAGTCGCGCATACGGACGACATAGATCTGGTCTTCCTTGCGCGCGCTTTCGATCACCCAATTCGCGACATCGTCGAGCGGCGGCAATCTGACGGCTTTCTTCGACGCCAACTTGTCGGCCAGCGAAAAGCTATTCCAGCGGCTTAGGCGAAATTCGGACGGACCCAACAGCACGAAGAACAAGTATTGCGTGTCGTTGACGGCGCAGCGATCGCCGGTCTTGGCGGCCAAGCGCTCGTCCATGAAAAATGCCTCGTCTCCCGGCAGATCGGCGGCAAGGAAATTGAGACTGTCGTCATCCAGGGCGATCAGCGAACGGTCGGCCGACTTCTTGCAGCGCTTGAAATACATGGTGTCGACGTCGCCGGCGAGCGAGGAGGACGAACGCACCTTGGACATCACCTTGTCGCTTTCGGGCCGCAAGCGCCAAACCTCGTTGCCGAAGGTCAACGCGATCACGCCGTCGGCTTCGTTCGCCTCGGTGATGCGCCCGCGCACCGCCTCCCCGTCGCCGCCGTCGGCGAAGGCCATGCCGCCCGAGCGCATGAATTCGATCGATAAGGTCGTCGCCTGCGGGGCGAGGTTGGTGCAGAGCTTGTCGGCGCTGGTGTCGGCGCCGACGCCGTTCCACACGCCCTCGAGATAAGATTGGCGCTCCTGCGTGATGTCGATGCCTTCCGCGCTTGCGCCGGCCGTGCCGAAGCTCAGGACCAGACATATCGAAACGAGAATTCGTCCGCGTGCGCGCATTGCCGTTTCCGTCCCGTCACCCAGGGTCCGGTGGAAATTAGCCGAACCGGTATGACACAGTGAAGAGCACTCGAGAGGTCCGCGCGACGATTTTGTAGCCGCCGTACGCCTGCAACGCCCAATCCTCAGGTATTCATGGCGTCGAAGAATTCCGAGTTCTGCTTTGTGCTCTTGAGCTTGTCGATCAGGAATTCGATCGCATCGACGGTGCCCATCGGGTTCAAGATGCGCCGCAGGACGTACATCTTCTGCAATGTCGCCTTGTCGGTGAGCAGTTCTTCCTTACGTGTGCCGGACTTCAGGATGTCCATGGCCGGGAAGACGCGCTTGTCGGCGACTTTACGGTCGAGAATGATTTCCGAATTGCCGGTGCCCTTGAACTCTTCGAAAATGACCTCGTCCATGCGGCTGCCGGTGTCGATGAGGCCGGTGGCGATGATGGTGAGCGAACCGCCTTCTTCGATGTTGCGCGCGGCGCCGAAGAAGCGCTTGGGCCGCTGCAAGGCGTTGGCGTCGACGCCGCCGGTCAAGACCTTGCCCGATGAGGGGACGACAGTGTTGTAAGCACGGCCGAGGCGCGTGATCGAGTCGAGCAAGATGACCACGTCGCGCTTGTGTTCGACGAGGCGCTTGGCCTTTTCGATCACCATTTCGGCGACCTGAACGTGGCGCGAGGCCGGCTCGTCGAAGGTCGAGGAAATGACCTCGCCCTTGACCGTGCGCTGCATGTCGGTGACTTCCTCGGGGCGTTCGTCGATCAGAAGCACGATCAAGAAACATTCCGGGTGGTTGGCGGCGATGGACTTCGCGATGTTTTGCAGCAGCACGGTCTTGCCGGTGCGCGGCGGCGAGACGATCAGGGCGCGCTGGCCCTTGCCCAAGGGGGTCACGATATCCATCACGCGGGCCGAGCGATCCTTAATCGTCGGGTCGGTGATTTCCATCTTCAGGCGCTTGTCGGGATAAAGCGGCGTCAGATTGTCGAAGTGAACTTTGTGACGCTGTTTCTCGGGGTCTTCGAAGTTGATCGTGTTGACCTTCAGCAGCGCGAAATAACGCTCGCCGTCCTTGGGGCCGCGGATCGGTCCATCGACGGTGTCGCCGGTCCTCAGCGCAAAGCGGCGGATTTGGGTGGGGCTGACATAGATGTCGTCGGGGCCGGGCAAATAGTTCGATTCCGGGGCGCGCAAGAATCCGAAGCCGTCGGACAAGACCTCGACGACGCCCGAGCCGGTGATTTCGACCTCCTGCTCGGCGAGCTGTTTCAAGATCGCAAACATCATATCTTGTTTGCGCATCGTACTGGCGTTTTCGATCTTCAGATCTTCGGCAAACGCGAGCAGGGCCGCCGGCGACTTCATCTTCAGGTCTTGGAGCTTCATCACTTCTTGAAGCGACATTTGAAATTACTCTCTGGTGAGTGCGGAAATGGGAGTCGAGGCGGGGGCGGTCCGGTTCGTGGGCCACAAACCACTGCCTGGGACGGAATTGAATGGGTTCGTTCGGAAGTCTCAGCGCTGGCTGGGATTGTGCCCTTCACCGACCTTATGCGTGCAACGTTACGCTGTTGCGACGACGGTCGAGTTTGAGGGCATTTTTCCGGACGACTGTCGGAAGACAAAGCACTTGTAACTCAATGCGGCCCAAGTTTGAAGCGCTCAATTCGATGGCCGATTTCAGCCAAAACCAGCCTTTTTCGGCGTTCAGAACGGTTTCACCACAACCAAGACGACGATCAGAGTCATCAAAACGGCGGGTATTTCGTTGACGATCCGATAGAAGCGCTGGGTCCGGGTGTTGCGACCCTGCTCGAAATCGCGCCGCCAGCGGGAAAACATGCCGTGAAGGCCCGACAGGACGATCACCAGTGTCAGCTTTGCGTGAAACCACGGGGCGTCCCAGACGCCGAGTGCGACGACCAGGGCCGCGCCCAAGACCCATACGGCCGCCATCGACGGGTTGATGATGACGCGCATCAGCTTGAGCTCCATCACCACGAAGCGCTCGTATTCCGGCGTGCCGACCGCTGTCTCGCAGTGGTAGACAAATAGGCGCGGCAGATAGAGCATTCCCGCCATCCAGCTGATGACCGCGACGATGTGAAGTGCTTTGAGCCAGGGGTAGAACGGCATCAAGGCTTCGCTCATACCGCTTTGTCCTCAAGGGCGCACTGGTCGCAAGTTCCAGGGCAGGTACGCACTCCACCGCCCGGCCTCGTGCCTTCACCTTCAATTGCTTCGTGGACCAGACCCGCCAGGCCTTCGATGAAGCTCGGATGGGTGCCGACGGCGGGAACGCGGACGTAGTGCGCGACCCCGCTCGTTGCGGCGAGGCTCGCATATTCGATATCGAGTTCGACCAGCGTCTCGGAATGTTCCGAGACGAAGGCGATGGGTGCGATCACGATGGAGAGGCCTTCGGCCCCTGCCCGCTTGATTTCTTCATCCGTCGCCGGGCCGATCCAAGCCATGGGACCCACGCGGCTTTGATAGGTCACCCGCCAATCGAGCGGCGGGCGCTGCAACTTGGCGACGAGGGCCGCCGCCGTTTGTTCGACCTGGGCTTGATAGGGGTCGCCGGCGGCGATGACTTTTTTGGGCAGGCCGTGCGCGGAGAACAACAAGCGGAACTTCACGTTCGGGGGAAGGCTCGCGATGCTTTCGGCGATCAGGTCGGCTTGCGCCGAAATAAATCCGGCATTTTGCGGGTAGCAGCAAACGGTCGAAACTCGTGCCTCAAGGCCTTGCGCGGTTGCGACGTCGCGCCACTCCCGCAGCGACGAGCGTGACGTTGTGGTTGAAAATTGCGGGTAGAGCGGCAACAAGACGATCTTATTGGGGCGAAAGCGTTTGACCTGTTCGATGATGTCGGTCGCCCGCGGCGCGGTATGGCGCATGGCGACGAATGTCTCGAAATGCGTGCCCTCGACCGCGAGTGCCGTTTTCAACGCCGAGGCTTGATTGTAGGTCTGGCCCAAGATCGGCGAGCTGCCACCCAGCTTTGCGTAAATTTCGCGCGCGACAGGCGCACGGCGGCGCGAGATCAATTTGGCCAACAGCCAACGCAAGGGCTGCGGGACACGGATGATCGCGGGGTCGTGAAATAGGTTGAACAAGAACGGCTCGACCCCCTCAAGCGAAGAAGGGCCGCCGAGGTTGAAGAGGATGACCGCAACCCTCATACGGCGGGCCCCCGGATCAAGCCCAGAAGCTGCGTCACATGTTCGATGGGCGTTTCGGGGCGGATGCCGTGGCCGAGGTTGAAAATATGCGCGCGACCCTTGGTTTGTCGCTTGGCATCGGCAACAGCGGTTCTAAGCGCCCTGCCGCCGGCAATGAGGGCGAGCGGATCGATATTGCCTTGTAAGATCGTGTCCGGGGGAAAGGAATCGATCGCAAATGACAGCGAGGTATGTGCATCGAGTGAAATGGCGCTGGCGCCGGTCTCGCGCGCATAGCGTGGATAGTTCGCACCTGCCGCGCGTGGAAAGACTATGATGGGAATTGCCGGTGCGTGGTCGCGCACGCGCTCGATCATTTGACGGATCGGGCGCAGCGAATAATCCTCTAGCTTTTCAGCGGGAACAGTTCCCGCCCAGCTTTCAAATATTTGCAGAACTTCCGCTCCCGCATCGATCTGAGCGATCAAATAGTCGGAGGTGGCGTCCACGAGAATATCGATGACGGCAGCAAAGGCCCGCGGTTCGCGGTATGCGAACAGTCGCGCAGGCGTGCTGTCGTCCGAGCCGCGACCTGCGATCATGTAGGTTGCGACCGTCCATGGCGCGCCGGCAAAGCCGATCAGCGTCGTCGTTTTCGGCAGTCCGGTTTTCACGCGGTCGATCGTCTCGAAGATCGGCGAAAGCGTCGAACGTATCTGAGCGGGCTTCAGCAGGTGAATCGTGTCGGCGGTAATCGGTTCCAAGCGTGGCCCTTCGCCTTCGGCGAACCAAACTCTCTGTCCGAGCGCGTGAGGTACGACGAGAATATCGGCGAATAGGATTGCCGCATCGAAGCCAAATCTGCGTATCGGTTGAAGGGTGATTTCGCTGGCGAGCGCCGGGGTCAGGCAAAGGTTCAGAAAATCCGTCGCCTTGGCTCGAATCTCGCGGTACTCCGGCAAATAGCGGCCCGCCTGACGCATCAACCACACGGGATGCGGTTCGACGGCGTTGCCATGCAGCGCGGACAAAATCGATTTCTCGGATTGGGATTTGGTCAATTTTCCAGACACTCACTATCTTCTTTTATTTATAGATAGTTCTCTAAGGGTAGGAAGATGATTGGTGTGTGGACATGCTGGACAAATGGTCCGCCTACGGCCGGTCCCCAGGGTCTTACCCAGGGCGCGAGATCGTCCACATTGGGGGTGGTCGACGAATGGGCACGGGCCAGCGCCAAAATCGTTCATATGTTGCATGTGGATGATCACTGCTTTGGCCGGCTTATGCAAAGTTCTGGAAAAGTGGCCATCGGACGCCGGTTGAGGTGGACATCGGCTGGTAAAGCACACTGAGCGGTTGGGGGCTGAAGCGATCGTCCTTGCATCCCCGGTTCGTCCCCGGTCTTATCACTGGCGATATTCACAAGCGGCCCTCAGATTTCCGTGCAGAAAGCGCGCAGCGTTACGGTCTATTTTCATCTTCATCTCGTGTCGGATTCGACGGGTGAAACGCTGAATGCCGTCGCAAAGGCGGCTTGCGCGCAGTTCGATATGGGCCGATCCATCGAGCATGTCTATCCGTTGGTGCGAACGAAGAAGCAGCTTGAACGCGCGTTGGTCGAGATCGAGTCGGCACCGGGGCTGGTGCTGCATACGATGGTCAATTCAGAGTTGCGGATGCAGCTTGAGGAACGATGCCGTGAGTTGGGGCAACAATCCGTGGGTGTGCTCGATCCGGTGATGTCGCTGCTCGGAGACTATTTGGGTGCGGAGGTCAGCCATCGTCCGGGTGCGCAGCATGATTTGGATGCGAAGTACTTTGCGCGAATAGATGCGCTGAATTACACGATGGCCCATGACGATGGGCAAAGTGCCGCAACGCTCGACAAAGCCGATGTCATTTTGGTCGGCGTGAGCCGAACGTCCAAGACCCCAACCTGCATTTACCTCGCCAATCGGGGCATCAAAGCCGCTAATATTCCCATCGTTCTGGGCATTAACTTGCCGCCGGAATTGGACAGTGTGAAACGGCCCTTGATCGTCGGGTTGATCACGGGGCCGGAACGGCTGATTCAGATTCGTCGCAATCGTCTGTTGTCGTTGCATGAGGAAACGGAAACCGACTATGTGGATCTCGACGCGGTACGGGCCGAAATCGCCTTTGCGCGGCGTCTGTTCGCGGACAAGGGTTGGCCGGTGATCGACGTGACGCGCCGGTCGATCGAGGAAACCGCCGCGGCGGTTTTGGCGCTTCATAGCCGCGTGCAGTCGCCGCAATGACGCAGCTTATCTTGGCCTCCGGAAGTGCGACGCGGTTTGAGATGCTGCGTCAGGCGGGTGTGCACGTGTCGGTCGAACGGCCGAACGTCGATGAGCCCCCGGTGATCGAATCCCTTGTCGCCCAAAAAGCGCAGGCGCGGGATATCGCCGATTTCCTTGCCGAACTAAAGGCGGTCCGCGTCAGTGCCCGGCACTCCGGCGCGATGGTGATCGGCGCGGATCAGGTGCTGAGCCTTGGGCCGCGCATTTTTCAGAAGCCGGGTAATGCGGCCGAGGCACGGGAGCATTTGCTGTTGCTGCGTGGGCAGACGCATATGCTGTCAAGTGCGGTATGTGTGTCGCGCGACGGCAACGCGATTTGGCGCGAGGTGCGCGAAGCGCGTCTGACGATGCGCGATTTTTCCGATCGCTTCGTCGACGACTATCTTCAACAGGCGGGTGCGGAGATCTTGGGGAGCGTCGGTGCGTATCAAGTTGAAAAGCTGGGCATTCAGCTGTTCTCGCGGATCGATGGCGATCATTTCACGATTTTGGGGTTGCCGCTTATTCCGCTGCTCGAGTTTCTCAGAACCCATGGCATTTTGATTCCATGACGATCAGCGGAAATGCGATGTTGGCGGGCGTTGCGGGTTGGCCGGTGTGGCACAGCCTTTCGCCACGGCTGCACGGATTTTGGATCGCCGAACATCGGCTTGATGCGGCCTATGTTCCGCTGGCGATCAAGCCTGAAGACTTTCCCGAGGCGTTCGCGGCACTGCCGAAACTAGGATTTCGCGGGCTCAACGTCACATTGCCGCATAAAGAAGCGGCCTTCCGGTTGACGACCGAGCATGACGCGGCGGCGACGGCAACCGGGGCGGTCAATACCGTTGTGTTTGAAAACGGCAAAGCCGCCGGGCGCAATAGCGATGTGTTTGGGTTTACCGCGTTGCTTGCCGAGCACGAAATCGTCTCGCTTAAATCGACGACCGTGGTGGTGCTTGGCGCGGGCGGCGCCTCGCGCGCCGTTGTTGCGTCCGTACTGGCGCTCGGTGCCGCGCGGGTGGTGCTGGTCAACCGTACGCTCGAGAAAGCCAAGGCGGTCGAGAAATTCTTCGGTGAGCGTGTCCATGCCGCGGCCTGGTCCGAATTGCCGCCGATGCTTGCGAGTGCTGGTTTGGTCGTGAATACGACCAGCCTCGGTATGACGGGTGAGCCATCTTTGGCGATCGATTTGGCGTCGCTGCCTCAACGGGCGGCCGTGGCCGATATTGTTTACCGGCCGCTGGAGACGCCGTTGCTGGCCCGAGCGAAGGCACGCGGGTTGAAGGCGATCGACGGTCTTGGAATGCTGCTGCATCAGGCTCGGCCCGGTTTTGCTTCGTGGTTCGGCGTCGACCCGCAAGTGACGCCGGCATTGCGAGCTCATTTGGTTGCAGCCTTGGAAGGCCGCCACTGATGCTGCTTGTCGGGTTGACCGGATCGATCGGCATGGGCAAGAGCGAAACCGCGAAGATGTTCGCGCGCCACGGCGTTCCGGTGTGCGATTCCGACGCGACGGTGCATGCGCTCTACGACAAAGGCGGCGCCGCGGTCGAACCGGTTGGGGCGATGTTTCCCGAGGTCGTCGTCGACGGGCGGATCGATCGCGAGCGCTTGTCGCGCCATGTGGTCGGCAAGCCCGAGGCGATGCGCAAGCTCGAACTTGTCGTGCATCCCTTGGTGGCGCTGGCGCAACGAGCGTTTTTGGAGCGGGCGGCTGCGTCGGGCGCGACGATGGTGGTGCTCGACATTCCGTTATTGTTTGAAACCGGCGGTAAGGCGCGTGTCGATGCGATTGTCGTGGTTTCCGCGCCGGAAGACGTTCAACGCCGACGCGTTCTGGGACGATCGGGCATGACGGCGGAAAAGCTCGAGGCCATTCTCAAAAAGCAGATGCCCGACGCCGAAAAGCGCGCGCTGGCCGATTTTATCGTCGATACAGGTCAAGATCTGGCGCATGCCGAGGCGCAGGTCGTTGCAATCATCGAAGCGCTCAAGTCGCGCCGGCCAAACATTTGGAAGCCAAGCCATGCGTGAAATCGTTCTGGATACCGAAACGACCGGGCTCGATCCGTCTCAGGGCCATCGGATCATCGAGATCGGTTGCTTGGAATTGCACAACCGGACGCCGACGGGCGGGCGTTATCAAGCCTATATCAATCCGCAGCGCGACGTGCCGGAAGAGGCGCAGCGCATCTCGAAACTGTCTACGGAATTTCTGCTCGACAAGCCCTTGTTCGCCGACATCGTCGACGGGTTTTTGAGTTTCATCGGCGATAGCCCGCTGGTCATTCACAACGCGGAGTTCGATCTCAAGTTCTTGAATGCCGAGCTGAAGAAAGTAGGCAAGCCTCTAATTGCGGCCGATCGCGCGACAGACACGGTGCTGATGGCGCGGCGACGCTTTCCGGGTTCTTCGGCGTCGCTCGATGCGTTGTGCCGGCGCTTCGACATCGGGCTCGATGAGCGCAAGGCGAAGGGGCACGGCGCGTTGCTCGACGTCGAACTGTTGGCGCAGGTTTATCTCGAACTCCTGGGCGGACGGCAGCCGGGATTGGAACTGGCGGCGGTCAATACCACGAGCGCCAACCAGACCACCGTTCGTCACGGGGAAATTCCGCCACGCCCCGCGCCGTTGCCGTCAGCGTTGAGCCAAGACGAGCGCGCGCGCCACGAGGCGGTGATTGCGGGTTTGCCGTCGGCGATTTGGAAGCTGTAGCGCGCGCTTCAAGCGGGTGCGGGCTGCGGCTGGGATTTTTGCTGCGCCATTTGTGCGCGATAAAGCGTCATGAAATCGATCGGGTCGAGCAACAATGGCGGAAAGCCCCCGTCGCGCGTCGTGTCGGCTACGACTCTCCGGGCGAAGGGGAACAACTGGCGCGGACATTCGATCAGCAGAACGGGCTGGATGTTTTCAGGCGTTATGTTCTTGAGCATGAAGACGCCGGCATAAGTCAACTCGCAAACGAAGACCGTTTGGTTTGCCGACTTCGCATCGGCGCGGATGCGGATCGAGACTTCGTATTGATCGACACCCAAGCCCCGCGCCTGAACATCGACGCCGACCTCGAGCGCGGGTTTTTGGCCCTGCAGGCTCATCGGGGCGGCGGGATTTTCGAATGACAGATCTTTAACGTATTGAGCCAAAACCTGAATCTGCGCCGCGGAAGGAGCTGCCGCCTGCGTGTCTTGGGCTTGGCCGTTACCGTTGGCTGGGGTGTCGCTCATAAGTTGTCCTTGAAAGCTTGGGTTTTGGCCCAATGTCGTGAGGGCGGGTGGCTATCACGGCAACCGGCCCCACGACAAGCGAATGTAACGGTTCGTTGTTCATTCGACTGGAAATCGGACACGGGTCGCGGCATGTGTCATGGCACCGGCTATAGACCGGAAAGGAATGTGGCTGTAGGGTTTGTCCCCAGGCGCACGCTCATTAATCGCTGCGAAACGACTTCGAGCGCGAGGGGCAGGATTTAGGGCCCCGTGCGTTCCCAACCATGGATTTGCGCAATGTTCGGATCGGCCGAGTTGGAAATTCTCTTTCTGGCAGGTGTCGTGGCCTTCATTGCCTATCGAATCTATTCCGTTTTGGGGCGCCGTACCGGCAACGAGCGGCCGCCGTTCGATCCGATGAGCCAGCGCGAACGCATCGACGCCCGGCGTACCGCGTCGTCGCCGAAAGAAGACAACGTCGTTCCCCTGCCCCGCGCGCGCGATGCCGTTCGTCCGCCGGTTGTCGGCGGGGTCGAAGCGAAGGTGGCACCGAATTCGCCTCTAGCGGCCGGCATCGATGAGCTGCGTGAAGTCGACCGCAATTTCGATCCCGATCAATTCGTCGGCGGCGCCAAGGCCGCGCATGAAATGATCGCGAAAGCCTATGCGCAAGGAGACCGCGCTACGTTGAAGCCCCTGTTGTCGAGCGACGTATTTGCAAGCTTCGACGCGGCCATCGGCGCGCGTGAAAAGGCCGGACACAAGATCGATTTTTCGTTCATCGGCTTGAAGCAGGCGAACCTCGAAGAGGTTAGTTTGCGCGGGCGCATCGCCGAAGTGACGGTGCGCTTCGTCAGCGAATTGATCACGGCCACGCGCGACGCGGCGGGTGCGGTGATCGACGGTGCGGCGGGCGTGGTGCGCGAGGTAACCGATGTTTGGACTTTTGCGCGCGACACGCGCTCATCGGATCCAAACTGGAAGCTTGTGTCCACCGCCGGCGCGGCTTAAGTCCGCTTTTCGATTCTCACATGCGGGTCTCCAAGGCGCTTGGCGCCGCGATTCTGATTCTCATTTCGGCCTGCGCTCCGGTGAGCGGGCCGGCGCCGGAGAAGGCGGCTCCATCGGACGAGCTCGTGTTGAAGCCCGTGGCCTTTGCGGGGCTGTCCGGCTGGATGTCGGCGGATGCCGGCCCCGCGTTCAATGCGTTCGCGGCGTCGTGCAAACGCATCGCCGCGCGCAATGACGGCGACGGGTTCGGCGGTGTGGCGGCTTACGGCGCTGTTCGGGACTGGCGACCGGCTTGCACGGCGGCGGCAAATGCGGGGCCGCTTTCGGCGACGACCTTGCGGCAATTCTTCGAGACTTGGTTTGTGCCGGCGCAAGCGGCAAACCGCAGCGAGCCGGTCGGTTTGTTCACCGGCTATTACGAGCCGGAACTTTCGGGAAGCCGAAAACCGAAGGGGCGGTTTCAGACGCCGCTTCATGCGCGGCCGAGCGATTTGGTCTCGGTAGACCTCGGCGCCTTTCGGCCAATACTGAAGGGCGAACGGATTGCCGGGCGCGTCGACGGCGGCAAGCTCGTGCCCTATGCGACGCGAGCCGATATCGTCGGACAAGGACTGACAGGTCGTTCCAAGATCGTGACTTATGTCGACGATCCGGTGGGCGCGTTCTTCCTGCAGATCCAGGGGTCGGGGCGCGTGCGCTTCAAAGACGGCAAAATCGTGCGTGTCGCTTATGACGGGCAAAACGGACATCCCTACACCGCCGTCGGGCGTATCCTCGTCGATCGCGGCGAGATCGCCCGCGAGCAATTGTCGATGCAAAGCATTCGCGCCTGGCTTGGCGCCAACCCGGCTAAGGCACGAGCGCTGATGGACGAGAACGCGTCCTACGTGTTCTTCAAGGAACTTCCGATCGCCGACGCGCGGCTTGGCGCCGACGGGGCGCAAGGCGTGGCGTTGACGCCCGAGGCAAGTCTTGCGGTCGATTTGCGGTTTCATGGATTGGGCGCGCCGATGTGGATCGAGGCGACTGCACCAAGCGACGAGACGGCGGCGGACGCGCCGTTTCATCGGCTGGTGGTCGCGCAAGATACCGGCGGGGCCATTCGCGGGCCCGTGCGCGGCGACGTCTATTGGGGAGCGGGAGCGAAAGCCGAGAGCATCGCAGGGCGCATGGCGCATAGGGGTAAGCTCTATGTTTTGTTGCCCAAAGCCGTTGCCGCGCGTTTGAACTGAGCCGCCGTGGTCAAGAAACGCGACATCAGCGACGACGAAAAGGCGCTTTGGGATTTTGTGGTGCGCGACGTTCGGCGTCCGAGAGCTCGCGCGGTTGCGGTGTCGAAGGACAAGGTTCGTCCGGAACGGGTTGCGATGCGCGAGCACGCGCCGGTTAAGGCGCCGCCGCCGCCTCAACTTGTTCAACCGAAGCCAAAGCGCCATTCCGGGGTGATCGGCGGTGTCGACGGCGCGACGGCGGAGCGTCTACGCCGCGGACGGATCGAGCCGGATGCGATGATCGATCTGCACGGCATGACGCAGCAGCAGGCTTATGCGCGGCTGTTACCGTTCGTCCGGCGCGGTCACGCACAGGGTTATCGCTGCGTCCTGGTCATCACAGGCAAGGGAGCGGCCGCGCGAAGTGAAACGGACGGCCGCGCGCGTGGGTTTACGATGCCCGAGCGTTCGAAGGCCGGGGTGCTGCGCGCGCAAGTGCCGCTGTGGCTGGAGGAGCCGGAAACACGGTTGATCGTTGTCGGCATTCAAGCGGCGCACCAGCGTCATGGCGGCACCGGCGCGCTCTACGTTTATTTGCGGCGGAAGACTTCGCGCGGTTCTTAATCAGACATCATCGGGTCGGGAACGGCGTCGATGTCGTAGGTCAGGCGTTGGCGGCGCGACGTTGGATGCGCCGGCTGGTTCGAGCGAATGGTCAGCACGAAAGGCCCATTGCCTTCCTGGCGAATACGATTCGCCGGCACGCCCAAACGGACCAATTCGTCTTTCACCGCGTAAAGTCTGCGGCGCCACAATTCGTCGTCGGTCTCGCGCGCGCCGAGGGCGACGACGCGGACATTAACGGTGCGGCTATGCTGGATCGATTGGCTCGCGGCGGCGCTGAGTGCGGTCATCGCTTCGCGGGTGAGATTCGATTTCGCTTCGAAAAAAGCGACGTGGAACACCGGCGGCGGTACCAGCTTCGGCGTTTCGACTTTCGGCGCGGCTATGACCGGCGGTGCCTTGATCGGAGCAACCGCGGGCGGCTTGCTCTGAATACCGGGATAGGTCTGCGGCAAGGATTGGACCGGTGGCGCGGGTGTCGGCGGCTCGATCTTGGCGGGCTCGGGCGTGGTCGACTCGGGCGCAGTCGACTCGGGCGCAGTCGAGCCGGGCGGTTTGGAGAACGGCGCGGGCGGCGTTTCGAAGTTGGGAACCGACGGCCGGTCGGCCAACGGATTCCATGAACCCGTGAGAGCAAAATAGGCAGGCACCGCAACGAGGCCCAGAATCGCTAGGAGGACGATTGCTCCCTTGAGGAACTGGGCCAAGTAATCGGCGGGAGATTTTTGATCCGATTGGGCGTGGGCTTCGTCGCAACACCAACACGCGTCGTGCGTCAGGCCATGACACCAGGCGGAGTACTCGCCGAGGAATTGAGTGTCGAATTTTTCGGGCGAGCCGTCCTTGGGGTCGCCATAGGGCTTTTGCTCCAACGCCTTGCGCAGTGTGTTGTCTTTCGACTTATCGCGAGACGAGCCAAACATCGCCTCGCCCGCGCCGCGCAGCATGCCTTCGATCGCGCCGATGGGGTTGCCCGTGAAGCCTTCTTTCGGGTGGCCGCCTTCAAAGAGGAAGATGCGCTGATTGCCGGGCGACAACATCACCGGCGGGCGGTCGAAGACGATGCCGAATTTTTGTGCCCGTCGCCCCAAAATTTCGCGCGGCTTGAGCCACTGATCGGCGCTCGATTGCTTCGACGATGAGACGACGCGCGCGGTGATGCGCGTGGGTGCGGCCGCCGGCGAACGAATGGCGCTTGACGGTGGCGCGCCCGCGTTGCGGCGGCCCAAGAGCAAGTATTGGGTCTTGTTCTCGGGCAAGTCCGGCGAGCCCAAGGAATAGACGTTCAGCAGCACGAGGAGTTTGCGCAACAAGGCCACAATTTCACCCAACGAGCCCGGCTGATCCCAGCCGTCCGGATCGCCCGGCGCGTCGAGCAGACCGGCGGCGACCAATGCCGCGGGCGCCTGCAATGTGTCGAGCACCGTCGGTATGGTCTGGGTCTGCGCCAAAATGTTGAAACTGCCGCCGGAGACGTTTCCCGGCAACGGGTTGCGCGGCGGCAATGCCATCGCCTTGAGCAGGTCGGAGCGCGTCAACTCTTCGAGAATGCGCAACGGGTTGCGCGACAGTTCGACGGTGGCGTGCGTCATGTCGGGGCGCACGAGGCGGCCGCGATATTGTTCCTCGGCTTGCGGGCCGACAAATATGCGCGACAGGAAGCGCGTGTAGATTTTCGCTTCTTCTTCCGCCGTCAATGTGCCGCCCGGCGCTTTGACTTGCGAGTACGCCGCGACGAACTCGCTCATATAGTCCTTGTGCGCGACAAGGACGTAGCTGGTCGGCATGCATAGTTGCGCGAAGATTTCGAAGGCGCCCGACGACAACGCCTTCATCGTCGCGCCGTCCCACTGGGTGATCGAGTTGTAGGAGGGCACGATCGCGTAGTTCGCCTGACCGGTCGATACAGCCTCAAGCGATTCGGACACCGTGTTGCGGAAGATCAAATGCGCGATCGAGCCCGGATCGAGCATGGCGCGGGCGGCCAAATAGGAATGGCCACCATCGCTTTCGGCAAAACTGACGAACAGGTTTCGCTTCGACACACGCGACCCCAAATTACACGCGCACCGTGAACGACGAGGGGACGTCGGGTGCGCGTCCCAGACCATTAACGTATAGCGATTCGGCGCGGTATGCGAGCCTTCTCAACACGTTAGTGATCATAATTCCGAGGCCGTCTGAACTCGCCTTGAGGGTGTGAGTTTGATTTTTCTCGCGCTAAAGTATGAAGCGCGAGAGGTCTGCATTCTTTGTCAGCGCGCCGATTTCCCGGCTCACGAAGCTCTTGTCCACAACGATGCGCGCACCCGAACTATCGGGGGCGTGGAAGCTTACCTCTTCGAGCACTCGCTCCATGACGGTCTGCAACCTGCGCGCGCCGATATTTTCCACCGTCGCGTTAACCTCGGCGGCGGCGTCGGCCAATGCGTCGATGCCGTCTTCGGTGAATTCGAGATCGACGCCCTCGGTTTTCATCAGGGCTTTGTATTGTATGAGAAGGCTTGCTTCGGTTTCGGTCAGGATGCGGCGGAAGTCGTCGCGCGTGAGCGCTTGAAGTTCGACACGGATGGGTAAACGGCCCTGCAGCTCCGGCAAGAGGTCTGACGGCTTTGCGAGATGAAACGCGCCCGAGGCGATGAAAAGGATGTGATCGGTTTTGACAGGGCCGTGCTTCGTCGAAACGGTGGTGCCTTCGATCAAGGGAAGAAGATCGCGCTGCACGCCTTCGCGGCTGACATCGGCGCCGCCGCGGCCTTGGCCGTCGCGGGCGCAGATCTTGTCGATCTCGTCGATGAAGACGATGCCGTCGTTTTCGACCGACCGGATCGCGTCTTGGACCAGCGCTTCGTTGTCGATCAGCTTGTCGGATTCTTCGGCGATCAAGGGCGAATGGGCGTCGGCCACTTTCATGCGCCGCGTCTTTTGCCGCCCGCCCAATGCCTTGCCCAACATGTCGTTGAGATTGATCATGCCGAGCTGGGCGCCGGGCATTCCGGGGATGTCGAAGGACGGCATGCCGCCGGTATCGGCCACTTGCAGTTCGATTTCCTTATCGTTGAGTTCGCCGTCGCGCAGTTTGCGGCGAAAGGTCTCGCGCGTTGCTTCGGAGGAGCTGGGGCCGACGAGCGCTTCGACGACGCGATCCTCAGCCGTTTTTTGGGCGCGAGCTTGGACATCCTTGCGGCGGCGTTCGCGCAGCGCGGCGATGCCGATTTCGAGCAGGTCACGGATGATTTGCTCGACGTCGCGGCCGACGTAACCGACTTCGGTGAATTTCGTCGCTTCGACCTTCAGGAACGGCGCTTGGGCCAGGCGCGCCAGGCGGCGGGAGATTTCGGTTTTGCCGACGCCGGTCGGACCGATCATCAGGATGTTCTTGGGCAAGACTTCTTCGCGCAGATCGGGCGTCAATTGGTGGCGGCGCCAACGGTTGCGCAGCGCAATGGCGACGGCGCGTTTGGCTGCGGCTTGGCCGACGATGTAGCGGTCCAACTCTGTGACGATCTCGCGGGGGGTGAGGGCGCTCATAGGCTTTCCAAGGTCAATTCGTGGTTCGTGTAGACGCAGATGTCAGCAGCAATCTTCATGGCGCGACGGGCGATCTCTTCGGCCGAAAAATCGAGCGGCAGAAGGGCACGGGCGGCGGCGAGCGCGAAATTGCCGCCGGAGCCGATACCGATCAGGCCATCCTCGGGTTCGACGACGTCGCCCGAGCCGCTCAAGATCAGGCTGGCCGTAGCGTCGGCGACCGCGAGCATCGCTTCAAGTCGCCGCAAATAACGATCGGTACGCCAGTCCTTGGCGAGTTCAACGGCGGCACGCGTTAAATTGCCCGGGTGCTGTTCGAGTTTGGCTTCCAGGCGTTCGAACAAGGTGAAGGCGTCGGCTGTGGCGCCGGCGAAGCCCGCAATGACCTTGCCGCCCGCCAGGCGCCGGACCTTGCGGGCATTTCCCTTCATCACGGTCTGGCCGAGGCTGACTTGGCCATCGCCTGCGACCACCACCTGCCCCGCCTTGCGGACCGAGAGGATCGTCGTGCGGCGCCAAACCGCCGGTTCATTGGAGCCGTCAACCATGCGTTTTGCCTTTTCGCGCAAAATTAGGACTGCTGCTATATGACGGCTGGAGCACGGTTCGCAAAGGTCTTGAAAGGCTTAAATCCAATGCGCAAAGCGAGCGTCGAGCGAAAGACGCGCGAGACAGAGATTTCCGTCAGTTTGGACCTCGACGGGCGCGGC
>JANOFM010000144.1:0-7449 GCA_031413635.1 Alphaproteobacteria bacterium | reverse complement strand
CCTGCTCGATCAAGCGGGACTGACGTCGAAGGTGGAGTAAGCGCCGAGAACGGAAAGATTCACGCGAAGCCGCGAAAAGTAAGATTGCGCGTTGCGCAAAAATGAGGCGCTCGGAAATCCCCGGGTTCCGGCGCGAAGGGCGTCGAATTCGAAGCTCGCGCGCGTCAAGCCTGCGAAGAATTTTCGCGTCTGATACCGGTCGACAGAAAATTCAACTCCTATGCGGTATCGACTCGGCTTCACCACGAAGGCACGAAGGGCTCGAAGGTTCACGAAGAAGGACATCGGCGCGAAGCGCGATTTCGTGCCGCGATTGCCCGCCTTCGGTGCGCGAAGGCGACCGATGCGATCCGGAATTCTCTTTGTGGACCTTCGAGCCCTTCGTGCCTTCGTGGTGAAGCCGAGTCGATACCGCACACAGGTCGGAAATTCGGTCCGTTGGATTAGTCTTCTTCGCGACGTCGCATGAGGCCTTCTTTCTTGGGCTGCGGTGAAGTTCGCCAACGGCAACGGCCGCGCGGTCAAGCTCGGAATTCGTGACACCACTCGTAAGCGCTTGGCGCTTGAACGAACAACCCACATGGGAATTGCCATTCTGGATTCGTGTGCTCGCCCATGACGGGAGTGCCAACGCGGCCGTTCGTTGATGGCGGGTACGACAGCGGCGAGTTTGGATGCGTCACGCGCGAACTTGAATTTTCTTTGCAGTGCGCGCGCGAGTCGCAACACAAAAGGTGTCTCAAGATTCGCACAGCGTGGGCGACAGATGCGCGCGCACACGCGAATCCGTATGAAGCCGCGAATTCGATCTGATACAGCTTGCGAAATTGTAGTTGGGGGAGCGTACACGATGGAACTTCTGAACAGTCTGAGCGACGTTAGCTTGGTTCAATTCGAAATCTTCGCCATTGCGGCGCTGTTGTCGGCGGGGTTGTTTTCGTTCGGGTTTATGATGGGCCGCGTGTCGAAGAACCGCGACGTCAAGGTGCCGATGGAAGTGTTGCGCGCGTTGGCCGCGAGCCGCTTCGACGCGCACAAAGCCATCGCCAAGCCCCAGGAAAAAGACAGCAAGGAAGACCAGATCGAGCACGAGATCGAAGTCTTGCTCGATCACGTCGAACACCACGAGAAAGATTTCAAGCACGCCAAGGCGCACACGCTGCACGAACTCGACCGGATCATCCACGACTTCGGCTCGACGCCGGACCTAGCCGAGCTGCACAAGAAAGTCGAAGCGGCGCACAATATTCCGGAAATCGTGGCGGCGCTGCACTGGTACACGAACCGCCATCACCATTGACGCCTCAAGCCGGTTTGCGAAAGCGCACGTCGTTGAAGGCCCACAAGGCGATGAAGCCGAAGGCGCCGACGAGGTGCCAAAGCGCGTGCAGGCTGAGGAACGGGTAGAGAATTTTGTCGTTCGTGGCCGTCGCCAAAAGCAGGCCGCAGACGAAGATCGCGGTGACGAGTTGCAATAGCGGCATGGCGCGCGGCGGGATGGCTTTGCGTTTGACGTAGAACAGGATCGTGGCGGCGAGCGAAAAAGCGATCAGCCACGACTGACCCGGTTTGAAGCCGCCCCACTGACCGAAGCCTACGAGATAGGCGCCGCTCATGTAGCGGTCGTAGAAATGCCAGGCGAGGCCCGCAAGCATGAGGCCGGTCGCGAGCGGGCGGGCCCAGCGTTGCGTTTGTTCCGCATAGAAATCGCTCAGAGCGGCGAGCACGATCGCCCAGGTGACGACGATGTTGGAGCCGGTGTCGAGGAACGCCCAGAACCAGCGTTCGCCCAGTACGGGGTTGGTCTCGCCGAAGCCGTGCAGTGTGACCGTGAACACGCCGGTGACGACGATCAGCCAGTAGACCAGCATCCAGCGCGGCGGGTGGCGATCGACGAGATAACAGAACGCAAGCGGCATCACGCCGGAGAATAGCGTCGCAAAGCCGGTGATCGTGTTGGCTAGGCCGTAGGAGGGTAGTGTGTCCATCTAACGCTACATCAACCCGAGTTGCTTCAGGCTTGCGTGGCCCATGCGGCCGATGATGAGGTGGTCGTGGACCGCTATGTCGAGCGTTCTGGCGGCGTCCACGATTTGCTTGGTCATTTCCACGTCGCTCGATGACGGGGTGGGATCGCCGCTTGGGTGATTGTGGACAAGGATGATCGCACTCGCGCCGAGTTGGAGGGCGCGTTTGACGACCTCGCGGGGATAGACCGGCGTGTGGTCGACGGTGCCGCGGCCCTGGACTTCGTCTTTCAGCAGTTTGTTTTTGCGGTCGAGGAATAGGATGCGGAACTGTTCGTTCGTTTCGCGCGCCATCTGTGCCGTGCAATAGTCGATCAGCGCGCGCCAGGACGACAGCGCCGGCGCGGTCGCGATTTCACGCCGCGCGAGGCGGGCGGCAGCGGCACGCACGATTTTCAGCTGATCGACGACCCCGTCGCCGACGCCTTCGACCTCGCGCAGACGATCGCGCGGCGCGGAAAGGACTTCGGCCAGATTGTTGTCGAAATGGGCGAGCAGGCGTTTGGCCAGAGGCTTCACGTCTTAGCGCGGGATGGCTGCGAACAGAACCAGTTCAAGCAGTTCGTAGTCGGGCAAGGCGTCTTCGCCGCCTTCGCGCAGGCGTTCTCGCAAGCGCTCGCGATGGCCGACATGATGCGGGAGTTCGCCTGCGCCCGCGTCTGCTAGACCGCGCTTAAGCATAGGGCGGCTTGTGCAGGCCCAACGGCGATTGCGTGAAGATCTCGACGCCCGTCGCCGTCACACCGACCGTGTGTTCGAACTGGGCGGAGAGCGAGCGGTCCTTGGTGACGGCCGTCCAACCGTCGGGCTTTAATTTCACGGCGTGCTTGCCGGCGTTGATCATCGGTTCGACGGTGAAGATCATGCCTTCCCTGAACGCCAACCCAGCGCCGGAGCGCCCGTAGTGCAGGATGTTCGGCGAGTCGTGGAACACTTGGCCGACACCGTGGCCGCAAAAATCGCGCACGATGGAATAGGAATGGCCCTCGGCAAAGGCCTGGATCGCATGGCCGAGATCGCCGGTGGTGGCGCCGGGTTTGATCGCCGCGATGCCGCGCATCATCGCCTCATAGGTGATATCGACCAGGCGGCGCGCTTTCAACGGCGGGTCGCCGACCAAGTACATGCGGCTGGTGTCGCCGTGCCACCCATCGACGATTGCAGTGACGTCGATGTTGATGATTTCGCCGTCCTTGAGTTCGCGGTCGCTCGGCATGCCGTGGCAGACGACGTCGTTGATCGATGTGCAACTGGAATAACGATAGCCGCGATAGAAGACCGTGGCGGGGATGGCGCCCGCTGCGATGACGAAATCGTAGATCACCTCGTCGAGTTCGGTGGTCGTGACGCCCGGGGCGACCTTGGCGGTCAGCATGTCGAGGCATTCGGCGGCGACGCGGCCGGCCGTGCGCATGCCGGCAAAGCCTTCGGGGCCGTGCAGCTTGATCTGGCCCGAAGTGCGGGATGCGGATGTGGCGGTTGCTGGTACAAAGGTCATGAGGCGTGTCGGGGCTCGCGCTTTTCGGCTTTCAACTATACGGCCATGATATAGGAGGCTAGTCAAACTTGGCTAATGGGTGGTTGAGACCCGGGCCCGACGGATTTTGCAGATGGACGCTTTACCTTCATTCCGTGCGCGCGGCGCCGCTATTCTCGTCATCGGCGACGAAATTTTGTCGGGCCGAACTCAGGATACCAACACCGGCTACATCGCGCGCTGGCTGGCGCAGCTCGGCATACCGGTGCGCGAGGCGCGCGCGGTCAGCGACGCGGAGGGCGAGATCGTGGCGGCGGTGCGGGCTTTGAGCGCGCGCTACGATTATGTGTTTTCGACCGGCGGCATCGGGCCGACGCATGACGACATCACCGCCGATTGCATGGCCCGGGCATTCGAGACCGGCATCGGCTTTCATCCGATTGTGTTTGCCGAGCTTGCGGCTCGCTACGCCTCGATGAACATCGGAGACTTCAACGAGGCGCGCCAGCGGATGGCGCGCATACCGCATGGAGCGGCGTTGATCGCCAATCCGTTGTCGAAGGCGCCGGGATTTCAACTGGGGAATGTGTTCGTGATGGCCGGGATTCCCGCCGTCATGCAGGCGATGCTGGAAGACGTGCGGCATCGGCTTTCCGGGGCGCCGCCGCTGGGGTCGCGAACCGTCAGCGTTTATCTGGGTGAGGGCACGATCGCCGCGGGGCTTGCGCAGCTGCAAAAGCAGTTTCCCGATATTCCGCTGGGCAGCTATCCCTTTTCAAAGGATGGGAAATTCGGCACCAGTCTGGTGGCGCGCGGTAACGATCAAGCCCGCCTCAGCCAGGTCGCCGAGGCACTGCAGGCGATGGTTCGGGCGGCGGGCGGCGAGCCGCTTGGCGACGGGGCGGTGTAGAGGGTCGGGGAAACTGTAGCCCAAAAGCGCCGTAACTGGACGTTGTGTCGCAAAATTGTTGATCATTTCGACGCGAGGTTCGATAGAGTTCCTTCGGGATATCGCGAGACGGGGCCGGGTTCCCGTTGAGGGTCGTTTGGATTTTCAGGGAGTGAGATGACAATGAGACTGGTAACGGCACTTGGGTTCGGTGCGGCGGCTTTGATTGCCTCCACGAGCATTGCGGCAGCGGCGCTCGACTCGTCGCGCGAAAAATATCACGTCGCGGGTAAGCATCAGATTTATGTTTGGTGCGCGGGCGGCGGCGACACGTCCGTCGCGGTCGACGGCGCCAACGCGGAAGACGCGATCCGCAAGGCAGTTGCCGGTAAAGCCAATTGCTGGGGCGTTTGGCAAGGCCTGAACACTTAAGCTTGGCGTCCGTTTGACGGGTGATCGAAAACGGGCGATCGAAATTCGTGGCGGCCTCGAGGGGCCGCCGCTTTTTTGCGTGCACACAAAGGGTCGCTCAACTCACTTGCGCGGCGTGCGTAGTTCGCCCACTTTTGGCCCACGAGTCGACGGTCTTTGGCCCCTTGGCGGAACTGGTAGACGCAACGGACTTAAAATCCGTCGTTCGCAAGGACGTGCCGGTTCGAGTCCGGCAGGGGCCACCAACCTTCGCTCGCTAAGCGAGCGAAGGTTGCCACGCCGAAGCCTGTGAGGCGCGACGGCGGGCCCTAGACCCGCGAACTTCCGCCTACGCCCTTCGGGCTACGGCGAGACAAGACGGCTCGGCAAGCCGGATTGAGAAATGCTCGAACGTCTACGCTACTTTCGAGCGGCGGCCGCGGCCGGGGGTGGCGACGCGGCCCAGGCCGATCTTCTTGGCGAAGGCCGAACGCAGGCGCGCATAGGCGGGTGCCACCATCGGATAGTCGTGCGGCAGGTCCCACTTCTTGCGATATTCCTCCGGGCTCATGTCGTATTGCGAGCGCAGATAACGCTTGAGCATCGTCAGCTTTTTGCCGTCTTCCAGGCAGATGATGAAATCGTCGCCGATCGATTTCTTGACCGAGACGGCGGGTTTGCGGTCGGAGTCCATCGGGGCGCCGCCGCGACCGGCGGCCTGCGCCAACGCGCCGTGGAACATACCGATCACCGCCGGCAAGTCGGCCATCGGAACCTGATTGCGGCTGACATAAGAGGAGACGAGGCCGACGGCCAGGTCGATCAGATGATCGCCGGAACTGGCGGAGGATTCGGCATCCGGTGCCTGCTGTTCGGCTTTTGCTTTACGCGCCATGCGAGGAGAACTCCTAGTTTTCAAGTGCGATTGATCAAGGGGGACACGATAGAATTATTCCGTAGACATATTCCAGATTCGCGTGGCGACCACCGCCGTTTCTTCGATAGAGTAAATAGCACAAGTTGAACGCAAGTATAGGCGTACCGGATCAAAATTTCTGGATTGGAAGATGCAACCTTGCGGATATCCCGTCCAAGAGCCGCATCGGGCGCGTCCATCCAATGAACAGGTTTCGGCCGTGTAATTCCATCGGTCAGCTTCGCTAAGACTTGTTGGACGTGTCGTGCTCGCCCGGGCTCCGACGCTTTGCGGCGCGACTTAACTATGCCCATAGTGGCAGCTCACGACCGGCCACTTACGAGGAAACGCACGACATGGCTTCACCGACAGCGCCAAAGGATCGCGTCAAGGCGTCTTGGCTGTTCGCCTACTCGCTGCCGGGCCTGCCAATTGCGGCATTGGGTCTGCCGCTGGCGGTACATTTGCCGAATTTTTATGCGGTCGAGGTGGGCTTGGGCTATGCCGCCGTCGGGCTCATTTTCGGTTTGGCGCGGTTTTTCGACGTCTTTTTGGACCCGATCATGGGCGTCGTTTCGGACAGCGTGCGCACGCGTTGGGGCCGGCGGCGGATATGGATGGTGTTGTCCATTCCCATCATGGTCGCGGCGTCGGTGATGGTGTTCATGCCCCAGCCCGGCGTGTCGTTCGCGTATGTCATCGGGGCGATGGTTTTTATTTACGTCGGCTGGACGATGCTGACCATTTCGCACTTGGCGTTGGGCGGGGAATTGACGAGCGACTATCACGAGCGGTCGCGCGTGACGGCGGCGCGCGAGGCGGCGTTGCTGATCGGCGTGATCGCGGTGTTGTTGCTTCCGGTGCTGATACAAAGTCAGGGCGGCGATCGCTTTTTGCAAATTGCTTCGATGGGCTGGTTCATTATCGTGACCTTGCCGATCTCGGTTGGGATTTTGGCGTTCGTCATCAAGGAGCGCGACATCCCGGCCCCGGCGCATCTGCCGATGAAAGACGCGTTGCTTGCGATCGGACGCAACGTGGCGCTGCGTTATGTTCTGATTTGCGATCTGATTTCGGGCATTTCAGGCGGCATCGTCGCGACGCTGTTCATCGCGATGGTGGCGGTGGGGCTTGGGTTGCCCACGCAAGCCAACGTGCTCCTGCTGATCTATTTCACGATGGGCATGGTGTTCATTCCGCCGATGGTCAGGCTCAGCAAGCATCTGGGTAAACATCAGACGCTGGCGTATAGCAGTCTCTTCAACGCGCTGGTGCTGCCGTGCGCGTTCTTGGTGCCTACGGGCGATTTCACGGCGTCGGCCATTTTGTTCGTGCTGTTGGGCGCGAACATGTCGGTCGGGCCGTTCTTGTACCGCGCGATCATGGCGGACGTCGCCGATCAGGACAACGTGGAAACGGGCCGCGCGCGGGCAGGCGTGTTCTTTTCGCTTTTGGCGATGACGAACAAGCTCGGCTATTCGTCGGCGATCGTGTTTTCGTTCGCGTATTTGGACTGGATCGGGTTCGTCGAGAAGGGTCAGAACAGCCCAGAGACGATCCTGAACATGATGACATTCTACATCGTGCCGGCGACGATCGTGAATATCGCGGTCGCCGCCATCATGTGGCGGTTCCCCTTGGACGAGACCAAGCACCGTGAGATCCGTGCGATCTTGGAAGAGCGCGGCGTGATCGGCACGGTCGTCGGTGCGCGGCTCGGGCACATGGC
>JANOFM010000143.1:0-3441 GCA_031413635.1 Alphaproteobacteria bacterium | reverse complement strand
ACTTTCGCCGCCGTACGCGCCTGATCGATCCGCTGCTTCGGCACCTGCACGTAAAGCTCGTCCGGAAGGATCCGCCCCGTCGCCTCGTCCTCGACGCGCGAAAGCAACTGGCGCGCAATGCGAAAACTGGACGGCACGATCCCGGACGCATCGCCCGAATGCACGCCCTCGGTCAGCACCTTGACGGTCATCGTGCCGACCCCGTTGCCGCGCAGCGAAGTTGTCAGCCAAAGCTGATCGTAATTGCCGCACCCCGAATCCAAACACACGACCAGCGACGGCTTGCCGATGCGCTTGGCCAAATGGTCGATATAGAACGGCAGATCGTAAGACCCCGACTCCTCGCACGCCTCGATCAAAATCACGCAACGCGCATGCGGCACGCCCTGCTCGCGCAATGCCGCCAGCGCCGCAATCGATCCATACATCGCATAGCCGTCATCCGCCCCACCGCGCCCATAGAGCTTCTTGTCCTTGATCACCGGCGTCCACGGCCCGAAACCGTCCCACCAGCCCTTCATCTCCGGCTGTTTGTCGAGATGGCCGTAGAGCAGAACCGTGTCTTTGCCCTCGCCCGGCACCTCGATGAAAATCACCGGCGTGCGTCCCTTCAACCGCACCACCTCAAGCGTAGCACCCGGCAACGAGGACAGCCCCGCCCGCGCCCAAGCCTCCATCAGCTTGACCGCATCGTCCATGTAACCGTGCGCCGCCCAATCCTTGTCGTAGGCAGGCGACTTGTTCGGAATGCGGATGTACTCGACGAGCGACGGAACAATTGCATCGTCCCAATTCGCCTCGACGTGTTTCTTCAGTTTTTTTGTGTCAAACATCACGGCCCGCCATACAGGAATTCGTCATGGCCGGCCTTGCCCCGGCCACCCAGCGGCCGCGCGTCCGCGCGGCCGGATGACCGATACAAACGCCGATTTGTCTGCCGATTCAAGTGAGTTGTCCGCGTGCGCCGACGCGCACGCGCGGGGTGGCCGGGTCAAGCCCGGCCATGACGAACTTGGGAGACGCGGTATCGTGTCCCTACCGTCGCGGCAGGTCAGTTCTTCCGCATCACAAATGGCAACGATGACGTCAGCCCGCCATCGACCGGAATTGCTTGCCCATTCACATACGACGCCTCGTCTGAGGCGAGGAACAGCGCCATCGCCGCGATCTCTTCCGGCTGGCCGTAACGCGCCGTCGGATTGAGTTGCCCGATCTTGCCCTCCGTCCCGCGCGACCGCGCACCGTCGAAGATGGGCTTCGTCATGCCGGTCTCGATCAGACCCGGGCATACCGCATTGACGCGCACACCCGTGCCATAAAGTTCGTTCGCCGTCGTCTGCACCAGCGAAATCACGCCCGCCTTCGACGCGGAATAGGGCGTCGGGCCCGCGTTCGCCCGGATGCCCGCGACAGACGCCGTGCAAACGATCGAACCCTTCTTTTGCGCGACCATCAGCGGCGCCACATGCTTGATCGCGAGGAACGGCCCGATCAAGTTCACGCGCAAGATCTCCTGCCACTGCTCGACCGTTTGCTCCGTGACGGGCAGATAGCCGCCAGAAATGCCCGCATTGGCATAAATCGCATCGATGCCGCCGAATTCCTTAAGCGCCCGCGCAACATAGGTCTTCACATCCGATTCAAGCCCCGCATCCCCCGTCATGCCCACCGCGCGCCCCTTCGCCTTGGTGATCATCTCGACGGTTTCGTGCACGGTCTCGCTTTTGTCCACGCACAACACCGACGCGCCTTCGCGCGCGAACAACTTCGAAGACGCGCGCCCGATGCCTGATCCCGCGCCCGTAACGATCGTGCGCTTGCCCTGAAGCCGTCCCATGAAACCCTCTTTTTGTTCGATGCGGATCGCGCGTTCTAGCATCAGTTGAAGCCCCGCGCGCCAGCAAATCTGCGGCCCCCGCCGCAGCGCTCAAGTGACGGTAATCACAAGGATATTCGCACGCTCTGGAAGCGGCCGAATCCGACCATATCTCTCCCGTCCACAACCAAAGAAGGCCGCGACCATGACCGTCACCATCCGCCCCGCGACCGAACAGGATCAACGGACAATCCGCGCCATGGCGCACAAGGAGCGTGTGAACCCGACGCACTTGAACTGGTCGAACTTCCTCCTCGCCGTCGATGGCGACACCGTCGTCGGCGCCGCGCAGATGCGCAGGCACAGCGACGGTTCGCGCGAGCTCGGCACGCTCATGGTGCGCGAGGGCGCGCGCGGGAAAGCCGTCGCCACGCGTTTGATCGACGCCTTGTTGGCGCGCGAGGCCGGCCCGGTCTTCATGATCACCGGCGAGGCCTATGCCGAACATTACGCGCGCTTCGGCTTCCGCCGCCGCGAGCCGGCGGCAGCCCCCGGTCCGGTCCGCCGCAACTACCGCATGGGAGCGCTCGGAGGCGGCCTAATCTCGTTCTTCTTGGGCCGCCCCCGCCGCCGCCTGGCGATCTTCGAGCGAAGGCCTGCGGCGGCCTGAGTGGCGCCGATCGAAGAACCTCGCGGTCACCGGTACTCGTCGTTCACCGCATCGAGCGCCTTCGACCCCGGACAAAGCTCCTTCGCGCCCAACCGGTTCAACGGCACGTCGACCGTGCGCAGGAACCCGTGCATGTCGCGCGGATTGGGGTCGAGATAGAGCAATCCCGTCACCAGTTCGCCCGCCTCGTGATGCGTCTGCAGATGGTTCATCGCCGCGACCCGGTCCGTCGGATCGTAGCCGTCATGCAGCTTGTGCAAACGGATGATCGACCCATCGTGCTGTTCCACCTCCTGCACCGTGCCGGGCGCATAGTCGGCAGTGATCTCCGCCCTGCTTTCGATGAAGTCGAGCCGATTGACCGCCTCGTTGTGCTCGCGCACGAAGTCGAAACTCTTGGTCGATCCCGCATGATTGTTGAACGCCACGCATGGTGAAATCACGTCGATGAACGCAGGCCCGTTATGCGCGATCGCGGCCTTGATCAGCGGCACGAGTTGCTGTTTGTCGCCCGAAAAGCTGCGCGCGACGAAAGTGGCTCCCATGATCAGCGCGAGAGAGACCGTATCGACTGCCGCATCCGTGTTCTCAACGCCACGCTTGGACTTCGACCCCGCGTCGGCAGTGGCCGAGAACTGGCCTTTCGTAAGTCCGTAGACGCCGTTGTTCTCCAGAATGTAGACCATATTGACGCCGCGCCGCATCACGTGAGCGAACTGTCCGATACCGATGGACGCCGAGTCACCGTCGCCTGACACACCGAGGTACAGCAGATCGCGGTTGGCAAGATTCGCGCCGGTCGGGGAAACCGGGGGGGCGCGTCTTTTTCGTGGTTGTAGTAGGCGGTGGGATCGAAAAAGATGCGGGTGGCGACGGCGGTTTCGAGCGTCCCGCCTCCCTTGCTGATGACGATCAGCCCCCATTTTTCGCCGCGGTCGGCGGCATGTCCTTTGAC
>JANOFM010000142.1:0-1883 GCA_031413635.1 Alphaproteobacteria bacterium | reverse complement strand
CGATTCCGCGACCTTGATGAACAAGGGTTTGGAGCTCATTGAGGCCCATCATTTGTTTGGCACGGCTCCTGAAAGATTGGGGGTGGTCGTTCACCCGCAACAGATCGTGCACTGCCTGGTCGCTTACGTTGACGGCAGCGTACTGGCGCAGCTTGGAAGCCCGGATATGCGCACGCCGATTGCCTATGCCCTTGGCTATCCTGACAGGATTGCGGCGCCCACGGCACGACTAGATTTGGTGCAGCTTGGTCAATTGAGCTTTGAAAAGCCCGATTTGGAGCGGTTTCCATGTCTCGCGTTGGCACAGCACGCCTTGCGGGTGGGGGGGGCGGCTCCTACCATTCTGAACGCCGCCAACGAAGTCGCGGTCGAGGCTTTTTTGGCGCGTAAAATCGGCTTTTCGGAGATCGCGCGCGTGGTGGAAGCTGCGCTGACGCAATGCGAGTCGCCGGGGCGCGCGCCTGCCTCAATCGATGAAGCGCTGGCGATCGATGCGGCGGCGCGCAATTGCGCGGTCAAGTTGTTGGCGAACTAAAACAAAAACGAATCAACGGGAACGGAAACGATGGATTACCCAACGACAATTTTGGGCTGGGCGGGGCTGGTCGGCCTTGGCGGGCTCGGCTTTCTCTTCACGATCACGCTTGTCGTCTTCGTCCACGAATTAGGTCACTTCCTCGCGGCCCGATTCTTCGGCGTGAAGATCGAGAGTTTTTCGATCGGGTTCGGGCGCGCGATCGCGGGGTTTCGCGACAGCTACGGCACGCACTGGAAGATCGGTTGGCTGCCGCTTGGCGGGTACGTGAAGTTCTGGGGCGACGACAGCGTTTCGTCGACGCCGGATCACGAGAAGCTTGATAGGGCCTCGGCGGCAGAATTGGCGGGCTCGTTCCATCACAAGAAGCTGTATCAGAAGGCGGTCATTGCGGTTGCCGGGCCTGTCGCAAATTTCATCTTCGCGATCGTCATCCTGACAGCGTTGTTTTTGACCTTCGGCGACTACGTGACGTCGCCGCAGATCGGACGTCTGCAGCCGGGCGCGCCTGCGGAGAAGGCGGGTCTTCAAGTTGGTGACGTCATTCTCACCATCGATGGGAATGAGATTCGCGAGTTTCAGGACATCGTCGAAAACGTCAGCGTGGGCCGGGATCGCACTCTCCAATTCCGCGTTCAGCGTGGCGGTCAGGTGATCGAGCTGCCGGTCACGCCGGGCACGATCGAGAAGGTCGACCCCTTCAGCAGCCGAAAAGTCCGCGATACCGGGATCGGAATCGGCCCGGTTAGCCCCGGTGAGGTGAAAAGCGTGGTCGCCGATTCGCCTGCCGCGCGAGCTGGCTTGGTGGCGGGCGACTATATCGTCAAAGCGAATGACACGCCGGTCGAATCGTTTGGTGTCATCGCGACGGCGATCGTCGACGCGAAGGGTGGTCCGGTGACGTTGAAGGTGTCCCGCGATGCCGTCGATCCTGCGAAGTCCAACAAGCGGCAGCTCGTCGATCTGACGTTCACGCCGAATCCCCTGACCAACGCACAGGCTTCGCCGGATGAGATCGTCGCGCAGGCAGCCGGATTCGCGGCTGTGGTCGCAGGGGCGCCGAAAGTGGTTGTGGCGGTGCGATTCGGACCCATCGAAGCGTTCACGCGCGCGGTCGGCACCGTACGTTACATCGTAGTTAAGACGCTTGATTTCATCGGTATGCTCTTGACGGGTCGCGGTGACTATCAGCAGTTGTCCGGACCGATAGGAATCGCCTCGGTTTCCGGCCAAGTTCTCGTATTCTTCGGGCTTGTTCCGCTCATCAACCTGGCGGCGGTGTTGTCCGTGAGCATCGGTTTACTCAATCTTTTTCCCATACCCATGCTCGACGGGGGACATCTCCTGT
>JANOFM010000141.1:0-17941 GCA_031413635.1 Alphaproteobacteria bacterium | reverse complement strand
CGGAAGCCGCCGGGAAAGCTGCTGCCGTCGGCGCATGCGGTCGATCGCGAGTTTCGCATCATCAGCGCGTTGTATCCGACCGGGTTTCCGGTGCCCAAGCCCTATGTATTGTGCCAGGACGAGAGTATCGCGGGGACGATGTTCTATGTGATGGAGTGCGTCGAGGGGCGCGTGCTTTGGGAGCCGCAATTGCCGGGGCTGGAGCCCCGTCAGCGCTTTGCGATTTACGACGCGATGAACGAGACGCTCTCGAAGTTGCATCAGACGGATTACATAAAGCTGGGGCTTGAGGATTTCGGCCGGCCGGGCAGTTATTTCTCGCGGCAGATTTCGCGCTGGGGCAAGCAGTATGTCGCCTCGGAAACGGAATCCATTCCGGCGATGAACAAGTTGATGGAATGGTTGCCGCACAATATTCCACCGGGCGAGCGCAGCGCCGTCGTTCACGGCGACTACCGGCTCGACAATATGGTTTTGCACCCGAGCGAGCCGCGCGTTCTGGCCGTGCTCGATTGGGAGATTTCGACGATCGGCGATCCGCTTGCCGATTTCACCTATCACATCATGCAATGGCGGATGCCGGCAGGCGGCACGGGCGGGGGCACGGGAAGCCTTTCGGGCGCCGATCTGAATGCGCTCGGCATCCCGAGCGAAGACGAGTATGTCGCGATGTACTGCAAGCGCGCGGGGCGGCCTGGAATCGAAAATCTCGATTTCTATTTCGCCTATAATTTCTTCCGCATCGCCGGGATTTTGCAGGGCATTATGGGGCGCGTGCGCGACGGCACGGCGGCAAGCGCACACGCGACGTCGACGGCGTCGGCGGTGCGGCCGCTCGCCGAGCTCGGTTGGACCTACGCCAAGCGCGCGGGAGCGAAAGACTGATGTTCAGATCGATCGCAATTGCCGCCGCGTTTGCCGCCTTCGCGTGCACGGCCGCACTCGCCGACAGCAAAATGATCCATGCCGGGACCTTGTTCGCGGTGCCCGGTCAAGCGCCGCTGAAAGAGCAAACGATCTTCGTCAAGGACGGGCGCATTACGAAAGTAGAGGCGGGGTTCGTGCTGCCGTCATCGGGCATGCGGGTGATCGATCTGCGCAATTCCTTCGTATTGCCCGGCTTGATCGATGCGCATGTGCATCTTCTGGGCGAACTCAGCGCCAAGGAGCGGCTTGAGTTGACGCAGAACAACGACGCGTTCGTCGCCCTGCGCGGGGCGATGTACGCTTCGCGCACCTTGCGCGCAGGCTTTACGACGGTGCGCGATTTGGGCGAGCGCTCGCCCGCAATCTTCGCCCTGAAACGCGCCATCGACGAAGGCATGATATCGGGTCCGCGCATTCTTGCCGCCGGTTCGACGCTGACACCGACCGGCGGACACGCGCAGACCTACGGCTATCGCGACGACATCAATGCGATCTTCGCCTCGACCGGCGTGTGCAACGGGGTCGAGGATTGCCGCCGTGCCGTGCGTTTGCAGGTTGCGCGCGGGGCCGATGTCATCAAGCTGGTCGCCACAGGCGGCGTGTTGTCGGACATCAAAGCCGGCGTCGATCAGCAATTCACCGACGACGAGCTTGCGTCGATCGTGAAGACCGCGCATGGGCTCGGACGTCGCGTCGCCGCGCATGCGCATGGCGTTGGCGGACTGAATGCGGCGCTGCGGGCAGGCGTGGATTCGATCGAGCATGGCTCGTATCTCGACGCTTCTTCGATTTCGCTGTTCAAGAAGACCGGCGCCTATCTGGTGCCGACCGTGCTTGCCGGCGTCACCGCGGCGGCGTTCGCCAAGACCGGCGGCTTTTTGACCGAGGCGCAGAAGGCCAAGGCGCTGCAGGTCGGGCCGATCATTCAGGAGGCGTTGCGCAAGGCCTATGCGGGCGGGGTGAAGATCGCGTTCGGAACAGACTCGGGCGTTTCAGCGCACGGACAAAACGCCAGAGAGTTCGCGCTGATGATCGGCGCCGGGATGCCGCCGATCGAGGCGATCAAGGCTGCGACCGTCAACGCGGCCGATCTGTTGCAATTGTCCAACCTCATCGGCACGATCGAGGCCGGAAAGGCCGCCGACATCGTCGCGGTGGCGCAAGACCCCACTCGCGACATCAAGGTGTTGGAACGCATGCAATTCGTCATGCGCGGCGGCGTGGTTTACGTGGGCCCATGAGCTTCGCACCCGGCCCCGTTCGCGCGGCGCACCGCTTCGACGAAGTGGCGCTGGAGCGATATCTACGCGCGCAACTGCCGGGGTTCGAAGCGCCGCTTTCGGTGCAGCAGTTCGGCGGCGGGCAGTCGAACCCGACATTCTTGCTGACTTCGGGTGGGCGGCGTTTCGTGCTGCGCAAGAAGCCGCCCGGCGTGCTGCTCAAAAGCGCGCATCAGGTCGAGCGCGAGTTTCGCATCATGAAGGCGCTGGCGGCGACGAATGTTCCAGTGCCGCGCATGCATGTTTTGTGCGAGGACGAGAGCGTCATCGGCACCGCGTTTTATGTGATGGATTTCCTGGAGGGCCGCGTCTTTCGCGACCCGCAATTGTTGGGCGTGGCCGCGCCCGAGCGCAGCGCCATCTACGACAGCATGAACGACGTGCTGGCGCGATTGCACAAAGTCGACCACGTGGGTGTCGGACTTGGCGACTTCGGCCGGCCGGGGAACTATTTCGACCGGCAGATCGCACGCTGGATCACGCAGTACCGCGCGGCGCAAACCGACGAGATCGCCGAGATGGAGCGGTTGATCGCGTGGATGCCGGGGAACATTCCGGCCGATGACAGCGTCAGCATCGCGCATGGCGACTACCGGTTGGAGAACACCGTCTTTCATCCGACCGAGCCCCGCATGATCGCGGTCTTGGATTGGGAGCTGTCAACGATCGGGCATCCGCTCGCCGACCTCGCCTATAACTGCATGGGCTATCATGTGATGAACCCGCGCCAGGGCGGAATCGTCGGCGTCGACAACCAGGCCACGGGTATTCCGACCGAGACCGCGTATGTGGAACGATACTGCCGGCACGTGGGGCGCGCGCGGATCGACAATTGGTCGTTTTATTTGAGCTTTGCGGTGTTCCGGCTCGCGTCGATTTCGCAAGGGGTCTACAAACGCGGTCTCGACGGAAACGCGAGTTCGGAGACGGCGGCAACGTTGGGAAATAGTTGCCGGTTCCTTGCCGAGCATGCCTGGCGGCTGGCGAATGCGCGGCTGTAGCCGCGCCTATTCCTCCGCTTACGGACGATCTTAACCCGCCGCTAAGCTTGCCGCCGCCGCTACGGACTTCAACTCAAATTCACTTCCTTGACGTAGCCTTGCCGTTCGCTTGGCGCATTTTGCGTCGCGCGAACTCTTGCTGCGTGACGATGGCTGACGACATAGACAACGACGGCTTGACCGACGGCGTCTCGACCACACCGGTCGTGCAGCTGCTGGAGCTCGGCGCGCATTTCGCTCTGGCGGAGCGGGCGGCGAGGATCGGCTATTGGCGCCAACGGCTCGACGAGCGCGGCCAGCATTGGTCGCCCGGGCTGTTTGCGATGCTCGGCATCGACCCGCTCGCCGTGCAGCCCTCGAGCCAATTTCTCATCGATCTCATTCATCCCGACGACCGCGCCAACGTGGCGCAGCAGATCGCCACGGCGATCAAAGGCCGCACGGTCTTCAGCTATCGCACACGGGCGGCCAAGGAAGAACGTACCTTCGACACTCACGGCGACGTCGAATGCGGGCCGGACGGCAAAGTGACGACACTGATCGGCGTGTTGCGCGAAGTGACGTCGGAAGTTCAGGCCGAACGGAACCTCAAGCAAAGCGAAGCCGCCTATCGATTTATGACGGACGAGGCGACCGACATCATTGCGCGGCACGCGCGCGGCGGCGCACCCGTCTTCATTTCGCCGGCGATCGAGCGCGTGCTGGGGTATCGGCCCGAGGCTTGCTTACGGATGCCGCCATACGCGCTTTGCCATCCCGACGATGTCGAGACGGTGAAGACGGCGGTGTACGAAGCGAAAAAAGCGGGCAGTACGGCGACCTACTCCTATCGCGCGCGTCACCGGGAGGGCCATTATCTCTGGCTCGAGGCGCGCCTGCGCTATGTCGCGGATCCCGTCACCGGGGGGCCGAACGGCGCCATCTCGATATCGCGCGACGTCACGGTGCGTAAGCAATTCGAAGACGAGCTGCAATCCGCACGCGAGCGGGCCGAGGCCGCGAGCGCCACCAAGTCGCGCTTCCTGGCCAATATGAGCCATGAGCTGCGCACGCCCTTGAACGCCATCATCGGATTTTCGGATATTCTGGCGCGCGAAATGTTCGGACCCTTGGGTCAGCGCTATGTGGAGTACGCGCAGCTGATCAACGACTCAGGCGCTATGCTGCTCGATTTGATCAACGACCTCTTGGATATGTCGAAGATCGAAGCGGGTAAGTTCGAATTGCACTACGAAGATGTGGCCGTCGGCGAGGCGGTCGAATCCAGCCAGCAAATGCTGGCACGGCGCGCGGAGGAAAGCGGCGTTGAATTTGCCACCATGGTGATGCCGGACGATCTGCATCTGCGAGCCGACAAGCGGGCGTTCGGGCAGATTTTGCTCAATCTCATGTCGAACGCCGTCAAGTTCACGAACAAGGGCGGAAAAATCACGGTGGCCGCGAGCGCCAGCGGAGGAAAACTCGTTTTGATCGTGCGCGATACAGGCGTCGGCATTGCGAAGGACGTCTTGCCGCGCCTCGCCCGCCCGTTCGAGCAAGCGTCCAGCGATCCCGCGCGCACGCATGGCGGCACTGGACTTGGATTGGCGCTTGTCAAGTCGTTGACGCAGTTGCACGGCGGCGAACTTTCGATCCAAAGCGAAGTGGGCCACGGCACCGAGGTGACCGTGACCCTGCCGTTGGAATCCGCAGCCGCGGTGCGCGCCGCTTAAGCGCCTTGCTTCATATACTCGGCGAGGGCGACGCCCAGTTCCTGAACGATCTTTGTTGCGCTCGGATCGGTTTGAACCGACGCGTAATAGGCCTTTGCTTTGGGACCCATGAGGGTGCTTTGACCAAAGGCCGGTCCGATCGCGGTGACGAAGAACAAGGCGGGGACGAGCGCGCAATCGGCCAGCGTTGGGCTCGAGCCGACCGCGTATTTGCCGCCGGAGATGAAGTGTTCGAGGCCACTCAAGGCTTTGCTGAGATCGGTCAGGCCGGCGTCGACTTTCTTTGCGTCGCGCGTCGCCGGGTTCACTTGTTCGAACAATTCGAACAACGGGGTCAAGATGTACTGATCCGCGATGTTGAAGACGACGCGCATCTTGGCGCGTTCCTTAGGGTCGGCGGGGCGCAGCGACGGCGCCGGGTGCGTGTCTTCGAGATACTCCATGATGGCGCTCGATTCCGGCAGGTAGAAGCCGCCGTCGTCCAGGGTCGGGATCTTCTCCAAGGGATTCATCTTGGCATATTCGGACGTGTGCGAACCACCCGACGGCACAGCGACAAGTTCGGCCTTGATGCCCTTCGCATAGAGCTGCATGCGCACGCGGGTGGCGTAAGGCGAGAGGTCGGAGTTGTAGAGTTTCATGGCGGTTTCTCCTGTGGTGAGGACGCATAGGGTCACCGTGCGCGCGGCTCGTCAATTACCCATGGAATGATGCAGTCACCCCTCGCGCTTCCAACTTCTGGAAGGGAGAGGGGCCGGGGTGAGGGATGGCCGATGCGCCACGCCGGGAGATCGTGAGGCTGTCACCGGCTAAGGCAAGCCAAGCGCTCCTTTACGGCATGGATGATCGATTCGACCAGCGGATCGATTGGGCTGCCGTCCGCGATGTCGAATCGTACGATCTCGTAGCCGAAGCGGCGCAGTTGATCTGTGCGGAAGTTATCCTCTGCAATGCGCTTGGCGTGCCACGGACCGTCGATCTCTATGGCCAGCTTTGCCGCGGGACATGCGAAGTCAGCAACGTAGGGGCCGATTGGATGTTGACGGCGAAACTTGAAATGAGCGAAGCGGCGATTGCGCATTTGCTGCCATAGTTTTCGTTCGAGGTCTGTTTCGCGCCGGCGCAGCGAGCGGGCAGTGCGCGTTTTCTTGGGTTCAGGTATGCGAGGGTTGTTCAAATGTGCCGCGCTCAATCGTCCGTATGCAGATTAGTTCACTGGTCATCTCGCGCATCGGCCATCCCTCACCCCCGGCCCCTCTCCCTTCCAGAAGCTGGAAGGGAGAGGGGTGATCAATTTGCCGATTTACCCGACTGGACGAGCCTTTGCGCTGCCGCGCTCTATTCCGCCGCGTCCAGGCGCATCTGGTTCGAGTGCTTGCCGAATTCGAGGCGGGCAATCGTGCGGTTGTGGACTTCGTCGGGTCCGTCGGCCAGGCGCAGCGTGCGTTGACCGGAATACATGCGTGCAAGACCGGGGTCGGTCGTGACGCCCGCGCCACCCCAAGCCTGGATCGCATCGTCGATGATCTTGAGCGCCATGCGAGGTGCCGCCACCTTGATCATCGCGATCTCGGTGCGGGCAACCTTATTGCCGACCTTGTCCATCATGTCGGCGGCCTTGAGCGTGAGCAGGCGGCACATCTCGATGTTGATGCGGGCTTCCGCGACGCGCTGCTCCCAGACCGAGTGTTCGGAGATACGCTTGCCGAAGGCCTCGCGCGACATCAACCGTTTGCACATGGATTCAAGCGCGCGCTCGGCCGAGCCGATAGTGCGCATGCAGTGGTGAATGCGGCCAGGCCCGAGGCGGCCTTGGGCAATCTCGAAGCCGCGGCCCTCGCCGAGGAGAAGATTTTCAGCCGGAACCTTTACGTTTTCGAACAGGACTTCGGCGTGGCCGTGCGGCGCGTCGTCGTAGCCGAAGACCGGCAGCATGCGCACGATCTTGACGCCGGGCGTATTGGTTTCGACCAGGATTTGCGATTGCTGGCGGTATTTGTCGGCGTCGGGGTCGGTCTTGCCCATCACGATCATGATCTTGCAACGCGGGTCGCCCATGCCTGACGACCACCATTTGCGGCCGTTGACGATGTAGTGATCGCCCTTGCGCTCGATGCGGGTGCGGATGTTGGAGGCGTCGGAGGAGGCGACCTCGGGCTCGGTCATAATAAAGGCGGAGCGGATTTCGCCGGCGAGCAACGGCTTCAGCCACTTGGCCTTGTGCGCGTCGCTGCCGTAGCGCTCCAGCACTTCCATGTTGCCGGTGTCGGGGGCCGAGCAATTGAACACTTCCGAGGCAAAACCGACGCGGCCCATCATCTCGGACAGTGGTGCGTATTCGAGATTCGTCAGGCCGGCGCCGTGTTCGCTTTCGTTCAGAAACAGGTTCCAAAGCCCTTGCGACTTCGCCTTGACCTTTAGGTCTTCGACGATGGGCACGACTATCCACGGATTGCCCTTGGCGCGCGCTTCGGCCATCTGGTCGTTGTAGGTTTTTTCGGCCGGATAGACGTTGCGATCCATGAAGTCGCCGACGCGGCGGATCCAGTCCTTCATCTTTGGTGTGTAGTCGAAATTCATGTGCTCTCTCCTTTAGGTCTCGATAGCGATGAGCGGGACCTTAACGCCCGAACGGCCGTCAACCTAGGGGGATTGTTTGCAGGTGAGCGGCAGGAAGCGTAGAATATGGCCGCATGGATCAGAAGCTGCGCAGGTTGGCCGATTATTTGCTGAGCACTCGCGCCGCCGTTGACTTCAACCCGGCGGCGGTGGATGCGGATGCGCTACCCCATGTCTTCGTTCTTGAGATCGAGCCGGACGCCGACGTCGTGCGGTTGCGCGTCAGGCTGGTTGGAACAGCGCTCGACGAGGCATTCGCACGGCCACTTGCCGGGCGGCACCTTGAAGACTTCATTCATGGCCCTCGCGGCGCGGACGTGGTGGAGGGTTTTCACCACTGCGCCAGCACGGGCGAAGCGATCTGGATGAAGCAGGTCGTGAGAATTCGGAATAAGCTCCCACGATTTGTGGAGGGAGTGGCGGTGAACCTGCGACCGGACCGAATTTATGGCGGGCTGATCATCGGCGAACTGCCCGCCGACGTCGATGAAGGCAGTTTCGAGAGCTATCCGATTTATTAGCGCCGCGCGCGAAAAAAGTCCTTAAGAAGCGTCCCCGCCTTCGCCTCGGGGTCTCCTTTCAACTGCATGACATCAGGACGGTGGTGGCAGGTCGGTTGGCCGAAGAATTTCGGGCCGTGCGCTATCGCGCCGCCCTTGGGATCGGGGGCTGCGTAAACGAGGCGTTTGATGCGTGCGAACGAGGCGGCACCCGCGCACATGGCGCAGGGCTCGAGCGTCACATAAAGTGTCGAGCCAATGAGGCGTTCGTTGCCCAGGCGCGCGGCGGCCGAACGAATAACCAGCATCTCGGCGTGGGCAGTGGGGTCGTGCATTTCGACGATGGCATTGCCGGCGGAGGCGAGCATTTCGCCGGAGTTTGGGCCGACGAGCACCGCACCCACGGGCACTTCGCCGCGCGCGGCGGCGGCCTCGGCTTCGGCGAGGGCGACGTGCATCCAATGGTGGTCGACTTGCGTCATCATTTCCGTATGCCCGTCGCGAGCGTCTGGTACAACCCCGGCCATGAGCGACCAAGACCTCGGTGAAGGCGACCGCATCGCCAAAGTGCTGGCGCGCGCGGGCGTTTGTTCGCGGCGCGACGCGGAGAAGTTGATCGCCGAGGGGCGGGTTTCGGTCGACGGCAAGGCGTTGGCCACGCCGGCCTTCAAGGTTAAGGCGGGGGCGAAAATCACCGTCGACGGAAAGCCCGTCGCCGAACCCGAGCGGGCGCGGCTTTGGCGCTATCATAAACCCAAGGGGCTGGTCACCACGCATCGCGACGAGAAGGGGCGCGGCACCGTCTTCGAGCAAATGCCACCCGGAATGCCGCGCGTCATTTCGATCGGGCGGCTCGACTATAATTCCGAAGGACTGTTGCTGCTGACGAATGACGGCGAGTTGGCGCGCAAGTTGGAATTGCCGGCGAACGGGTGGCTTCGGCGTTATCGCGTGCGCGTGTTCGGCAAGCTGACGCAGGAGGACTTGGACGGCTTGCTGCGCGGCGTCATGATCGAGGGCGTGAAATATCAGCCGGTCGAAGCCAAGCTCGATCGCCAGCAAGGCGGCAATGCTTGGGCGACCCTCGCGCTCAAGGAAGGCAAGAACCGCGAAGTGCGCCGCCTGATGGAGCATATCGGCGTGCAGGTGAACCGCTTGATTCGGGTTTCGTTCGGGCCGTATCACCTGGGCCAACTGAAGGAAGGCGATATCGACGAGATCCCGAACAAGGTGCTGCGCGAGCAGATGGGGATCAAGAAGGGCGTAGGGTGGGCGTGAGCCATGCGCATCGTGGCCACCAACCACTGTCATCCCGGGCGCTTAGCTGAGCCCAATCGGGTCAGCGATTGGCTGCGAAGCTTGCGACCCGGGACCCAGGCGACTGGGCCCGGTGCGTGTCTCTCCTGGGTCCCGGATAGTAAGGCTCGCAAGATCGTTGCTACGCAACGAGTTCGCCTAACTTCCGGGATGACAGCGATTTTATCGACACGATAGCGACATGCGAATCGTTTCAGGAAAGTTCCGCGGACTTATATTGGCAACACCAAAGGACGCGCGCGTGCGGCCAACATCGGACCGGGTGCGCGAGGCGATTTTCAACGTGCTGGCGCATAACGATTTCGGCGTCGGCTTCCGCTTGCCGGATGCGCGCGTGCTCGACCTGTTCGCGGGGACGGGGGCGCTCGGGCTCGAGGCGCTGTCGCGCGGCGCGAAATTTGTGCTGTTCGTCGACGATCATGCGGAGAGCCGCGCGCTGATCCGCAAGAACGTCGAGAACGCGAACGCGACGGGGGCGACGAAGATTTGGCGGCGCGATGCGACGGGTTTGGGACCGTTGCCGGCGAACGCGGGCGGGCCGTTCGACCTCGTGTTCATGGATCCGCCCTATCGGAAGGGGCTGGTTGCTGGCGCGCTCGCCAGCGCGCGAACCGGCGCATGGTTTGCGCCGTCGGCGATCATCGTGACGGAAATGGCCGAGGATGAAGTGCTTGGCGCTCCAGAAGGCTTCGCGACACTGGACGAGCGGGCCTATGGCGATACGAAAGTGTTCGTGCTGACGCCGAGCCCGCGTTAGACTTCCGCGCCATGCCCACCGACGACGCCATCAAACCGCCATCGCGCAGGCTGTTGCTGCTTGAGCCGCGCGGGTTGATCGACATTCCGGCATTGTTCGCCGCCGCGCCCTTTCTGTTGACCGCGCCGCGCGGGAAAAAGCATGGCGTGATCGTGCTTCCGGGCTTTGGCGCCGACGACAATTCGACGATCCTGATTCGGCGTTACCTTTCACTGCTTGGTTACGACGCGCACGGATGGAAGCGTGGGCGAAATATACGCAAGGCAGGCGCCGATCTTCCCGCGGTGATCGAGCAGATCAAAGCGCTGGAAGCCAAGCACGGATTGCCGGTCAGCCTGATCGGGTGGAGCCGCGGCGGCATCATGGCGCGCGAGATTGCGCGGCAAATCCCCGACAGCGTTCGCATGGTCATTACGCTGGGCAGTCCGTTCGCCGATCCGACGGCGAACAATGTCGGCGTGATTTGGACGTTGCTGACTGGCGAAGCGGTGCCGCGTAACCCGGCGCGGATGAAAGAAATTGCGAAGCCTATTCCGGTACCGGCGACCGCGATCTATACGCGCGCGGACGGCGTGGTGGCGTGGCGCGCTTGTCTTGAGCAAGAGGGACCGCAGCGCGAAAACATCGAAGTGCGCTCGACGCATATCGGGCTCGGGTTCCATGCGCCGGCCTTGTGGGCGGTTGCCGATCGTCTGGCGCAGAAATGGGATACGTGGAGACCGTTCAAGCCCACTGTGATCGTGGCGCCATTCTTTCCAAGGCGGCGTGCCGGTTAGCGCCGCCCGAAGAGTTTTTCCACGTCGGCGAGTTTCAGTTCCACGTAGGTCGGGCGGCCGTGGTTGCATTGGCCGCTTAGGGGCGTTGCTTCCATTTCGCGGAGGAGGGCGTTCATTTCCTCAAGCGTCAGGCTGCGGCCCGCGCGGACCGCGCTGTGGCAGGCCATGGTGGAGCAGATTTCGTCGAGGCGTTCTTTGAGCGAGAGCGCGTCACCGTATTCGGCGATTTCGTCGGCGAGGTCGCGCACCAGGCCTTTGATGTCGCCGCCCTTGAGCAGGGCCGGCACTTCGCGCACCAGTACCGCATCGGCGCCGAATTGTTCGAGGATGAGGCCGAGCTCGGCGAGTTCCTTGGCGCGCGACGCCAAGCGATCAACCGAGGGGCCGTCGAGGTCGACGATTTCGGGAATGAGGAGCGCTTGGCGCTCGATGCCCTGTTGCGCGATGGCGCGCTGTAGGCGGTCGAGCATCAGGCGTTCGTGGGCGGCGTGCTGGTCGACGATGACCATGCCGTCACCGGTCTGCGCGACGATGTAGGTGTTGTGCAATTGGCCGCGCGCCACACCCAGAGGGAAGCGTTCCATGCCGTTTGTATGCGCGGGCTCCGTCAATGGCCTGGCGAGCGGCGGGCCATCGACGAAGGTGCCTTGCCTTGGTTCGGGCGGCGCGTAGAAGGCGGCGGCCTCGGCGAGGCCGCGTTGGCTGGGTCTGGCTTGGGCGAAGGCATAAGACGGCTCGGCGCGGAAACGGTCGAGCGTTCCGGTGGCGACCGTCGTCGAGGCGCGATTGCCGCCGCCGTGGATCGCGGCTTTCAGGGCGCTGACAATCAGACCACGGATCAATGCCGCGTCACGGAAGCGGACTTCGGTTTTGGCCGGGTGGACGTTGACGTCGACTTCGTGCGCCGGCAAATCGAGAAAGAGGGCCACCACCGGGTGGCGATCGCGCGCCAAGACATCGGAATAGGCGCCGCGCACGGCGCCAAGCAGAAGTTTGTCGCGCACGGGACGGCCGTTTACGAAGAGGAACTGTTGCGCGCCGGTGCCGCGCGCGAAGGTGGGCAGGCCCGCATATCCGGTGAGGCGGATGCCTTCGCGCATGGCATCGACGGGCAGCGCGTTCTCGGCGAAGTCGGCGCCCAAGATCGCGCTCAAGCGGCGCAAGCGGCTGTCGAAAAGATCGCCGGGCTCTGCGGCGGCGCGCAGCACGGCGCGCTCCTCGGTCGCCAGGCGAAAGCCGACATCGGCGCGGGCGAGTGCCAGGCGTTTGACGATTTCGATGACGGCGGCGGATTCGGCGCGTTCGGATTTGAGGAACTTCAGCCGCGCGGGGGTGGCGTAAAATAGATCGCGGACCTCGACGATCGTGCCGTGACCGGCTTGGCCTTCGAACGGTGCGGGTCGCACGGGGGCGGCATCGCCGCCGTCGATCGAGATCGCGAAACCGTCCTTGTCACCCTTCGCGCGGGAGGTGATTGTCAGGCGTGCGACGGCGCCGATCGACGGCAGCGCCTCGCCGCGAAAGCCGAGCGTCGCAATCGAGGTGAGATCGTCGGAGCCCGCGTCATCTCGCGGCAGCTTCGAGGTGGCGTGGCGTTCGACCGCGAGGGACAGTTCGCCGGCGCTCATGCCGTGGCCGTCGTCGGCGACGCGAATCAGGCTCATGCCGCCGCCGGCGATGGCGATGTCGATGTTGCGCGCGCCTGCGTCGATCGCGTTTTCGACCAGTTCCTTGACGGCGGAGGCCGGGCGCTCGACGACTTCACCGGCGGCGATGCGGTTGATCGTGCCCTCAGTAAGGCGGCGGATCGTCATGTTCCGCCGCCTAAATATCGCCGCGTCAGCACCTTGCCTTCTTCCACCGCGGGTTGACCGAACGGATCGACGCCCCAGAGGCGGCTCGCGATCAACGACTCGAGAATGAAGTGCATCATCAGGGCACCGAGGCGGCGCTCGTCGAGCGGTCCGGCAAGCGAAATGCGGCGCACGGCGCGGCCACGGGCGCCGAGGGTCTCGGCCGTGGCTTTCACCTGGGCGGCGACAACTTCATTCATGCCGCGACCTGCGTATTGGCCGAGGCCATGTTTGGCCGCCCAATCGGCGTTGGCGCGCGCGTCCGTATCGGACGGCGCTTCGATCAACGTGAACAGCTTGTCGTTCGGGCCGTCGAGGTAGAGTTGCAGCTGACTGTGCTGATCGACGGGGCCGAGCGCATCGATGGGTGTCGTGCCCTGCCCGTTCTTGCCAAGGCTTTCGGCCCAAAGCTGGCGCCACCATTTCGGCAGGCGTTCGAGGCGGCCCGCATAAGTCCACATAACACTCTGCGATAAACCGGCGTCACGCGCCGCGACACTCAATGCCGCTCCATCGATAACCGCCACCGAGCCGCTCATCGCCGCGTCGAGTATTTCGCGCGCGCCGTCGCGGATCGCTTGAGGATTAAGGCCAATTATCAGTGCGGGAACCAGACCCGTGCTGAAGACGCTGTAGCGACCGCCGAGCGCTGGATCGTGATCCAAGATGGGTGCGCCCATATCGGAGAGGATGGCGCGCAGAGCATTTGACCCGGGTTCCGTTTCGCCGGCGAAGTGTTGCGCCAGATATCTTCCACCACCGGCCGCGACCAATGCTTCGATCGCAGCCAGGGTTTGCATCAGCGGCTCGGTCGTCGTGCCCGATTTCGAGACGACATGAAAGCGCGTGTTACGCAGGTCCAAGCGCTTTAGAAGTTCCGCGAAGACGGCGCCGTCAAGATTGTCGGCGATGTGGAGGCGCGGATGTCCGGCGCGCGGGGCGTAGGCGGGCGTACCCCAGAAAGCGAGCTGCGCCAGGGCCTGGGCGCCGAGCGACGAGCCGCCGATGCCGAGCAGCACGACGTCAGACGCGCTCTTCGACAAATGCGTGGCGACCGTGCGCACCGCCTCAAGATTGTCCACCGCAAGCGAGCGGCGGACCGCGGCGAAATTGGCGTCGCCGCTTTGGCGCCAATACGCGAGCGCGTCGTGTGCCGCAGCGAGGCGCTTATCGAACGCGGATTTGAGGGCCGGGAGCGATGCCAGCGCCGCGGAGATGTCGTGGGAGAACAGGGTCATTTCGAGAGAGACGCTACCAGAGAGCGGCAGCGGCGGTCAGCCAAACAAAACGGGGGCAGATCGCTGCCCCCGCACTCTATCCACAGGCGACAAGCGCTTTAGAACCAGTCGAACCAACCGCCGGACTCTTCTTCGCCCTGGGGTTCGGATTCGACTTTGGTTTCAGGCTCCGACGGCGTGGGCGCCGTTTCGGTCACCTTTTCGATGACCGGCGCGGGTTGATCGGGAACCGGACGGCTTGAAACGGTCGGCACGCGCTGGGCTTCTTCGCCGGCATCGATCGGCGTTCCGGCATCGCCCTTGCGGCCGCGCCAGAACAGGACGGTGTCGGCGTAGGATTTGCGCTTGCGCGATTCGCGAACTTCCTGACCCAATTCGTTGCGGATCGTCGGATTGGCTTTTTCCGCTCCGCTGACCGCGAGAAGCGCCTTTTCGCCCTCCGACGCCGGCGTCATTTTGGGCGCACCGCCCAAGACGCGTTGCGCGGCCGCGGCCGTATCAGAGTCTTGCGGGCGCGGCGCGCCGGGCTGCGGCGGTTTCAGATCGAAGGTTGCCGGAACGACCAATGGCGCGCGCGTTTCGACCGCAGTTTCGTCGGGCATTTGCTTTGTGGCGCCGATCGATTCTTTGAAGCCCGAACAGCCCGCGAGCGCGATTGCGAGCGAGGCCGCGGCAAGCATCGGGAGAGCCCGTCCACCACTCAGGGCAAGCTTACGCTGGACTAAAGTCACGTTTGATCCTCCTTCGTGCCGCGCATTCGGGACCGCCACTCGCTCAGCACGAGGTCGAGGCCCATGACCATCACACCCAAGACGACGGCCACATCGGCAATGTTGAATACGTACCAAGAATAACCGAAAGCATGCAGATGAAAAAAGTCCGCAACCGCCCCATAGAGGATGCGATCGATCACATTTCCTACCGCGCCGCCGACGATCAGGCCGATGGCTTGAGCCAGCCTTAGATCCTGCACGCCGCGCAACCACCATATGAGGAAGCCGATCACGCCAATAGCGAATAACGCTAGAATCCAGCGGTGAAAATCGGTGGTCGCCTGTAACAATCCGTAAGAAATGCCCTCGTTCCAGACCATGACGAAATCGAAGAACGGCGTCACCTCGATGGGTTGCACTGACTGCCCGGTACGACTTGCGATCCAGCCCAAACCATAAAGGAAGACCGCCTTCGACCCCTGGTCCAACGCCAGCACGCCGGCTGCGATCAGGAGCCCTATCTGGAACTTGGACATGCTCACTTGGCGTCGTGCTCCGCCACCGCTGTTTCACATCGCAGGCAAAGATGTGGGTGAGCCAGGCTTTTTCCCACCTCAGGTAGAATACGCCAGCAGCGGGCGCATTTCGACCCCGGCGCTTTGGCGAAAGCAACGGCGGCGCCCGCCACGTCCTCTAGCTTAAAGGCGCCTTCCGGCGCTTTTCCGACCACGATTTGGGCGCCGGAAGTGATTGCGATCTCGGCGAGGTCGAGGCCTTCGAGAAGTGCGGCGTCCATGCCAGCGATCAGATGCAGCGTGGGGGCGGCCTCCAAGCTGGCGCCGATGGTTTTTTCGCGACGGGCAACTTCAAGGGCGCCGGTGACGACGCGGCGCAGTTCGCGCAGCCGGGTCCATTTTTCGGCGAGCGCTTTGTCGTGCCATTCGGCCGGCACGCCGGGGAAGGTGCGCAGGTGGACGCTGTTGAACTCGCCCTTGTTTCGCGTGCGCCATACTTCTTCCATGGTGAAGACCATCACCGGCGCGAGCCATGCTGTGAGGTGGTGGAACAGATGGTCGAGGACTGTGCGCGCGGCACGCCGGCGAAGCGATGAGTTGGCGTCGCAATAGAGTGTGTCCTTGCGGATGTCGAAATAGATCGCCGAAAGATCGGTGGTGCAGAAATTGAATACGGCGGAGAAGACGCGATTGAAATCGAACGCCGCGTAGCCCGCGCGCACGACTGCGTCGATTTCGCCCAAGCGATGCAGGATCCAGCGTTCAAGCTCGGGCATGTCCTTGGCAGCGACGCGTTCGCTTTCCTTCCAGTCCATGAGATTGGCCAGGATGTAGCGCATCGTATTTCGAAGCTTGCGATAGGATTCGACGTTGGCCTTCAGGATTTCAGGGCCAAGGCGCATATCCTCGGTGAAGTCGGAGGAAGCGGCCCAGATGCGCATGATCTCGATGCCGTTTTGCTCGGCGACCTTTTGCGGCTCGACGGTGTTGCCGAGCGACTTCGATTGTTTGTAGCCTTTCTCGTCGAGCACGAAGCCGTGGGTGAGCACGGTCTTGAAGGGCGCGCGGCCGCGGGTGCCGCAGGATTCGAGCAGCGAAGATTGGAACCAGCCGCGGTGTTGGTCCGAACCTTCGAGATAGAGGTCGGCGGGCCAGCCTTGCGTGGGGTCAGGCTCGATGACGAAGGCATGGGTCGAGCCCGACTCGAACCAAACATCGATGATGTCGTCGACGCGGGCGTAGTCGGCGGCTTTGTACTTGTCGCCGAGGAAGACTTGCATGTCGGTGGTGAACCAAACGTCGGTGCCGCCTTTGGCGACGGCGTCGGTCACGCGCGCGTTGACCTCGGCGTCGCGGAGAATTTCGCCGTCGGATTTGCGCATGAAGATGGGGATCGGCACGCCCCAGGCGCGCTGACGCGAGATGACCCAATCGGGACGCTTTTCGACCATGGCGCGCAGCCGGTTGCGGCCTTGCTCGGGCACGAAATGCGTCTCGTCGATCGCTTTGAGCGCCAGTTCGCGCAGCGTCTTGCCGCCGAGGTTGGCGATGGGTCTATCCATTGCGATGAACCATTGCGGCGTGTTGCGGTAGATGACCGGCGCCTTGGAGCGCCAGGAGTGCGGATAGTCGTGGCGCAGCTTTCCCTTTGCCAGCAGCGCATTCGCCTTGATCAGTTCGCCGATGACGGCGCCGTTGGCGTCGCCGTCCTTGCCGTCGGCGGTGAGGATTTTTTTGCCCGCGAATAGCGGCACGTGCGGATAGAACGAGCCGTCTTCCGACACCGTAAACGGGATCGGCGGGCCTTCTTTGGGATGGGCCTGCGGATTTAGCATCCAGATTTCGAAGTCTTCCTCGCCGTGACCGGGCGCGGTGTGGACAAAGCCGGTGCCGGTATCGTCGGTGACGTGCTCGCCCGCGAAGAGGGGCACCGGGAACTCGTAGCCCTGACCCGCGAACGGGTGCGCGCAGATGAAGCCTTCTTTCGGATCGACGTCGGCGACGCGTTCCCACGTTTCGATCTTCGCTGCGGTCTTGGCGGTATCGGCAAGCGTGTCGGCGAGGACCAACAGTTCGCCCACCGTCGCGCCGGCACCCTCGCCCACCGCCGTGACGCGGAAGAGGCCGTAGGCGATTTTCGGCGAAAAGCAGATCGCGCGGTTGCCAGGGATCGTCCACGGGGTCGTCGTCCAGATGACGACCTTCGCCTTCGCGAGATCGCCCGTCGCGCCGCTCTTGACCGGGAACTTCACGAAAATCGTGGGCGAGAGTTTCTCGTGGTATTCGACTTCCGCCTCGGCGAGCGCGGTCTTTTCGACGACGGACCACATCACGGGTTTCGAGCCGCGATAGAGCGCGCCGTTCATGACGAATTTTTGGATTTCGCCGACGATGATGGCCTCGCTGGCGGGCGACATCGTTACGTAAGGATTGTCCCATTCGCCGGTGGCGCCCAGGCGTTTGAACTCCGCGCGCTGGATGTTCAGCCAGTAGTTGGCGAAGTCACGGCATTCCTGGCGAAATTCGATCAGCGGGACTTGGTCTTTGTCCTTGCCTTCCTTGCGGTATTTTTCCTCAACCTTCCATTCGATCGGCAGGCCGTGGCAGTCCCAGCCGTGGATGTAGGGCGTGTCTTTGCCCAGCATGCCTTGGCTGCGAACAACGAAGTCCTTCAGAATTTTATTGAGGCCGGTACCGAGATGGATGTTGCCGTTCGCATAAGGCGGGCCATCG
>JANOFM010000140.1:0-1847 GCA_031413635.1 Alphaproteobacteria bacterium | reverse complement strand
TCAGATTTTTGGCGATTGAAAAGTGTTAACATCGACCAATTCCCGTAATTCGCGAAAACCGCTCGCCGGATTCGCGCATTTCCTATACGTGTGATTCGATCGCAACCATCATGCCCGTTCGCCGTTTTACTTTTGGTTAATAGACCGCCGAGGCCCGGGCGCAAATTATGGTGCGCCGCACAATGTTCACTTGACTTTCATAGGTCTCAGGCTCATATGGGATCATGTTGCAGTGCAGCATAGGGCTGTTGGCTAACCACAATCGCGCATGCTCACCAAGCCTGGAAGGAACAATCCGATGGCCACGAAGCCGAACAAGGTCGCCGCCGAGGCGGCCGAGCAAGTCATGAAGGACGGGAACGAAGCTATGAAAAACGGTATCGAAACTTGGACGAAGGCCTATGAGCGCTTTGCCGGCTTCGGCAAGGAGAACGTCGAGGCTTACATGCAGTCGGCCACCGCGTTCGCGAAGGTGTTCGAACGCATCAACAGCGAATTTGTCACATTCTCCAAGCAGCAGGTCGAAGACGGCGTCGCCGCGTTCAAGGCGATGTCGGGCTCCAAGAGCCTGCACGAAGCTTGGGAAGTGCAGAGCGACTTCGCGAAGTCGGCGCTTGACGCCTACGTCGCGCAAGCCACGAAGGTCAACGACCTGGTCATGGACGCGGCCAAACAGGCGGCTGAACCGTTGAGCCAGCGCTTCACGGCGTTTGCCGAAGCGGCGAAGGAAGTTCGCCCGAGCGTCGTCAACCCGTTCATGCGCGCCGCGGCTGAATAAGCCCGCTTCAAGCGTCTACGGTTGTTCCTGATTGAGAGCCTGGAGGCGTTTGCCTCCGGGCTCTTTTCGTTTCAAATGGCCTTATCGCCGACGAGGACATCGCATGCCGACGCAGACCCGTATCGATTTCGCAACCTTGAAAAGGCCGGGTACCCCGAACACATACTTGCTGGCGCCGGAAGGGTTTTGCCGCGAGGCGAAGACGGATGGCGCGGCGCCGGTGTTCGACGTACCGGCGGCAAAGCTGCGCACCGAGTTCTTGAGCGTCGTCATTGCCGAGCCGCGGGTCTCGCATACGCTGGCGGACGAGGGCGGATTGTACGACGACTTTGTCGTCCGGTCGGTGCTGGGGTTTCCCGATCTTGTTTCCGTCAAATTCTTGGACGCGGGCAAGGGTCAATCGACGCTGGCGCTCTATGCGCGCGCCGTCTACGGGCGGTGGGACATGGGCGTCAATCGCACGCGCACCCAGGCGTGGCTTAAGCGCCTTGGCGTACCGGTTAAGTCTGTCAAGCCCTGAAAAGAGCGCCAGTGGTGCTTTTCATTCGGCGGGCGCAATATATCTAATGTTACGTTAGGCAACTGACGGCTGAACGGATTCACGCGCACTGCATGACGAACAAGAACGGCGATCGCGACGGGCAAGGGGGTGGGCCGCCGACCGGCATTGTCACGAAGACGCGGCCCAAGACGAAGAAGCCAAGCCTGTACAAGGTTTTGATGCTGAACGACGACTACACGCCGATGGAGTTCGTCGTCCACGTGTTGGAGCGGTTCTTCAACAAAGGGCGGGCGGACGCGGAGCACATCATGCTTCAGGTCCATCGCAAGGGCGTCGGCATATGCGGCGTCTTCACGTATGAAGTGGCGGAAACCAAGGTCGCACAAGTGATCGACTTTGCGCGGCGCCACCAGCACCCGTTGCAGTGCACTCTTGAGAAGGAATGATACAATGCCGGCCTAAGGTTCGGTTGGCGGCGAGGTCGTAGAAAGGCGAGAGTTAAGTGGCGAGTTTTTCGAAATCCCTACAGAACACACTTCACCGCGCCATGGCGCTGGCGAACGAGCG
>JANOFM010000139.1:0-3038 GCA_031413635.1 Alphaproteobacteria bacterium | reverse complement strand
CTGCCGCGCTCTGTTTCGAAGTCGTGATAGGTGACTGCGGCCATGACGCCGGTCAACGGATCCGCATTTTCGATCTTGGTCTCGTAACCAAGTGTGCCGTAGGCGTCGACGATGCCGTTTGCCGGCGTCACAAGGAAGACGTCGGCGTAGCCTTGGAATTTGTGCAGCGTGGCGAGCGGCGTTTGAAATCTGTTCGCGCCGTCGCCTTCGAGCGACTCAATGCCGCCGAGAAGTCTGAAACCGTGTGCGGCCAGGCCCGCTTCGACCAGCCAATAATCGGCGTGATAGTCGGCCGGGTTGTTTTCGTGGTCGCTTTGGGTTGCATATTCGAATGCATAGAGCCCGGCGATCCCATCCGCGATGTCGTGCTTGCCCGCGAAACGCAAGCCGAACGTCTTGGTCGACGGGATCGTCGCTTGCGGCGCGTCCTCCAGTTCGAGCAGATAGGCATAACCGGCTAGCTTGCCCCAACTTTTGATGTCGTAGCCGGCATTGAAGAGGTGGGTGTCTCCTTCGAACGCCCCTTGCGTGCTTTCCTCGCCGAAGATGCGGTTGATTTGGTTCACGTAGACATACGTAAGCGCGAGGTTGTCGACGCTCGTATTCGTGATGCGGGCCGCGTCGAAGGTTTGCTCATTTTGCCGGAACGCGACACCGCCGACGAAGCGCTGGTTGTCAAGATTGATGCGCTGGCGGCCGACGGTGATCACGGTTTGCGGCAGACCGGAATATTCGAGCTGCAGGCGATTGATCTGGAAATCCTCCGGATCGGCGACGATCGGGAACGTGGTGTTGCCGTTCACCGTGTCGTTGAAGTCGTCGTTGAATTGCACGACGCCTTCGCCCTCGACGAGGCCCTGCAAATCCCAAACCTTGCCGGTCAGGAACCCGACGCGGGCGCGCAGCGTATGTGCGTTGGCGTCGTTGGCGATCAGGTCCTGATCCACATGCTCGAAACGATAACGCGCATCAACGAGCAGTTTACCTTGCTCAAAGAAATCGACGAACGTTCCCTCGGCCTTGGCGGCGATGGCGCCGAGGCTCGCGGTGCAAGCGAAGAGCGCGGCGGTCGGGAGTGTCGAGGCAAAGAGGAGTTTCTTGGACGCAACCATCGTATCTCTCATCGTTCTTCTGTCTTTCTGCCACTTTGCGATGCGGAACTTAACCAATCGTTGACTGTGGAGGCCTCTGAAGCTCGCGCGGGATGGGAATGTTCGGAGCGATCAAACGATGGCTTGATCTCATCCGGGGATGGAGGTCACCAAGGCCGAAAGCCGTTCGAGCGAGGCGATGCGGATGGAATCGCCCTCCGACTCGACGCCGTATTCCCGCAACTTCTTGAGCGTTCGCGACAGCGTTTCTGGCTTTATGCCGAGGCGTGTCGCCACTTCTTTCTTCATCCCCGGCAGGATCAGGGTCGCGGAACCGGTGACCTTGTCGGCCTGCGAGATCAAGAAATGTGCGAGCCGCTCGGCCGCGCCGTGCGTCTTAATTTCCTTGATCTGACTGATCAGCCCCCGCCAATGGCGTGACAGAACCCGCGCGCATTGTGCAGCAACGGCGACGTCGTCCTCGATGAACTGCCGAAGTTTCGATGCGGGCACCAGCAGCGCTTGACCGTCCGAAGTCGCGCGCGCGCTGACAAGGTAAGGCAGACCCAGAATGGCCGCGGGCAGCAGTACGCTCTCGCCGGGTCCGAAGAACTCGATCACCGCCTCATGGCCGTCGGCGCCGCCGACCAACACGATGCCGCCTTCGATGAAACTGTAGATGAAATCGGGTTCCTCGCCTTCCCGAAATAGGAATCCGTGGTTGCTGAAACGCTGAAGTCCGGCGACCTCGGCGATACGGGTCAACGACGCGGCAGGCAACCCCGAATACAGAGCGACCTTCTTTAAGAATGGAACTCTGGGATGGTCCAAATCCGCAAACCCTTCGTGACCGCGATCAAGACGCAACTCGCCATCGCGTACTGTTAAGTCTCACCTTACGGCCCTGAAATCGTGCGGCGCCTTGACATGGATCAAGGAGGCGAAGTCCGCCCGCCTTCAATCTCGATTCAACGATTCTACGGGGATGACACGCGCCATGGGCCCTTCAGTCGCAACTTCCAGCCAGCAAAACACCGCTCTTGCGCTGTCGACAGTTGCTTTCACCATATGCTTTGCGGTCTGGACGATCTTTTCGATCATCGGCATCCAGATCAAAGCCGAATTGGGCCTGAACGAAACGCAATTCGGCCTTCTCATCGGCACGCCGATCCTGACCGGATCGCTCATCCGGCTCGCATTGGGCATTTGGGCAGACCAATACGGCGGTCGCATGGTGCTCAGCCTTGTGATGCTGTCTGCGGCGGTGGCGACCGCGCTGCTCACTTACGCTTACGATTACCCGACCTATTTGCTCGCGGCGCTGGGGGTCGGCATTGCGGGCGGCTCGTTCTCTGTTGGCATCGCCTACGTTTCGCGCTGGTTCCCCAAGGAAAAGCAGGGCACCGCGCTCGGTATATTCGGCATGGGCAATGTCGGCGCCGCAGTGACCAAGTTCCTGGCGCCGACTGTGATGGTCACCTACGGCTGGCACACCGTCGCCTACGCCTGGGCGGCGGCAATCGCCATCATGGGCCTCCTGTTTTATCTCTTGACGCAGGACGATCCCGACGTGGTGGCGCGCCGCGCCTCGAAGCAAGCGCCCGTCACTTTCATGTCGCAACTTGAACCGCTGAAGAACATTCAGGTTTGGCGCTTCTCGCTCTATTACTTCTTTGTCTTCGGGGCATTCGTCGCCCTGGCGCTCTGGTTGCCGCGTTATCTGATGGGCGTTTACGGCCTAGACATCCAGATCGCGGGTATCATCGGCGCGGCCTACTCGATTCCGGGATCGTTGTTCCGCGCCTATGGCGGTTATCTGTCCGACCGCCACGGCGCGCGCACGGTGATGTATTGGACGTTCACCGTTTCGGTGATCGCGCTGTTCTTCCTGTCCTATCCGCCGACGACCTACACGGTCGACGGAATCAGCGGACAGATCACGTTCCG
>JANOFM010000138.1:0-5422 GCA_031413635.1 Alphaproteobacteria bacterium | reverse complement strand
TAAATCCCCGAGCGATATTGCGTGCCGGTATCGCCGCCCTGGCGCATGCCTTGCGTCGGATCGTGGCTCTCCCAAAACGTCTTCAGCAGCGCTTCGTAAGACACGATCTTCGGATCGAATACGACCAGCACGACCTCGTTGTGCCCCGTCATGCCGCTGCACACTTCCTCGTAAGTCGGGTTCGGCGTCAGCCCAGCGGCATAACCGACCGCGGTCGAATGGACGCCCGCTTGCTGCCAAAATTTACGTTCCGCGCCCCAGAAACAGCCGAGCCCGAAAATCGCGCTCTCAAGACCGGCGGCGAAGGGCGGCTTTAGCGGGTTGCCCAGAACGGTGTGCTTTGCCGGCACGCGCATTTCGCTCGTCCGTCCGGGCAGCGCTTCGGCGGCGCTCGGTATCTGGGATTTTTTCTTCGGATTGAATAGAGCCATTTTGCTGCTCCTTGTCGCTATTCGTTGTGGGTCGCAAGATATAGGTTCGCGTCCTGGCGCGCCAACGGGCTCGCCCGTGGTCTGACGTGATGGTGATGCATGGGTGACGACAAGCAAGACCGTATCCCGGGCGCCGCGGGCGACACCGGCAAGGCCGAGCGCTTGGCCGCGGCCCTGCGCGCGAATCTCAAGCGCCGCAAGAACCAGGCGCGCGCCCAATCCCATCCTGCCCAAGACGGCAGGGCCGGCATCGATATCCCTGAAAACCCGCAGAAATCCGAGGAGGAATAGCGCAATTCCGCCACCGCTCGGCCATTGTTCCACCCCCACGGGTAGGATAGAAGCAGCCCGCATTAGCCGGCAACGTGCCGAGGGCGAATTCGCAACCCGTCATTCCAGTGCGCTTTGCGCATAAATGCCCCGGATAGCGTATCCTTCAGCTTCAAACTGATTTGCAGCCGGCATCGAGGGTGATTGCGTGGACAGAATTCAAATTCGCGGGGGACGGCGGCTCAACGGCGAAATTCGCATCTCCGGCGCCAAGAACGCCGCACTGCCGTTGATGGTGGCAAGCCTTTTGACGGATGAGCCGCTGACGCTGGCTTGCGTGCCGCACCTGACCGACATTTCCCAACTCGCCGAAATTCTGGCCGGCCTCGGCGTCGAAATCACCATGAACGGCAACGGCCACGCCGAAGCCGAAGGCGGCCGCGTTCTGAAACTCCACGCCAAGACGATCGCTTCGACCGAAGCGCCTTACGAACTCGTGCGCAAAATGCGCGCGAGCTTTCTCGTCATCGGTCCGCTTGTCGCGCGCTGCCGCGAGGCGAAGGTGTCGCTGCCGGGAGGCTGCGCCATCGGCACAAGGCCTGTCGACCTGCACCTCAAAGGCCTTGAGGCGATGGGCGCGCAAATCGAATTGAAGGAGGGTTATGTCTACGCCCGCGCACCGCAAGGCCTGCACGGCGCGCATGTGCAATTCCCCTTCGTCTCCGTCGGCGCCACCGAAAACCTGATGATGGCCGCATCGCTCGCCAAGGGCACGACGATCATCGAAAACGCGGCCAGCGAACCCGAAGTCACCGACCTCGGGCATTGCCTGCAGGCGATGGGCGCCCAGATCGAGGGCCTCGAGACGCGCACGCTGAAAATCGAAGGCGTCGAACGCTTGCATGGCACGAACCATACGGTATTGCCCGATCGCATCGAAACCGGAACCTATGCGATGGCCGTGGCGGCCACGGGTGGCGAGGTGGAACTCTTGGGCACACGTGGTGATTTGATCGGCGCGGTGATTCCGCTGCTCGAAAGCGCCGGCGTGCACATTCAATCGACCAATCGCGGCCTTCGCGTCTCGCGCAACGGCGCCCATTTCACCGGTGTCGACGTGACGACAGAGGCCTATCCGGGCTTTCCGACCGACCTCCAAGCCCAGCTGATGGCGCTGATGTCGACGGCGAACGGCGTCTCGCACATCTCGGAGACGATCTTCGAAAATCGTTTCATGCACGTGCCCGAACTCATGCGCATGGGCGCCGACATCACGATCGACCATCAAACCGCAACCGTGCGGGGCGTCGAACGCTTGCGCGGCGCGCCGGTGATGGCGACCGACCTGCGCGCCTCGGTCAGCTTGATCATCGCGGGGCTGGCGGCCGAAGGCGAAACCATCGTCAACCGCGTCTATCATCTCGACCGCGGCTTCGAGCGCATCGAGGAAAAACTTTCCGCGCTTGGCGCCGACATCAAGCGCGTCAAGGGCTAGGGTCGGGATGACTGCACTTCGCCTTCGCGCCGTCGATCCGATCGACTTGAGCGTCGTTGCCGCGCACGCGCAGGACGCGATCGCGCAAGTGGGCGACATCGCCTTTGAGCCCGCCAAGCGCCGCTTTGCGATGATGCTGAACCGCTTCATGTGGGAAGATCTGGGCGACGCGAAGCAAAGCGCCAAGGCCGACAAGAACGCGCCCTACCGCCGCGTTCGCTCGGCCTTGCATTTCGATGCCGTCCAGCGCGTCCAGCATCGAGGTTTGAGATTGGGCGCAAAAGACAAGGTCGCCGAATTGCTGACGTTGGCCTTCGAGGCCGGCGCCGAACCCGCGGGCGTCATCAAGATGACGTTTGCCGGCGGCGGCATCTTGAAGCTCGACGTCGAATGCCTCGACGCCTGGCTGACGGACGTAAGCGCCCCCTGGCCCACGCCGCGCCTGCCCACGCACGGCGAGACGCAGGGTTGAGGAATCGGGATTCCCATGCCCTCCTGGCTCGACCAATCGAAACCGCACTTCGCCGCTGAGTTCGCCAAACTCTTAGGTGCCAATCGCGAAGCCGCGGCCGATGTATCCGGCGCCGTCGCCCGGATCGTCGCCGATGTCGTCGCGCGCGGCGACGAGGCGCTGTTCGAACTCACCCGCCGCTTCGACCGCTTCGACGTGAACGTCGCCAATCTGCGCGTGACGGCGAAGGAACTTGCCGACGCAAAGGCGGCTGTGCCCGCCGCCACGCTGAAAGCACTCCACCTCGCTGCCGAACGCATCGACGCCTTCCACGCGCGCCAACGTCCGAAGGACGACCATTACACCGACGGCGAGGGCGTGACGCTCGGCTTGCGCTGGACGCCGGTCGACGCGGCCGGGCTTTACGTGCCGGGCGGGCTAGCCGCCTATCCCTCCAGCGTCTTGATGAACGCGATCCCGGCACGGATCGCGGGCGTCGGGCGCGTCGTGATAGTCACGCCCGCGCCCGGCGGCAAACTCAATCCGCTCGTGCTCGCCGCCGCCGATCTCGCCGGCGTCGGCGAAATCTACCGCGTCGGCGGCGCCCAAGCGATCGCGGCACTTGCCTACGGCACGAAATCGATTGCCGCCGTCGACAAGATCGTCGGCCCCGGCAACGCCTATGTCGCCGCCGCCAAGCGCCTGGTCTTCGGCCAAGTCGGCATCGACTCGATTGCCGGGCCCTCCGAAGTTCTGATCGTCGCCGACAAGGCGAACGATCCCGCCTGGATCGCCGCCGACCTGCTTGCGCAAGCCGAACACGACGAATCAGCCCAAAGCATTCTGATCGCCGACGACGAGCCCTTCGCCCGCGCCGTCGCCGCCGAAGTCGATCGCCAACTCGCCGCGCTGCCGCGCGAAGCCATCGCGCGCGCGAGCTGGCAAAACCACGGCGCGATCATCGTTGTGAAAGATTTCTCTACGGCGCCCGCGCTGATCGATCGCATCGCGCCGGAACATCTTCAACTTTGCCTCGCCGATCCCAAGCCCGTCGCCGATCGCGTGCGTCACGCCGGCGCGATCTTCCTCGGCGCCCACACGCCGGAAGCCATCGGCGATTATGTCGGCGGCCCGAACCACGTCTTGCCCACCTCCCGTTCGGCTCGTTTTTCTTCGGGGCTCGGCGTCGTCGATTTTATGAAGCGCACCACGATCCTCGGCTGTTCGCGCGAAGCGCTCACCGCGCTGGGGGAAAGCGCCGCCACGCTCGCCGACGCCGAAGGTCTCGACGCCCACGCGCGCTCGATCCGCGTCAGGCTGAACACATGACGGATGCGCCCGACTCGCAATCGCCGCTGCGGCTCATCGCCGTCGATCTAGACGAAGCGTCGATCTTCCATCGCGGTCCCGATGTCGACCACGAGCGTCGCGCCGCGATCTATGATCTGCTCGAATCGAACTATTTCGAACCTGCAGGGTCGAGTGGCGGCCCGTATCGCCTGCGCCTCGCCATGCAGGAAAGCCGCTTGGTGTTCGATATCGCGCTCGAAGACGGCGCCGCGCACGCGATGCACATTCTCTCGCTCGCCCCGCTGAAGCGCGTCATCAAGGATTATTTCGTCGTTTGCGACACCTACTATCAGGCGATCCGCAGCGCCTCGCCGATGCAAATCGAAGCCATCGACATGGGCCGGCGCGGCTTGCACGACGAAGGCAGCCAAGTTCTAAAGGAACGGCTCAACGGCAAAGTCACCGTCGACCACGACACCGCGCGGCGTTTGTTCACGCTCATCTGCGCTCTGCACATCAAGGTCTGACGGACGATGGCGCGCGGACCCAACGGCGAAGACCTGCCAGACGCGGTGCTGTTCTCCTGCACTCACAACGCGATTCGCTCGCCGATGGCGGCGGCCCTCATGCACCACCTCTTTGGCACGCGCGTTTACGTCGAATCCTGCGGCGTCAAAGCGGGTGTGTTGGAACCGCTCGCGGTTGAAGTGATGGAGGAAATCGGCATCGATCTTTCGCACCTTCATCCCAAATCGTTCGAGATGCTGGCCGACACCTCGTTCGACCTCATCGTCACGCTGAGCCCGCACGCGCGCCACAAGGCGCTCGAACTGACACGCGCCATGGCGGTGGAGGTCGAATACTGGAAGGTCCCCGATCCCAGCGCCTATGAGGGCACGCGCGAACAGCGCCTCGCCAATTTTCGCCAGGCGCGCGACACGATCTTCGCTTTGCTCAAAGAGCGTTTCGCGGCACGCCCGGCGCCCGAACCGTGAGGACACGCCTCGATCGCACGTCGTTGTCCACCTTATGCCACCTTGATTTATTGGATTTCGCTGCCATTCTCCCGCGCAAATTGGAGGCTTCAAGGCATATCTGATGGCGAAAGAAGAACTGCTGAGTTTCGAAGGTACCGTGGTCGAGCTTCTGCCGAACGCGACCTTTCGCGTAAAACTCGACAACGATCACGTCGTGGTGGCGCACACCGCGGGAAAAATGCGCAAGAACCGCATCCGCGTTCTGGCCGGCGACAAAGTGACGGTCGAAATGACGCCCTACGACCTGACCAAAGGCCGCATCGTCTATCGCAGCAAATAGCGCGAGCACATTCCATCCCACTGACCCTGTCATCCCGGACACGACTTTTACCCAAGCGAAGCGTCGGGAAAATTCGTGTCCGGGCTGTCAGGGTAAGTGGGATGGAATGTGCTCGCGCTAATTGCTGCGATAGACGATGCGGGCGGTGGTAAGGTCGGAGGGCGGCAT
>JANOFM010000137.1:0-9420 GCA_031413635.1 Alphaproteobacteria bacterium | reverse complement strand
GTCAGCGCGTCCGGCCCGTTGCCGATCAAGGTTGCGCCTTTCACCGGCGCGCCGACCTTGCCGTCTTCGATCCGGTAAGCCTCGGTGCACGAGAACACGAACTTGCCGCTGGTGATATCGACTTGGCCGCCGCCGAAATTCACCGCATAGAGTCCGTTCTTCACGCTTGAGAGAATTTCCTGCGGGTGGCGTTCGCCCGCCATCATATAGGTGTTGGTCATGCGCGGTTGGATCGTGCAGCCGTAAGACTGCCGCCGCCCGTTGCCCGTCGCCTTCATCCCCATCAGCCGCGCGTTTTGCCGGTCCTGCAGATAGCCCTTCAAAATTCCGTCTTCGATCAACACCGTGCGCCCCGTCGGCGTGCCTTCGTCGTCGACCGACAAAGACCCTCGCCGCGCTTCGATCGTGCCGTCGTCGACGACGGTCACGCCGGGCGACGCCACCCGCTGACCGAGCAACCCGGAGAACGCGCTCGTCTTCTTGCGATTGAAATCGCCTTCGAGCCCGTGCCCGATCGCTTCGTGCAGCAAGATGCCAGGCCACCCCGGTCCAAGAACGACCTGCATCACACCCGCCGGCGCAGGCACCGATCTCAGATTCACCAGAGCCTGACGCAGCGCCTCATCGACCGCGCCCTTCCACGTCTCGGGCTTCAGATAGACGTCGAACGCCGTGCGCCCGCCGGTGCCATACGAACCCGATTCCTGACGATCGCCTTCGCCTGCCACAATCGACACGTTCAGGCGCACGAGGGGTCGTATGTCCCTGACGGTCATTCCGTCCGGGCGAATGATCTCCACCGCCTGCCACTCGCCGAACAGCGAGCACGACACCTGCCGCACTCGGCTATCGATCGAGCGCGCATAGGCGTCGATGTCGGCAAGCAGTTTCGTTTTGACTTCGAATGCCGCGCTGTCGATAGGGTTTGCATCCGAATAGAGCTTTACGTTCGTCCGCGCAGGCCCCGCAGCCCACTGGCCGCTATAGCCGCTCTTCACGGCTTGCACCGCAGCGGCCGCCCGCCGCATCGCGTCCTCGCTCAACTCCGACGAATGCGCGAACCCGATGGCCTCGCCCGCCACGGCGCGCAATCCGAACCCTTGTGTCGTGTCGAAGCTCGCCGCCTTCATCCGCCCGTCGTCGAATACGAAGCTCTCGGTCAGTCGATATTCGAGAAACATCTCCCCGTCGTCGGCGCCCTTCAGGGCATCGGCGGCAATTCGCTCGACTTGGCCCCGATCGAGTCCCGCATGCGAGAAGAATAGGTCGCCGGTGGATTTCATCGCGGGCTCTCCAGATAAGGTGTTCGAAAACGGAAGGTAGGGCGTATGCCGCTGCGGTCAATCCGTGGCTGTCACAACATTGTGGCATATAGTCGCAATGACTGCACACCACGTACGCCGCTAAACCCCGTTCACTAAATTCACGCAGAGGTTTGGACCTCAAGGGGCGATTCCCTTTCGGGTTTTCCAATCATCACGCTTCAACGGGGCTGATCAAGCGCATGCGCGCATCCTTGAGATTTGGAATCATGGCTTTCGCGGCGCTCGCCGCGATGGTGTTCGGCGCTGCCGCCGCATGGGCCGCCACCGAAGGCGGCTACGCGGTTGATCGTCAGATCGACCTCATGCCGGCCGCCACCGACCACATGCAGGACATTCACGACTTCCACAATTTGCTGCTGGTCCTCATCACCATCATCACGCTCTTCGTGCTGGGCCTCTTGCTGTGGGTAATGGTGCGCTACAACGCGCGCGCTAACCCCAAACCGGCAACTTGGACGCACAACACGCTGATCGAGGTCGTTTGGACCATCGTCCCCATCATCATTCTGGTCGTGATCGCGATACCGTCGCTTCGCATCCTCTACGCAGGAGAAGTCATCCCGCCCAACGTCGATCTGACGGTCAAGGCGATCGGAAATCAGTGGTACTGGTCTTATGTGTACCCCGATCAAGGTGGCTTCACCTTCGACGCCCTCATGCTCAGCGACGAAGACGCCAAAAAGGCAGGCGAGCCGCGCCTCCTCGGCGTGGACAATCGCGTCGTGGTGCCCGTCGGAAAAACCGTTCGCATGATCATCACTTCGGCCGACGTCATCCATGCTTGGACGATCCCGGCTTTTGGTGTCAAGATCGATGGCGTTCCGGGAAAGCTCAACGAAACCTGGTTCAGGGCAAACCGCGAAGGCGTATTCTACGGCCAATGTTCGGAACTCTGCGGCGCCAAGCACGCCTTCATGCCGATCGCGGTCGAGGTGGTCAGTCAGGAACGCTTCGACCAATGGGTTGAGGACGCCAAAACGAAATTCGCTCAGAGCAACGGCGCCCCTACCGCGCTCGCCGCTCGCTAACTCCTAGGAACGCTGACATGGCGACCGCCCAACACGCCGACGCTCATCACGGCCACCACAACCCGACCGGCTGGCGCCGCTTCGTCTATTCGACAAACCACAAAGACATCGGGACGATGTACCTGATCTTTGCCATCATCGCTGGGATCATCGGTGGTGCCCTGTCGCTGGGCATCCGGCTCGAATTGCAAGATCCCGGCGTTCAATGGTTCACCGGCGACGAACATCTCTACAACGTCTTCGTCACCGCCCACGCGCTGATCATGATTTTCTTCATGGTCATGCCCGCCATGATCGGCGGCTTCGGCAATTGGTTCGTGCCGCTGATGATCGGGGCGCCCGACATGGCGTTCCCGCGCATGAACAACATCTCGTTCTGGTTGTTGCCGTTTTCCTTCACGCTGTTGATTTTGTCGATGTTCGTCGAAGGGGACTCGGGCGGCCACGGCGTCGGCGGCGGTTGGACGATCTACGCCCCGCTCTCGACCACGGGTTCGCCGGGTCCTGCGATGGACTTCGCGATTTTGGCGCTCCACATTGCGGGTGCCTCGTCGATCCTTGGCGCGGTCAACTTCATCACCACGATTTTCAACATGCGCGCGCCGGGTATGACCTTGCACCGCATGCCGTTGTTCGTCTGGTCGATCCTGGTGACCGTGTTCCTGCTCTTGCTTTCGCTGCCGGTCTTGGCCGGTGCAATCACCATGTTGCTGACGGACCGCAACTTCGGCACCACGTTCTTCGACCCCGCCGGCAACGGCGATCCGGTCCTGTTCCAGCATCTGTTCTGGTTCTTCGGCCACCCCGAGGTTTACATCCTCATCTTGCCGGGTTTCGGCATGATCAGCCAAATCGTCTCGACGTTTTCCAAGAAGCCGGTTTTCGGCTATCTCGGCATGGCCTATGCGATGGTCGCCATCGGCGTCATCGGCTTCGTCGTCTGGGCCCACCATATGTACACCGTAGGCATGAGCGTCAACACCGAGGCCTACTTCCTCGCCGCCACGATGGTGATCGCGGTGCCGACCGGCATCAAGATCTTCTCGTGGATCGCAACCATGTGGGGCGGTTCGATCGAGTTCAAAACGCCGATGCTCTGGGCGATCGGCTTCATCTTCTTGTTCACGCTAGGCGGCGTCACCGGCGTTGTGCTCGCCAATTCCGGCGTCGATACCTCGCTGCACGACACCTATTACGTTGTCGCCCACTTCCACTACGTGCTCTCGCTAGGTGCCGTGTTCGCGATTTTCGCCGGCTTCTACTATTGGGTCGGCAAGATGTGGGGCTATCAGTACAAGGAATGGCTCGGCCAGCTGCATTTTTGGGTGACCTTCGTCGGCGTCAACCTGGTCTTCTTCCCGCAGCATTTCTTGGGACTGGCCGGCATGCCTCGCCGCTACGTCGACTATCCGGACGCCTATGCCTATTGGAACTGGGTCTCTTCGTTGGGATCCTACATTTCAAGCGCCGGCGTCGTGATCTTCCTGATCATGTTGCTTGAGATGTACTTGGCCAAGCGCAAGTGCCCTGCCAATCCGTGGGGCGTGGGCGCGACCACTTTGGAATGGACGCTGCCTTCGCCGCCGCCATTCCATCAGTTCAACGAACTGCCCAAGATCGGACCGGGGCAAGGACATTGACCGGCGCAGCCGCAACAACCGCAACGCAAGGAACCGGCGCTTCGCTCGCCGGCCCCGGCGATTATCTGGCCTTGCTGAAACCGCGCGTGATGTCGCTGGTCGTCTTCACGGCGCTCGCCGCGATGATCGCAGCACCCGGCGCGCTTCATCCGGTGGTGGCCTTTGCCGCACTCCTTTGCATCGCCGTCGGCGCTGGTGCCGCTGGCGCGCTCAATCAGTGGTTCGACGCCGACATCGACGCCATCATGGAGCGCACCCGCAAGCGGCCCGTGCCTTCGGGCGTCATAGGCGCGCAGCAGGCACTCGAGTTCGGCGCGACGCTTGCCGCGTTTAGCGTTCTCGCCATGACGTTCCTGGTCGGCTACACCGCCGCGATCCTGCTGGCCGTCACGATCGCGTTCTACCTTTTCGTGTACACGATGTGGCTGAAGCGTCTGACGGTCCAAAACATCGTCATCGGCGGCGCCGCCGGCGCATTGCCGCCGGTGATCGGCTGGGCCGCCGTGACGGGCAATGCCTTCGACACGTTGCCCTGGCTTCTGTTCCTTGTCATCTTCGTCTGGACGCCGCCCCATTTCTGGGCGCTGGCCTTGGCCGGCAGCGACGACTACGCGCGTGCCAAAGTACCGATGCTGCCCGCGGTCAAGGGCGCGCAAGTCACGCGCAATCACATCCTTGCCTATTCGCTGCTTCTCGCACCCGTCGCGCTGATCCCCTACGCGCTCGCGCTCGCTGGCCCAGTTTACGCCGTCGTCGCGGCCATCGGTGGCTTTGGCTTCGTAGCTCTCGCATTCGCGCTTTGGCTCGCGCCGCAAGCCGGCGAGCGCACCGCCGCATTGCGCGTCTTTGCCTTTTCGATTTTCTACTTGTTTGCCGTCTTCACGGCGCTCGCCGGTGAACGGCTCGCAGGCTTTGCCCCGGGAGCGTGAGCATCGCCATGCAACTCACCCCGGAGGAAGAACGCAAGCGCACGCAACGCAATTGGGCGATCGCCGGCATTTTGCTGGCTTTCGTCGTGCTCGTCTTTTGGGTGACGGTCGTCAAGCTCGGCGGCAACATCGTCAACCGGCCGTTGTGAGGAGCGAAATCGATGCGCAAATTCGATCGTAACGACCGCGTGCTGACGATCTGCTTCGCGGTGGTCGCCGGCATGTTGGGCTTGTCTTACGCCTCGGTGCCTCTCTATCGCATCTTCTGCCAAGCAACCGGCTTCGACGGCACGCCGAAGATTTACGCTGCGCCCTCGACAAGCACCTCGGATCGCACAATTCAGGTGCGTTTCGATTCGAATGTCGGCCAAGGCCTTCCGTGGGATTTCCGTCCCGAACGCGTTTCGACCAGCACCCGCCTGGGTGAGCACGTTCAGGCCTTCTACCTCGCGCGCAACACGGGCAACGAAACGATCGTCGGCACGGCGAGATTCAACGTCACGCCGCTCAAAGCCGGAACCTACATCAGCAAGATGCAGTGCTTCTGTTTCGACAATCAGGAGCTCAAGGCCGGACAGTTCGTGCGCATGGGCATTTCATTTTACGTCGATCCGCGCATCGCGACGGACCCCGAAACGAGTGACGTCACCGCGATCACGCTGTCCTACACGTTCTTCCCCGCGAAATCCGAAACCAAAACCATTGCGGCAGTCGTCCCGCGCTGAGACTTGAGGTCGAACCCATGGCATCCGACGAAGTAAAACACGACTACCACCTCGTAGAACCAAGCGCCTGGCCGATCGTGGGCTCGGTCGGAACGTTTCTGATGGCGGTGGGCGCGATCGCCTATTTCCAAGCCCTGAAAGGCGCGCCGCCTTTGTTCGGCCTCTTGTCCGGTCCGTGGATACTGATCTTGGGCGCGCTGATCCTCGGTTACACCTTCATCGGCTGGTGGCGCGACGTCGTGAAGGAATCCGTCGTCAACGGCGACCACACGCCGGTCGTCAAGCTCGGCCTGCGCTACGGCATGATCCTGTTCATCGCCTCCGAAGTGATGTTCTTCGTCGCCTGGTTCTGGGCCTATTTCAACGCTGCGCTGTTTCCGGCCGACATCAACCTTTCGGCCTGGCCGCCCGCCAACATCGCCACTTTCGACCCGTGGCACCTGCCGTTGTTGAACACGTTGATCCTGCTGACCTCCGGGACGACCGTGACCTGGGCTCACCACGCGATCCAAACCGGCAATCGCAACGGCGCCGTCAACGGCTTGGCGCTCACCATCCTGCTCGGTCTCAGCTTCACCGGCGTTCAAGCCTATGAGTACATGCACGCGGGCTTCCCGTTTGCCGGCAACATCTATGGCGCCACGTTCTTCATGGCGACCGGCTTCCACGGCTTCCACGTCATCGTCGGCACGATCTTCCTGATCGTCTGCTTCTTCCGCGCCCGCGCCGGTCATTTCACGCCGGAGCGCCATTTCGGTTTCGAAGCCGCGGCGTGGTACTGGCACTTCGTCGACGTCGTTTGGCTGTTCCTCTTCGCCTCGATCTACGTCTTCGGCGAAGGCGCGCATCTGGCGGCCCACTAGGGACGAACGCCAACCGAAGGGTGAGTTATGGGACAGTTGCGTGCAGCCCCGTTGTGGCAGTCGGGGTTGCTCTGTCGCTGTCCGCGCTGCGGCCGGGGAAGGCTTTATGTCGCCTATCTCAAGATCGGGCCAAAGTGTCCGGCGTGCGGCCTCGACTTCGGCTTCGCCGACGCCGGTGACGGTCCGGCGGTTTTCGTCATATTGATCGCGGGCGCCTTCATCGTCGCGGCCGCCCTGTTCGTCGAGGTCAACTATCGACCGCCCTATTGGCTTCACGCGGTTCTGTGGCTGCCCCTGACCTTGACTATGTGTCTAGGCATGCTGCCGCTGTTCAAAGCCACGCTGTTCGCCCTCCAATACCGCAACCAAGCCGGCGAAGGCCGGTTGGAAAAATAGATGTTTCGCCCGCTTCCCGGCCTGACCGTGGCAACTTTGATCGCGCTCGCGATCCTGATCGGCCTCGGCACCTGGCAGCTTCAGCGCCGCGCCGAAAAACACGCGCTGCTCGATCAAATCGCCTCGCGGCAGCACGCCCCCCCGGCGCCAATCGAAATATTGCTCGCCACGGGCGACTACGCAGCCCATCGCGCGGCAACCGCGCAAGGCACATTCGATCACGCAGCCGAATCCTACGTCTACGCGCCCCGTCCGAACGAAGGCGCCGCGCGGCCGGGCTTCAAAGTGATCACGCCGCTGCGCTTGGCTTCGGGCGGATTGATCCTGGTCGATCGTGGTTGGGTCGACGAGCGCCACAAATCGCCCGAGACCCGAAAGATCGGACAAACCGAAGGCGAAACGGAGATCGCAGGCAGGCTCCGCCCCTCGTCGCGCCCGGGCACGTTCACGCCACCGCCCGACATCTCCACGCGCACATTCTATCAACGCCACGGCGTGGCCATCGCCAAGGCGCTCGAACTCAAGCTCGCAAGCGCACTAATCCTTGAAGCAACGACGCGATCCGAAGGCGGGCCCGAACCGCTTGCCTCCGAACTGAATATTCCCGACAACCACCTCCAATACGCGATCACCTGGTTCGCGCTCTCCGTCGTACTCTTCGTCGTTTATCTCAGCTTCCACGCCGCTCACGGACGTCTAAAGGTCGGTCGATGAAATTCGTCAGCACGCGCGGTCAGTCTCCTGCGATCGCATTCGAGGATGTCTTGCTTTCGGGCCCCGCGCCCGACGGTGGGCTCTATATGCCCGAGACATGGCCGCACCTCGATGTCCCAAGCCTCGCGGCACGGCCGAACGCGACCTATGCCGGCTTGGCGGCGACTGTGCTGGCGGCATTCGCGGGATCTCCCGAATGGTCCGCGTCGATCGCGCAGCACGCGCAAGCGGCTTACGAAAAATTCGACGACGCACAGGTGGTGCCGCTGCGCGATCTCGGGCCCCACCGCTGGCTGCTCGAGCACTTTCACGGTCCCACGCTCGCGTTCAAGGATTTCGCGCTCCAGGTTTTGGCGCCGCTGATGAACGAAGCCCTGATACGCCGCAAGACGCGCGCGCTCGTTCTCGCGGCAACGTCCGGCGACACGGGGGCGGCCGCCGTCGCGGCGCTTGCCGGCCAGCCCAACATCGACCTCGTCGTCCTCCATCCGAAAGGGCGGATATCCGACATCCAGCGCCGCCAAATGACCACGACGACCGCATCGAACGTGCGCAACATCGCGATCGACGGCACGTTCGACGATGCCCAAGCACTCGTCAAAAGCGTTTTCGCCGACACGCATTTCGCAACCAAGCATCGACTGGCCGCGATCAATTCGATCAATTGGGTCCGCATCGCGGCACAAGCAGCCTACTATTTTTCGACCTGCCTGGCGCTGCGTCGTCCCCTCACATTCTCGGTGCCGACGGGAAATTTCGGCGATGTCTTCGCCGGCTACGTCGCCAAGAAAATGGGCGCGCCGGTCCAAAGGCTGATCGTCGCGACCAACGCCAACGACATTCTCGCTCGCGCGCTTGCAACCGGCACCTACGCACGGCGTTCCGTCCACGCCACGCTGTCGCCCGCCATGGACATCCAAGTCGCCAGCAATTTCGAACGCATGCTCTTCGAGGCCCACGGTCGCGATCCGGCTGTGTTGCGCGATCTGATGTCGGAGTTCGCCAAGTCCGGCGAACTGACCATCAGGCCCGCTGCGTTGGAACTCATGCGCACGATCTTCGCCGCCGACCGTGTGCATGAACACGAAACGATTGCCACGATGAAGCTGGTCCATCTCCAAACGGGGCTTCACGTCGATCCGCACACGGCGGTCGGCCTGACCGCGACGCGGGTCGCGGCGGCCGACCATGACGTGGTCACGCTGTCGACAGCCCATCCCGCGAAGTTTCCCGAAGCGGTGCAAATTGCGACCGGTGTCGTACCGGAGCTGCCGGAACGTCTGAAATGGATTCTAACAGCGCCCGAACGCTATGACACCTTGCCGAACGACCCGGCAGCGCTGAAACGATTCATAGCCCAAGCCTAACGCAGCTGCCGGCTTTTGTCAGGAAAATGGCCATTTTCCGCCATACCAAACAAACCGTGAAATGTTGCGGCGAGTACACTATCTAATCCGTTCGCACCAACTGAATGTCGATGTCCGAAAGAGCCCATGCCCCCAAGCCTTACCAAGCTCGCCAACGGCCTGACCGTGATCACCGATCCGATGCCGCACCTGGAATCCGCGGCCGTCGGCGTCTGGGTCGACGCGGGCGCGCGCAACGAGACGAGGGAAACCAACGGCATCGCCCACATGCTCGAGCACATGGCCTTCAAGGGCACCAAGCGCCGCTCGGCGCGCGGCATCGCCGAGGAGATCGAGCGCGTCGGCGGCTTCATCAACGCCTATACCGGACGCGAGCAAACCGCCTATTACGCCCGCGTCTTGAAAAACGATGTGGCTCTCGCCGTCGACATCC
>JANOFM010000136.1:0-3971 GCA_031413635.1 Alphaproteobacteria bacterium | reverse complement strand
GCCTTCGTGCAATCCTTGCGCAAGGCCGACCTGTTCAAACTGCCCGGCGTCGCCGAAACACTCGATTGGGCCCAAGCCCTGACCGCGCTCGACACAATCTCGCTCTCGCCCGACACGGTACATTCGACCCTCGGGGTCCTTCTCAAGTACCAAGACGATTTGGCAAAAATCCGCGGCCCCGAAATAGACCGCTTGATCGCCGAAGCACGCGCGGCTGCCGAGTAAGATGAGCGCGCTCGCCGACAACATCGTTCACTTCGCCCGCACGCTGCGTCGTGCCGGGTTCCCTTTGGGCACGGGCCAAATCGCCGAGTCGCTCCGTGCCGTCGAAACAGTCGGCCTCGCGCGCCGCGACGACCTTCGCGCCGCCCTTTTCACCACATTGGTGACAAACTCCGGCCAGCGCCCGCTCTTCGACCAAGCCTTTGAAGCCTTCTGGCGTGATCCGGAATTGTTCGAAAAAGCGCTCGCATCGCTGTTGCCTCAAACCCTGATCCCGCCGCGCGGACTCGCGCCGGATGCCGGCGCGCGCCGCGTCGCCGAAGCCTTGCGCGGCCAAGCCCAACCGCGAGACGGCGAAAACCGTGTGGTGCTCGAACTCGACGCACGCGCCTCGTCGTCCGCCGACGAAGTCCTCGGCGCCAAGGATTTCGAGCAGATGAGCAGCGACGAACTCGCCCGCGCGAAAGCAGTTGTTTCGCGCATGACATGGTCGTTGCCGGAACAACTCTCGCGCCGGACACAAACAGCAGTGCGCGGCCACGCCTTCGACCTCCGCCGCACCTTACGTAAATCGTTGAAGACTGGCGGCAACATCGTCCGTCTCGAACGCCGCAGCCGCCAAACGCGAGAGCCGCCGCTAGTCGTGCTCTGCGATATCTCCGGTTCGATGAGCGGCTATGCCCGCATGTGCCTGCACTTCTTGCACGGCCTCGCGCACACGCGCCGCGCGAGCGGCCGTGCAACGCATGTATTTCTTTTCGGAACACGCCTGACAAACGTCACCCGCGCGCTGCGCCTGCGCGATCCCGACGAAGCCCTGGCGAAAGTCGCGGCGCTGACGCCAGACTGGGACGGCGGCACCCGCATCGCCGAGGCGCTGACCCGCTTCAACCGCGATTGGTCGCGCCGCGTTTTAGGCCAGGGCGCGGTGGTCCTGCTAATCACCGACGGCCTCGAGCGCGACGATGTCTCGACGCTCGCCCGCGCAGCGGATCGCCTGCGAAGGTCCTCTCGCCGGCTCGTTTGGTTGAACCCATTGCTACGCTACGACGAATTCGCGCCCAAGGCTCAGGGCGTCAAGGCGCTTCTCGCCCACGTTGACGAACTGCGCCCGGTGCACAATCTCAACAGCATGGCCGACCTCGCCGCAGCGCTCGGTGGACGCCCGCTATTGGATCGACTGCAACGCATCAAGGATCGCGCCGCATGATCACCGACCACGACAAAGTCCTTGAAACCGCGCAGTCATGGATCGACGGCGGCCATCAAGTGGCGCTCGCCACTGTCATCAAAACCTGGGGCTCGGCACCGCGCCCCGCCGGCAGCCAACTTGCCGTGCGCAAGGATGGGACCTTTGTCGGCTCCGTCTCGGGCGGCTGCGTCGAAGGCGCCGTGATCAGCGAAGCGATGGATGCCATGACCGACGGCAAGTCGCGCAAGCTCTCGTTCGGCGTCTCGAACGATCAAGCCTGGGAAGTGGGACTCGCCTGCGGCGGTCAAATCGAAATCTACGTCGAGCGGGTGGACTGACATGAAGCGCGCCACGCTCAAAGCCTTGGTGGCAGCTCGCACGAACGGTCAAGGCGTTGTGCTGGCAACCCGCCTCGACACCGGCGAAGAGCGCATCGTGGCGCCTACCTCCGCGACCGATGCGCTGACGCAAGCGGCGCAAAAGGCCATCACGCGCGACCAAAGCACCAACGTGGAGCTTGAAGGCATCACTTGGTTCCTCAACGTCTTCAATTCGCCGCCAAAACTCTACATCGTGGGCGCCGTCCACATCGCCCAGCCCTTGAGCCAGATGGGCGCGCTCGCCGGTTTCGAGGTCACAGTCATCGATCCGCGCACTGCCTTTGCCACCAACGAACGCTTCCCGAACCTACACCTGATTGCAGCCTGGCCAGACGAAGCGCTGGCCGATTTGCCGCTCGACGCGCGCACCGCGATCGTCACACTGACGCATGATCCTAAACTGGACGATCCGGCCTTGATCGCGGCGTTGCGCTCGGACGCCGTCTACGTTGGTGCGCTCGGCTCGAAAAAAACACACGCCGCGCGCGCCGCGCGCCTGAAGGCCGCGGGCTTCGACGACGCTGCCATCGCGCGCATTCGCGGTCCCGTCGGTCTCGACATCGGCGCCGTCTCGCCCGCCGAAATCGCGGTTTCGATCATGGCGCAGATCGTCGAAACGTTTCGCGCCCCTCCGCCCGCATGAAGTTCGGCCGCGTCCCCATCGGCGACTCGGAAGGTAGCATTCTTGCCCACGGCATCGCCGCATTCAAAAAAGGCAGAACCCTTTCGGCCGCCGACATCGCCGCCTTGAAGACTTCACAGGTGGAAACCGTAATGATCGCGCGCCTCGAAGACGGCGACGTGCCGGAAGACATCGCGGCTCGGCGCATCGGCGACGCTGCGCGCGGGGGCCATACGACGCTCTCGACCGCCCACACCGGCCGCGCCAACCTTTACGCCCGCGAACGCGGTCTATTGATCGTCGATGCAGCGCGCGTGAACGCAATTAACGCGATCCACGAAAGTATCACCATAGCAACGCTGAACCCGTTCGAAGTGGTCGAACCGCGCCAGATGCTGGCGACGATCAAGATCATTCCCTTCGCCGCGCCGGAAAGCGCCGTCGCCGCCGCCGAAGGCATCGCGCGCGCGCGACCACTCATCGGTGTCGCGCCGTTCCGCCCTACGAAGATTGCGCTCATCTCCACAACACTTCCCGCGATGAAGGCGTCCCTGCTCGACAAGAACCGCGCCGTCCTGGCTGCTCGGGCCGAAGCTCTCGGCAGCATCATCGCTTTCGAATCGCGCTGCGCACATGATGCGAACGCCATCAAAGCCACGATCAACGACTGCGCCAAGCACCACCCCGACATGATCCTCATCTTCGGCGCGTCCGCCACCACCGATCGCGCCGACGCCGTGCCTGCCGGTATCGTTGCCGCCGGCGGTGCCATCGATCACTTCGGCATGCCGGTCGATCCGGGAAACTTGCTGCTGTTGGCGCACCTAGGCAAGGCGCCGGTCGTCGGCCTGCCCGGCTGTGCCCGCTCGCCGAAGGTCAACGGTTTCGATTGGGTCCTTCAACGCCTGTGCGCCGATGTGCCGGTGACACCCTCCGACATCTCCGCGATGGGGGTCGGTGGCTTGCTCAAGGAAATTCCGACGCGTCCGCAACCGCGCGACCTGATCGCGCCCAAACCCCAACGGGCGCCAAGCATCGCCGCCATCGTGCTCGCTGCGGGAAAATCCAGCCGCATGGGCGCCCAAAACAAATTGCTGATGAAGTTGCACGGCACACCCATGGTTGCCCGCACTGTCGCCACAATCGCCGCAAGCTCGGCCAAGCCGGTCGTCGTCGTCACCGGCAACGACCCTGAGGCGATCAAGAGCGCACTCAACGACCTGCCGGTGTCGTTCGCGCACAACCCTCGTTTTGCCGATGGCATGTCGACATCGTTGAAGGTGGGTCTCACCGCCCTGCCCCCCGATGTCGACGGCGTTTTGATTTGCCTCGCCGACATGCCGGCGGTCACCGCCGCGGCCCTCGACAAGCTCATCGCGGCGTTCAACCCAGCTGAAGGCCGCGCCATCATCGTGCCAGCCTTCCAAGGAAAGCGCGGTAACCCCGTGCTATTCGCGCGCGGCTTCATCGACGAAATGCGTCAAGCAGAGGGCGACACCGGCGCGCGCGCGCTTCTTTCGACACACGCCGACGCCGTGTATGAGGTCGAGATGGA
>JANOFM010000135.1:0-8094 GCA_031413635.1 Alphaproteobacteria bacterium | reverse complement strand
GATACTCCCGACAGCAACTTCTGCGAACGTAGGCGGATCATGAGCGGTGCTCCCCAGCGGAAAAGGTTCAAAATCTTCCGGCAGTGCCTTGGGAATCGCGGTGTGCTCGCGATTCGCCCCCGAATCTGCCGAATCAGGCTTCGACTCCGGGATAACGCTGCGCGAGGAATGCCGTCTACCGATTGAGTGCGGAGTTAACAATTACGCCCATGGGTAGTTGCTCTTCTACATCAGGTAGTTAACGAACGTAGCGTTGCAATATATGGTTGTAGGGCTGTGTATGATGCTTAGCGGCCGCTTCTCGCACGGAATCGGGCGTGTCATACCGCGTCTTAACTTGTCGTTAAGGATTCGGGATGGCCACTTCGAGCACATCGGCACAGGCGCCTGCAGCGGCCGCGCAGGCGCGCGGGGCGACGATCGAACTCAAACTCCCGGAGGCGCTGAAACAGGCGCAAGCGTTCTTGGGCAAGGGCGAACTCGACAAGGCCGAACACATCGCCAAGGCCATCGTCGCCAAGCACAAACAGCACACCGTCGCCATGCAAATTTTGGCCGCGGCCGCCGAGAAACGGGGACATGGTGACCGGGCGATCGAGATTTTGCAGCGTTCGATCGTGGGCACCGGCAACGACGCGCTGCCGCTGATGAATCTTTGCCGCCTGTTTCGCCTGAACGGGCGGTTGGACGAGGCGCGCCGGGCGGGCGAACGCGCCGTGGCGCTCGGCACCTTGCACGCGGCGCTGGTCGATCTCGGCGATACTTACGTCGCGCTGGGCGAGAGCGACCTGGCGCTTGAGACGTTCGAGCGCGCGGTGGCGAAAAATCCCAATGTTGCGCGCGCGCGTTTGGGCTTGGCGCAGGCGCTGTTGATGAAGGGCGAGTTTCGCGCGGCGTGGCCGGAATACGAGTGGCGTTACAAGCTGGCGGCGACGGAAAATATCCTGCCGAAATTCAAGCAGCCGCAATGGAACGGCATGGCGTTAAAGTCCAGCAGCCTTTTGATCGTGGCGGAGCAAGGCTATGGCGATTGTTTTCAGTTCGCGCGTTATTTGCCGCTGGTTTCGGAGCGGGTGAAGAACGTCTATGTCGGCGTCGGCGCGGAAATGAAGCCGGTGCTGGCGACTGTGCCGGGACGGCATCTGTGTTTCGAACGCTGGGAGCATATTCCGCCGTTCGACTATCAAATTCCGCTGTCGAGTTTGCCGATGGTGTTCGGGACGACGCTGGAAACCATTCCCGCCGGCGTGCCCTATGTGTTCGCCGATGCGGCGAAAGTGGAGGCGTGGCGCGCGCGGCTGCGCGAGAAAGCTCAGGGCCGCAAAAGCGCCGGCTTCGTGTGGCAGGGGCGGCCGACCCATCCCAACGATCGCGTGCGTTCGGTCGGTCTTCAGGCCTTGACGCCGTTGATCGAGGCGGACGATGTTTTTCCGGTCTCGATGCAGTTCGGCGAAGGGCGCGAGCAGCTGGCGCGTCATCCGATGGGCGGGCGCGTGTTCGACGCGGCGAGCGAGATCAAGGATTTCAGCGACACGGCGGCGTTAATCGCGGCGCTCGACTGCGTGGTGTCGATCGATTCGGCGAACGCGCATTTGGCGGGGGCCTTGGGCCGCCCGTGTTTCGTCATGCTGCCCCATGCCGGCGAATGGCGCTGGCTCGAGCGGCGCACGGATAGTCCATGGTATCCCTCGCTCGAACTGTTCCGCCAAGAGACGCACGGCGCCTGGGAAGGCGTGGTGACGCGCGTGGTGGAACGCATCCGCGGGACGAACTTCACGTGAGGGCGGCCGCGGACGCTTTCTTCGCGCGATAGCGCAATGGGAAGTAGAATTCACCACGAAGACACGAAGGACACGAAGAAGGCGCAGTTGATTTCGTGGCTCTTCGTGTCCTTCGTGTCTTCGTGGTGAAACTTTTTTTGGCTTCGCCGGTGAGCAACCGTTTAGGATTAGGTCGAGACTGATATGACGACTAACCAGCAGCCGGCTGCTCGCGCGCCGCAGCGCATGAGTGTGGCCACCGCTTTGAAGGTCGCGGGGGCGCATGCGCGGGGTGGGCGCCTGGTCGAGGCGGAGGGCGTGTTGCGCCAGGTGTTGCAGCAGCGGCCCAACGATCCAGAAGCGTTGCATCAGCTCGCCATCGTAGCGCATCAGGCGGGCAAGACGGCGTTCGCGGTGCAATTGATCGAGCGGGCGCTGTCGGTCAATCCCAACGTCCATCTTCATCAAGCCAATATCGCCGAGATGTACCGGCGCATCGGCGAGCCGCGCAAAGCGGTCGAACACGGGTTGCGCGCGATCGCGCTGAAGCCCGAGGCCGCCGACGCGCACAACAATCTGGGCATCGCTTATTTCGATCTCGGCGATTTCGAGGGCGCGATCCGTTGCTACGACGCGGCGATTGCGGCGCGCGCGCGGTTTGCCGAGGCGATCAACAATCGCGGCAATGCACTGCGCCAATTGCGGCGATATGCCGAGGCGGAGGTCGAGTACCGGCGGGCGCTCGCGATCAACCCGGTCTATGCGGAAGCCTTCAACAATTTGGGCAGCGTTTTGCGCGACCTCGAGCGGCCGGCGGATGCCGAGCAGGCTTACAAGCGGGCGCTGACGATCAAGCCGCAATATCTTGAAGCGGCGAACAATCTGATCCTGGCGCTCAAGGATCTCGAGCGTTACGACGAAGCCTTGGAGGCGGCTGCCGCCGCGCTCAAGCTCAATGCGCAGAATGCCGACGCGATGGCCTATATGGGCGCGGTTCTTGTCGATCAAAAGAAAGTCGACCTCGCCTTCGAGTGGTTGAAAAAATCGCTGACGCTTCAACCCAACAAGCCCGAGACGCTCAACATGCTGGGGCGCGCGTTTTTCGAAGCGAGCGAACCGCACAAGGCGATGGACGCTTATCGGCGTGCGATCGCGCTCAAGCCCGATTTCGCCGACCCGTACAACAACATGGGCAATGCGCTGAAGGAATTGGGCCGGTTCGACGAGGCGTTGACGGCGTTCGAGACGTGCTTGGCGCTCAATCCGGATATGGTGGGCGCCTATGTGAACCTTGCCGATACCAAGAAATTCCGCACGCGCGACGATGTGCATTTGGCGGCGATCGAAACTGCGCTCGCCAAGCCGTTGAGCGAGGAACGGCGCATGCAGTTGAGCTTCGCCGCGGGCAAGGCGTTCGACGATTTGAAATCCTACGACGAGGCGTTCGGTCATCTGATCACGGGCAATGCGCTGAAGCGCCGGACGGTCGCCTATGACGAGGCGGCGGTGCTGGGCTATTTCGAGCGCATTCGCAACGCGGTCACGGCCGATGTGGTGGCCGCAAAATCGGGTTCGGGCTTTGCCGGCGTGCAACCGATCTTCGTCGTGGGCATGCCACGCTCGGGCACGACGCTGGTCGAGCAAATCTTGGCGAGCCACGCCCGCGTCAAAGGGGCCGGCGAACTCAAGGAACTGAACGACACCGTGACGAGCGTGCGCGGCAAGGACGGACGACCGGCGCCGTACCCCGAGTTCGTCGGCGTGTTGTCGCCGCCGGAGATCGCGCGCATCGGGGAGGTTTACGCGAACAAGCTGAACCGTCATGCGCCGGGTTCGATGCGCATCACCGACAAGATGCCGTCGAATTTCTATTTCCTGGGGCTGATCCATTTGGCGTTGCCGGGGGCGAAGATCATTCACACGCGGCGCAACGCGGTCGATACGTGCGTGTCGTGCTTTTCGAAATTGTTCGCGGGCGAACAGAGCCAGACCTACGATCTGGGCGAGCTGGGGCGTTATTACCGCGCCTATCACGGCTTAATGGCGCATTGGCGCCAGGTGCTGCCTCCGGGTGCGTTTCTGGACGTGGACTACGAAGAGGTGGTGGCCGACACCGAGGGGCAGGCGCGGCGGCTTCTCGACTATTGCGGGCTCGAGTGGCAGCCCCAAGTGCTCGACTTCCATCGCACGGAACGGCCGGTCAAGACGGCGAGCTCAAGCCAAGTGCGCCAGCCGATCTATACGTCGTCGGTGGCACGCTGGCGGAACTATGAGCGCTTCCTGGGGCCGCTGCTGGGCGAGTTGGGCGACCTCGCGATGTAACTACCCCGCCATGGCACTGAGCATGGCGTCGTAGGATTCGCGGAAGCCGTGGAGCAGTTGGTCGACGCGAACTTTGCGGTCCGTCCGCGCGCGATCCTTGACCGTATAGATCAGCGATAGCGTCTTGCCGGTGCGCATTTGTTCGATCGCGGCTTCGGGTACGGCGCCCTGGGCCAGGCATTCGGTCGTCGAGCAGGTCAGCGGCGCCTTGAACATCGTGTTGGCGTCGATGGCGAAGTTCACGCTGTCGGCGGCGGACGCGGCCGGGGGCAGGCGGAACATCATGCCGGGCCGGGTTTGCGATTTCATCATCACGATGTTGAAACCGGCGGCGAGCAGGGCCGCGTTGTTGGGCCCGCGCACCGTGATACGCGCGTTCGCCCGGCAGAGCCGGACGGGGGCGGCTGCCGCCGTTGCGTTTTCGCAGATCAAGGTCCAGAGCCCGAAGCGATGCTGGCCGACAAAGCCCGGCTCGATCTTGGCTTGCTGGATCGCAGGCAGTGCGACGCGGCCGGGGCCTCCGGCGGGGCGGCCGGCAAAGAAGACGGCGGCGAGTGACGTCAAGATTAAGACGATGGCGGCGGCAAAGCCGACCCAGTTCGATTGAAACATGCTCAATGACCTCGAAACGCGCCTGTTCTTATTGCGAAGCATTTGGTTAAGGGCGCGGACACTAGGCCAGGATTCGCCGTGCTTCAATCCGGGCGGAGTGCAACCTTAAGGCGCGACCGCCGCGTTCACCGCGTGCGCGAAGTCAGCGTTAGCGAAGGTTCACGCGCGGGACTGGGGATGATAGAAGTTTCACGGGCGAAATTTCGCCTTTCGTCCTTTGGTCAGGTTCATGGCTCGGTGGATCGTTTTTGCCGGCATCACGGCGTTGCTCGTGACGGGCTATTTCGCGACGCTCTACGAGCGCGGCGGCCCGTTGTGGCGCAGCGTGCGCGTCGTTCCGGCCGAACTGCAAAAAGCCGCCGCGGTCGCTTTGGTGCGTAACGGGGCCGGCGATTGGGCGAATGTGCGGGTCGAGGGCCAAGTGGCGACGCTGGGCGGCACGGCGCCGACCGAGGCAGACCGTGAGGACGCGAAGCTCTATGTGCGCGCGTCGGCGGGGCGCGGCGGCACGTGGTGGGGCGGCATCACACAGGTGCGCGACGAGACGACGCTGGCGCCGCCGAAGAAACCTTATGTGTGGAGCGCCATTCGCGGCGCGGACCGGCGCATCAGCCTGATGGGCTTCGTACCTGGGCGGCGCTTTCAGCAACAGATCAGGGCGGAGGCGAAAAAGCTGTTCCCGACCGGCGTCGACGATCAAACGACGATTGCGGCCGGGCATCCGACCGGCGATTGGCCGGGGACCGCAATCTGGGCGCTGCGGAAATTGTCGATGCTGCAATCGGGCGATGCGCGCTTTGCCGATGCGGTGATCACGCTGCGCGGGCAGGCCCCGAACGCAAAAGTGCAGTCGGAGGTGTTCATCGCCGCCAAAACGCCGCCGCGGCCCTATCAAGGTGTCGCCGAAATTACGTTGTCCGACAGTGCGATCCTGCCCGACGCGCCGGACGAGACGGTTGTGCTGCCCATCGTCGTCCCGCCGGTGCAGCGGTTGGCCGCGGCCGACTGCCAAAACCTGATCGACCGGGCGATGACCGACAACACCGTCGAGTTCGCCGCCGGTTCGGCCACGGTCCGCCCATCGAGCCATGCCGTGCTCGACCGCATGGCGCAGACCGCGATCGATTGCGGGACGCTGCGCTTTCGCATCACGGGGCACACCGACGGCACCGCCATCGAAATAGGCTTGACGCGCCTCTCCCAAGACCGGGCGGAGGCGGTGGCCAATTTTCTGAGCAACAAGGGCGTGGCGCGCGAGCGCTTGTTCACCGTGGGCGCGGGCTCGTCGCAACCGGCCGCCGACGCATCGACGAGCGATGGCCAGGCGCGCAACCGCCGTATCGAGATCACCGTGCTGCCATGATGTATTTGATCGCTCAGACTTGGTTGTTTCTGTTGATCGCCTGGCTGATCGGGATGGCGGTGGGCTTCGGTCTGTCGCGCGATCAGAAATCGCAGCGGCTGCGCGATACGGAAGAACAGATGCGCGACGTGCGCAACCGTTCGATCGACATGGAAAAGGAGCTCGAGGATTTTCGCATCCGCGTGAGCGAGATGGAAGGTCTGCCGCAAGGCGTGCGCGCCTCGCGGGTTGCGGCGCGCGAGGAGATGGTTGCGCGGATCGCGACACTCGAACGCGATCTGGAGGCGACGCGGGCGGCCGAGAAGCGGCTTGGCGACGAGGCCGAACGCTTGCGCAACGACGTCGACGGTTTCCGCACGCGCTATTTGGAAGCGCGGGCGAAGTGGGACGAGTACCAGGCGAAGGCCGAGGCGCTGGCGGCGGCGCCCGCACCGCTAAACCTGGCCGAGGCGCAAGTCGTGCCCGACGACAGCGTGCGACAGCGCGTCGTCGAGTTGGAACGGATGCTGGCGAGCGCCAAAGGCAATGGCCGCGTGGACGAACAGACGAAAGCCCTGAAGGAGCGCGTCGCAACTTTGGAGACGCAACTTGCGAGCGCCGGCACCACGACGGGCGAGGACAGGCAGAACAAGCTTTTGCGCGCGCGGGTCGCGGAACTCGAAGGCCGTTTGGCGTCCGGCTTCAATGCGGCGCGGGAAACGGATGCGCTGAAATCTCGCGCCGCCGATCTGCAGGATAAATTAGGCGAAGCTGAAATCGCGTTGCGCAAGGCGATCAGCACGCCTAAGAGCGACGGCGAGCCGCAGCGCGCGCGCATCGGCGAGCTTGAAGCGCAACTCGCGGCGGCGCGCGCGGGAGGCGCTGCGCCGAGCGAGGCCGCGACGGCGGACGCACGGCGCAACGAGGATGAACTGCGCCGCCTGAGGGCGCGCACCGCCGAGCTTGAACGGTCGCTCGAGCGCGCGCGGGCGCAGGCCGCGACTCTTGAAAACAAACTTGCCTCGGCCGAAAGTTCCGGCGGATCGGGCGAGGATGTGAGCCTGCTGAAGGCGCGGCTCGCCGATGTCGAGGCACGCTTGATGACGTCGTCGGGCGCGTCGATGGAATTCGAGTCGCTGCGCAGCCGCGTGATGTCGCTGGAGGCGCTGTTGCACGAAGCCGCCAAGTCGCGCGACGAAGCGGCGATCCTGCGGTCCAAGGTCGCCGAACTGGACGGACGGCTCGGCCAAGCGATGAAAGCCGCCATCGACACCCGCCCGAAAGCTGCCGAGAGCGAGAAAGTCTAGCGCCGCTGCGCGCCGGCTGTTGACTGTTCGCCTGCCCAAGCAGAAAGTCCGTCCCGTCCGAAGGGGGGCCCGGTTGGGCTGAGAGCGGCCAAATTTCCGCGACCCTTTGAACCTGATCCGGTTTGTACCGGCGGAGGGATTCGGATTTGCGCTGGCCCGCGCCATCCTTCGTTCGCCGTGCGACGGTTCAGAACCCAATTCTGGTCAAAGGATCGCACGCGCCCATGAACATGCAGCACAAGCCTTCGTTTCAAGTCACGACGGGGTCGATCCCCGGTTCGCGAAAGATTTACGTCGCGGGCGAGCGGCACACGGATCTGCGCGTGCCGTTCCGCGAGGTGGCTTTGCATCCGAGCGCGAAGGAAGAGCCGGTTCGGCTTTACGATCCATCTGGTCCGTACACGGACGAAAACGCACAGATCGACATCTTCAAAGGTGCGCCGCGCGGGCGCGATGCTTGGGTTCTCGCCCGCGGCGATGTCGAGAGTTACGACGGGCGCGCGGTCAAGGCGGAGGACAATGGCGGCGCCTCCGGCGAGCGGTTGGTTGCACCCTTCCCCGCCAGCCGCCGACCGTTTCGCGCCAAGGCTGGGCGCGCGGTAACGCAGCTTGAATATGCGCGCGCCGGCATCATCACCGCCGAGATGGAATATGTGGCGATCCGCGAGAATCTTGGTCGCGCTGCAGGGCCGCGCGACGGCGAAGACTTTGGCGCGGAGATTCCCGATGTGATGACGGGCGAATTCGTGCG
>JANOFM010000134.1:0-11542 GCA_031413635.1 Alphaproteobacteria bacterium | reverse complement strand
TGGTCAACACGCTGTCGGGGCAAGCGGTGCAGGCAACGCTCGGCATCCGCGAAGACGACGCCAAGGGTCGCCACACCACGACCGGGCGTTCGCTGCACCGGTTGGCGTCCGGCGCGTGGTTGATGGACACGCCCGGCATGCGCGAGTTGCAACTGATCGATGCGGCGGGCGGCATCGACGAGGTGTTCGAAGATGTGACGCAACTGTTTGCAGCGTGCAGGTTCAGCGATTGCACGCACGCGAACGAACCGGGTTGCGCGGTGCAAGCAGCGCTAGCGTCGGGTGCGCTCGATGCGGAGCGCTTGAAGCGCTACCACAAGCTTTTGCGCGAGGAACGTCATAATTCGGAGAGCATCGCCGATGCTCGGGCGCGATCGCGCAAGTTTGGAAAGATGGCGAAAGGCGTGTTTGCGCAGAAGCTGAAGCAGCGCGAGTCTTAGCGCTGGCGTTGACCTTCATCGGGGGGCGTCTTACTCATGGCCGGTGTCGCGCATTGGCGCGCGCCGGATCGGGACGACACATGCTTTGACAAGCGAAATTTATCCAGCGCCGGGCAGTCTCACGTTGGACGATTATGGCTGGGGTCCACATTTCGGATGCCAGATCGGCGACGATGACAAGGGCACCCTGCCCGTGCGCGTCGTCGCGGTGCATCGCGATGCATTGGATGTAGCGGGGCCTGGGTTCGAGGGACGTATCGCGGGCCTCGCGCAGCGCGATGACGGGCAGACCGCCACCATCGGCGATTGGTTGATGATCGATGAGGCGCGGCGCGCGGTGCGTCTGCTCGAGCGGCGCAGTTTGTTCACGCGCAAGAGTGCCGGCACGGCCCGCCGGGTGCAGCTGATCGCGGCCAATATCGATACGATGCTGTTGCTCACGTCCGCCAACCAGGATTTCAACCTGGCGCGGCTCGAGCGGTTTTTGGCGCTGGCCTCCGAAGCCCACGTTACGCCGGTCGTTCTGATCACGAAGGCCGATCTGGCCGAGGATGTTGCGCCTTATATCGCGTCGGTGCGGCGACTGATGCCGGGTATTGCGGTCGAAGCGTTCGATGCACGCAGCGCGGATGCGGCCGAGCAATTGAAGCCCTGGTTTGCGCGCGGCAAGACGCTCGTGCTGCTAGGTTCTTCGGGGGTAGGCAAATCGACGCTGGTCAACAGTTTGATGGGTCGCCTGCTGCAGGAAACGCAAAGCGTCCGCGGCGACGACGACAAGGGGCGGCACACGACGTCGGGGCGCTCGTTGCACCGGCTGCCGAACGGCGCCTGGCTGATCGATACGCCGGGTATCCGCGAGCTTCAGCTGATTGACGCGGCACAGGGCGTGGACGACGTGTTCGAGGACGTGGCGTTGCTGGCAGCGACCTGCCGGTTCAGCAACTGCACGCATGTGAGCGAACCGGGCTGTGCGGTCCAGGCGGCTTTGGCTGCGGGCACACTCGATGCGCCGCGACTCAAGCGATTTCAAAAGCTGCAGGCCGAAGAGCGGCAGAACACGAACCATATTGCGCGTGCGCAACGGCCGGGGCGCCTGGCAAAGCGGGAGCGCTGAGGTCGCGCAATTGCGCCGCACTCGGCTTGCTACACATTCACCGCCCCGTCGGGTAGCTTTGCGCCCAAGAACACTTTGATCGGGGAATCGCTCATGGGCTCCTTTTTACGCGGACTTGGTATCGGCGTCGTCGCGACTGCGCTTTTGCTCGGTGGTTTCGCTTACATGTTTCGCGGCGTGCTGCCGATGATATTGGGCGCGCCGCGGCCGGAGATTCCGAGAGACGTGGCGGCGGAGGCGACGACTTCCACGAAGGAGGCGCGCGAGAAAATTCTTAAGGAACTGCCGTTCGCTAACAAGCAGGATTTCGACTTCGCAGCGCGCGGGTTTATCGCGACACTCGAAGATCCCAGGATCAAAGACGACAGTGGTAAGGTCGTCTTCGACGTCTCGTCCTACGACTTCCTGAAAGGCGACGCACCGGAGACGGCCAACCCCAGCCTGTGGCGTCAGGCGCAGCTGATTACGCGGCACGGACTCTACAAAGTGTCGGAGCGCATCTATCAAGTGCGCGGCTTCGACGTGTCGACCGTGTCGTTCATTCAGACCGATACCGGTTACATCGTGGTCGATCCGTTGACGAGCGTGGAGTCCGCGCGGGCAGCGTATGGTCTCGTGAAAAAGCATGTGGGCGACAAGCCGGTCGTGGCCGTCGTCTATTCGCACAGCCACGGCGATCACTTCGCGGGAGTCGCCGGCGTGACGAGCGAAGGCGCGGTGAAGTCCGGGCGGGTGAAAATCATCGCGCCCGACCGCTTTATGGAAGAAGCGATCGCCGAGAACGTGATCGCCGGGCCCGCGATGACGCGGCGCGCGCGTTTTCAATTCGGAGGCACACTGCCGCGCGGGCCGGAAGGCGAAATGACGTCGGGATTGGGGCCTGGGATTTCGTCGGGGACGGTTTCGCTGATCGCGCCGACCGACCTCATCACCAAGACCGGCCAGGAGATGACGATCGACGGCGTGACGCTGTCGTTCCAGGTAACGCCCGGAACGGAAGCGCCGGCCGAAATGAATTTCTATTTGCCGCAAATGCGGGCCGTGTTCATGGCGGAGAACGCGAATGCGACGATGCACAATATGCTGCCCGCGCGCGGGGCGCTGGTGCGCGACGCCAAGGGCTGGTCGAACTATCTGACCGAGTCGATACGGCTTTATGCCGGCAAAAGCGACGTCATGTTCGCCGCGCACGGCATTCCGCGCTGGGAAAGCGGTGCGATTACCGACTTTCTGAAGAAACATCGCGATGCGTACAAATACTTGCACGATCAGACGATCCGTCTGATCAATTCCGGATTGACGGGTTCCGAAATCGCCGAACAATTGACGTTACCGCCGGCGCTGGCCAACGAATGGTACAATCGCGGCTATTACGGAACGATGAGTCATAACTCGAAGGCCGTCTATCAGCGCTATATGGGCTGGTACGACGCAAATCCCGCGTCGTTGCACGCGCTGACGCCGGTGGCGGCGGGCACGCACTATGTCGAGGCGATGGGCGGCGCGGCTTCCGTTTCGGCCAAGGCCGATGCGGCGATCGCGGCGGGCAAATACCGCTGGGCGGCGATGCTGCTCAACCATGTCGTGTTCGCCGATGCGGACAACAAGGCCGCGCGCGACAAACTCGCCGGTGTTTACACGCAGCTTGCCTATCGCGCGGAAGCAGGCACGTGGCGCAACATCTATCTGACCGGCGCGCAGGAGTTGCGCCACGGGGTGCTCGACTGGCCGACGCAGCGCTTGAGCCTCGACCTCGTGCGGGCGACGCCGACGCATATGATGCTCGACTTCGCCGCCGTGCGCTTGAACCCGGAGCGGGCGGGCGGCAAGCGTCTTGCGATCAACATCGTGCTCAGCGACGTGAACGAGAAGCACTTGATCACGGTCGAAAACAGCGTGTTGGTGCACGAGGTGGGCGTCGTCGACGACAAGGCAGATGCGACCGTCACCATGAAGCGATCCGATATGCTGGAGACGCTGCTGGCGGGCGTACCAGTGGGGCTGAAGACCGCAACCGGCGCAATCAAGGTCAAAGGCAAGTCGGGCGCTTATGCCGAATTGGCGGGCCTCATCGATCCGGTGGATTCGAACTTCAAGGTGGTCGAGCCATGACCGTGACGCCGGCGGCGTTTCGCAAGCTCGCATTGTCGATGCCGGATGCGATTGAGGCGCCGCATTTCGAGTTGGCGTCTTTCAGAGCGGGCGGGAACATTTTTGCTACGCTGTCGGAGAAGGACGCGCGCGCGATGGTCAAACTCACGCCGGAGCAGCAAGAGGTGCTGACGGCGGCCGAGCCCGAGATCTTTCAGCGGATTCCCAATGCCTGGGGGGACAAGGGTGCGACGTGGATGCACTTGAGGAACGCGGACGCCAAGACAGTGCTCAGCGCGTTGCAGTTCGCGACGGCGAATGTCGCGCCTAAGAAGAAGCGCGCCAAGGCGTAAGGCGCGGAATCCATCGCGGGACGTGTTTGCGGAACTCGTCATAGCTCAAGCCGAACTGGCGGCTTAGTGTCGGTTCTTCGTACCAGACTACAAAGATATGGAACGCGAGCCAAACGGCGAAGGCGTATGCGAGGAGCGTCGCGTCGGAGAACAAGAGGCTTTGCCCCAAGATCGCCGACACGACACCGATGTACATGGGGTTGCGGACGTTGCGATAGAAACCGGTGACGATGAGTGTCTGAGACGGCAACAAGGGTGCCGGCGTGCCCAAGCCTTCGATGGCGAAGCGCCGAAATGAATCAATTAGCGGCACGAGGCCTACCGCGATCAAAGCGATGCCAGCGGCGCGCAACGGCTCCAGCCCTAGGAATGGCGGATTGATGGTCCAGTGCGAAAGCAACCACGGCACAATGCCCGCCACCGTTCCCGGCGCGATGATAAAGAACAGCGCGGAAGCCAGAATTGCCGGCAGCTTTCTCATCACGTTTCGCCTAAATCCAGTAATTGTGCCTAAATGCAGCTTATGACGAACGGTACGGCGGCGAAATGACTCGAACCATCCTTGCGACGGGCTTTGCCGCTTTTCCCGGTGCGCCGGAAAACCCCACCGCTTGGGCGATGGAGGAGCTCGAACGATCGGGATGGCAACCTTCGGGCGCGCGCCTGGTCACGCGCACGCTGCCGGTGAAGTTCGACCTATGGGGGAGCGTATTTTCGCCTCTGCTTGAAGCCACGAAACCCGATGCCGTGATCTCGTTCGGGTTGAGTGCCAAAGCGGTGGGCATCACCCTTGAATCGACGGCACGCAACACCGTTGCCATTGACCGGCCGGATTTTACGGGTGCGTGTTCGAGCAGCGCTTGCGTCAGCGACAACGGGCCTGCAGTGTTGCCGACGCATTTGCCGCTCAGTGCCATATCACAGGCGCTGCGTGCAAGGGACATTCCTTTGGCGCGATCGGACAGTGCGGGCGACTATTTATGCAATCTGCTGTTCTACCGCCTGATGGAGCAAGCGGGAGCCGGCGGCGCACGGGTCGCGGGGTTCGTTCATGTGCCTTATCTTGACTTGCAGGCTAGGCGCTTGATCGCGGCCGGTGCGGTCCCCGATGGTGTGTTCACGCTGAGCGAGACCCAGTTGTTGGATGGCGTGCAAACGATCATCGAGGTTTGCGCGGCTTCGCTTAACGATACTAACGCTTCTTGAAGCTATGCCCCCATTCGCGAGGAGTTCGATTGCGATGACGATGGTGAAGACGATTGCGATGTCGCTTGTTTCCGCGAGCGCGCTGGCCTTTGCGGCTGCGGCGACGGATAGCGGCGGGCCCTTGAGCATTCCAGTCACTGTGAAATTGCCGGACCTCAAACCATTGGTGGCGCCGTGCGCCGATCCAGCGGCCGATCGCTTCCTTGAAATCGATATCTCGCAACGGCCGCCCCCCGGCGCGACGCGTGTGCAGCGCATCGGCGCGTGGGTGACGCCGGACGGCGTGTTCCATTGGCCGTTCGTGATGCGCGTGCGCAATATCGGCGATCAGCCCTTCATGGGCAAAGCCTGGATGCAATCGGCGATCGTGATCGAGGACGAATTTGCGGGCAAGACCAAGGGCAAAGTGGCCGGAGAAACGAAATTCGACCGGATTCCAGCGCATAGCGGCGTTGCCGTGCGTTTCGAATTCACGGCGCCGGCCGAGATTATCCGGAAAGCGACGTTCCATCGCATCTATACGTTGTCGCTCAAGTACGACGAAATGGGCGAGGCCATCGTCAATGGGAAAAACGGCGACTGCGATCTGCAGAACAACAGTTTCGCCGTGGAGTTCGACGGCAGCCGGAAGGGTTGGATTTTCGCGAAGTGAAATTCGGCTGTCATCCGAGATAGCCCAACGCCGACACAAGCTCGTCGGGTTGTTCGAGCGTCACCATATGGCCGGCTTTGGGGATGACGGTGAGCTGCGCGCCCTTGATCGCTTTCTTGAACGCTTCGCCATAGACGGGCGGGATCAACTTGTCGCTGGCGCCCCAGACGATAAGGGTTTTGGCCTTGATGCGATAGAGGCGTTCGCTGAGGCCGCGTTCGGGGATGGGGAATAGGATTTTGCCGGCCATGCCCATCTGGCGTGCGTTCATCACCAAGAAGCCCTTGAGCCATTCGGGGTCGTCGAGCGCGACGCCTGCCGTCATCAGCGTCGTGCCCATCTCAACGTCGTGGAAGAGATAGGGAGGCATCTCGTACGGCAACATCGCGAACAGATCGGGGACCGGGTGATTTTCAAGCCAAAGGCCCGCCGCACAAATGAGGCCCAGCCTTGTGAAATCGTTGTGCGCGATCGCGGCCATTTCGGCGGCGATCATGCCGCCCATCGAGTGGCCGGCGAGGATCGGATCCTTCAGGCCGAGCGCTTCGACGACGTCGAGTGTGTGGAGCGTGAAGTCGAGCATGTCGCGCATCATCGCGCATTCTTGGGCATCGCCGTAGCCGGGCAGTAACGGCGCGTAGACGTGGAATTTCTTTGCAAGTCTGTCGAGAAATGGGTCGGCGGGCAGAATGCCGCCGGCGCCGTGAAGGAAGACAAGCGGTTTGCCGCCGCCGCCTTCGTAATAGCGGACGGGCACGCGCGCGGTTTGGATCGTCTTGAGTTCCATGATCGCCTCCTTACGCGCGAGCCAAGCGCGCGGCGTCTTCGACGCGCGGCAGGCTTCCGGGTTTGACTTGGGCCTTTATCGGTTTGCACCAGAAGCGGCCGTCGTCGGCGAATTCGGCATAGAGGTTGCGCAGTTTCGGCATCACCTTCTCGGCGAACAGTTGCGTCGAATACATCGCCTTTTCCTTCGGCATGTTTCCGACATGCATGAGGCAGAAGATGTTGCCGACGCGCAGGCCTTTAATCAGTTCTTCCATGCGTTGGCGCACGGTTTCGGGGCTGCCGGCGATAACGTGACCGCCGTCGATCAGATCCTTCCACGTCAGATGCGCGTAACCGTCGATCGGCGGCGCGTATTGCGATAGGGCGCCGGTTTGAATCGTCTTGATCGTACGATAGCCGGGCGCGTCGGCGAAGCCCGCGTAGACGTGCAGACAGCGATTGTAGAAATAGAGCACGTGTTCGCTGTAGAGACGCTCGGCCTCTTCGTCGGTGTCGGCGACGCAAATCGTTTGCGCGAAGCCCGCGCGGTAGGGCGACGTGTCGGGCGCGTTGCGCTCGCGCACGCGGTCCCAATAGCCTTGCATCAGGGCCTTGCCGCGAATGTAGCCCGAGAACGAAAGGTAGGAATAGGAATAGGTGTTGTCGATGCAGAAATCGTAGGTCTCGACCGAGCCGCCGCCGGGAATGTGGATCGGCGGGTTCGGCTTTTGAATCGGTCTCGGCCAGATGTTGACGTGGCGCAGTTTGTTATAGCGGCCGTTGAAGGCGAACGGGTCGGGATTGTGCCAGGCCTTCATGATGAGATCGTGCGCTTCGAGATATTTTTCGCGAGTGAGGGCTGGGATCTGGCCATAGCAGTAGTTCGTGTCCATCGACGTGCCGACGGGAAAGCCCGCGACCAGCCTGCCGCCAGAGATGCAGTCGAGCATGGCGAATTCTTCGGCGACGCGGACTGGGGGATTGTAGAGCGCGATCGAATTGCCGAGGACAACAATGCCGACGTCCTTGGTGCGCCGCACGAGGCCCGCCGCGATGATGTTCGGCGAGGGCATGATGCCGTAGCCGTTCTGGTGATGCTCGTTGACGCCGATGCCGTCAAAGCCGAGCGTGCCGGCGTATTCGAGCAGATCCATGTAGGTGTTGTAGACCTCATGGCTTTTCTCGGCATCGAACAGACGCGAGTCGATGTCGACCCACACCGAGCGATGCTTTTCTCGGAAGTCGTCGGGAAGATGGGGCCACGGCATCAGGTTGAACCAGGTGAACTTCATGCGCGTTCCTCCCGGGCGTGGCGGCCCAATTTTTTGAATGTCGTCAGTTGATCTTGTATCGCACCGGCATCTTCTTCGGGCCATTGACAAAATTGGCGGCCGACAGCCTCGGTTCCCCGTCGAATTCGATCGACTCGAGGCGCGGGATCAGTTCGTCGAAGAGGGCGCGCATTTCCATCTTGGCGAGATGCTGGCCGATGCAAACATGGGCACCGAAGCCGAAGGAGAGCAGCTTGTTCGGGCTGCGGTCGACCTTGAACTTGAACGGTTCGTCGAACACTTCCTCGTCGCGGTTGCCCGACGGATAGAGCAGCATCAGCCAGTCGTCTTTCTTGATCGTCTGGCCGCGCAATTCATAGTCCTGCGTGGCGGAACGCATGAAGTGGCGCACAGGCGTCGTCCAGCGGATCGCTTCGTCGACGAATTGCGGCATCAGCGACGGGTTGTCCTTCAGTTTTCTGAATTCGGCCGGATTGTCGATCAAGGCCCACATGCCGCCCGCGGTCGAGGCGCTGGTGGTGTCGTGGCCGGCGGCGGCGAGGATGACGTAGTAGGACATGGCGTTGAACGGATCGAGCGGTTGGCCGTCGATCTTGCCGTTGGCGATGACGCTCGCCACGTCGTCGCGCGGATGGGCGCGGCGGTCTTCGGTGATGGCGTTGAAGTACTGGAAGAATTCCATCACGGTCGCCTGCAGCGAGGCGACGGCGTCGTCGCTCATTAACGCGCCGAAGCCGCCCGACGCATCGCCGGCACGGCCGAGTTCCGGGTCGGTGGCGCCGAACAGCTCCTGCGTCAGTTTCAGCATGCGCGGTTCGTCTGATTCCGGAACGCCGAGGATGTCCATGATCACGCGCAGCGGATACCAGACGGCGACGTCGGAGACGAAGTCGCAGCTGCCGCCTTTTTCCGCCATGCGATCGACGTAGATCTTCGCAAGCTGACGCAAGCGCGGTTCGAGCTTGCGCAAGTTTTGCGGCAAAAACCAAGACTGCGTCAGCACGCGATATTTCGAATGGTCGGGCGGATCCATCTGCACCAGCGACTTCACAAGGTGGGGCGTGCCGGTGATCTTCATCACTTGCTCGGTTGCAGCCTTCGTCGTGAACGTGGTCGATTTCGCACCGTTCATAAACAGTGCGTTCTGTCTGCTGATGTCGAGGATGTCGGCGTGTTTCGACACCGCCCAGAAGGGTTCGCAGCCTTCGACCTCGGCGACCGCGAGCGGATAATTCGCGCGCAACTTCGTGAACGCGCCGTGGATGCGATTCATGTCCGCATGCGCCAGCGGATCGACGATCGTCAACGCCAGGTCCGGCGGCAGATGCGGTGCGCTCATTGCTCAGCGCCCAGTCGGGAGTTTGTTGAACGGGATATCCTTGTCGACGCGAATGTCGGCGGGTAGGCCCAGCACGCGCTCGGCGATGATGTTCTTCAAGATTTCATCCGTGCCACCAGCGATGCGCAGGCCCGGCGCCCACATATAGCTTTGCTGGAACGCTCCCATTTGCGGCGAGTCCTCGCCCACCATCACACCGCCCATGTCTTCCAAGTCCATGGCGAAGGACGACAGGTTTTGCATCTTCGGCGCGACGACGACTTTGGCGATCGAGGCCTCCGGGCCCGGCACCTTGCCTTGGCTGAGCGCGGTCAAGGTGCGGTAGGTGGTGTATTTCAAGCCTTGGCCACGCACGTACCATTCGGCGATCTTCTCGCGCACGGCGGCGTTGCGGATCGCGGGACCGTCTTCGAGTTCGGTTTCGCGGGCGAGCGCGATGAGTTCCTTGATGTCGGGGCCGGCACCGCCCTGCCCGCCGCCCACAGCCAGACGCTCATGCATCAGCGTCGTGAGTGCTACACCCCAGCCCGCGCCGACTTCGCCTAGTCGTTGGGCATCGGGTATGCGGACGTTGGTGAAGTATACTTCGTTGAAGTTCGCACCACCCGACATTTGCTTGATGGGTTTGACCTCGACGCCCGGCGACTTCATCGACAGGTAGAACATCGTCAGGCCCTTGTGCTTTTGCGCCGTCGGGTCGGTGCGCGTGAGCAAGATGCCGTAGTCGGAATAGTGCGCGCCGCTCGTCCAGACTTTTTGGCCATTGATTACCCAATCGTCGCCGTTGCGTTCGGCGCGTGTGCGCAGGCCCGCAACGTCCGATCCCGCCGAAGGCTCGGAGAAAAGCTGGCACCAAATTTCCTCGCCGTAGAGCGCGGGCTTCACATAGCGCGCGGCGACATCCTTCGAGGCATAGTGCGTGACGGTGGGCAAGCACATGCCGAGGCCGATTTCGAAGAAGCCCGAAGGCACGTCGAATTTCGCTTCTTCCTGGCTGTAAACCACCTGCTGCATCGGCGTGCCGCCGAGGCCGCCGTTTTCCTTCGGCCACGTGATGCGGGCGTAGCCCTTTGCCGCTTTCTTTGCCTGCCAGGCCTTGGCGATTTTCAGCGCTTCGGTCTCGTTGCGTTGGAAGCGCGGGTTTTCGGCGGAGAAGCCAGTGGCCGATTTCGGTTTCGCATTCGCTTCGAGCCAGGCGCGCACTTCGGTGCGGAACTTGGCTTCGGCGGGGGTGTCATTGAAATCCATGGGTTTGGTCTTTCGATCGATGTTGAATTACGCGACGTTCTTTTTTTCCAGGTGGTTGACCAGGCGGTCTTTCCACACGCGCGTTGCGCCGAGCGCGAGGCTCAGCACCTTCGCGCGCCGATAAAAGAGGTGGCAGTCGAGTTCCCAGGTGAAGCCCATACCGCCGTGGGTCTGGACGTTCTCTTGGGCGGCATTCGAAAACGCATCGGTTGCGCTGATGCGGGCGCCGGCGGCGGCTTCAGGAAGGTCGGGGGCGTTCGTCGATAGAGCCCAGGCACCGAAATAGGCGTTCGAGCGGGCAAGTTCGTTTAGGACATACATATCGGCGAGCTTGTGTTTGATCGCCTGGAACGAGCCGATCTGGCGGCCGAAGGCGTAGCGATTCATGGCGTAGTCCTTGGCCATGGCAAGGCAAGCGTCGGATCCGCCGACTTGTTCGAACGCCATCAAGATCGCGGCGCGGTCGAGGACACGGCGCGTCAGATCCCAACCTTCACCTGCGGGCCCGAGCGCTTCCGCGGCTGCGCCCTTGAAGTTGATCTCGGCTTGGCTGCGCGAAGGGTCGACCGTTTTCACCGTGCGGCGTGTGACGCCGGCGCCCTTTAGATCGACGATGGCGAGCGACAGCGCGCGCTCGCCCTGCCCTTCGCCCGTGCGCACGAGAACCACCGCGAAGTCCGCCACGTCGCCGTCGGGGACAGGTGTCTTCGCGCCGTCGAGCTTGCCGGATTTCAGCGTCGCTTTGACGGTCTTGGGACTTGGCGGGTGCGCGCCTTCAGCGATAGCGAAGGTGCCGATGAGTTCGCCGGAGGCGAGCTTGGGCAAGTATTTCTTCTTCTGCGCGTCGCTGCCGGCGAGCAGGATCGCTTCGGTCGCGAGGTAGACCGACGAGGAGAACGGCACCGGCGCCAATGCGCGGCCGAGCTCTTCGGCGATCACGCAGAGCTCGAGGTGGCCGAGGCCCAAGCCGCCGAAGTCTTCAGGAATTGCGGTGCCGAGCCAGCCCATCTCGGCGATCTGCTTCCACAGCGCCTTGTCG
>JANOFM010000133.1:0-6027 GCA_031413635.1 Alphaproteobacteria bacterium | reverse complement strand
CGTGTTGATCTGATGCATCAGATCGTAGCGCTTCATGTCGGTCATGGTGGTCGGCGTCAGCTGAATGGCGCTGGCGTTGTTGACGCAAATGTCGATGCCGCCGAATTTCGCGACGGTTTGTTCGATGGCGCCGATGACGTTTGCTTCGTCGCGCACGTCGACGACCAAGGGCAGCGCATTGCCGCCCGCCTGCTCGATTTCCTTAGCGGCGGTGTAGATCGTGCCCGGAAGTTTCGGATTGGGGTCGGCGGTCTTGGCGGCGATGGCGATGTTGGCGCCGTCGCGCGCGGCGCGGAGCGCGATCGCCAGGCCGATGCCGCGGCTGGCGCCGGTGATGAAAAGAGTTTTGTTCTTGAGGAGCATTACGCCCATTTCCTAGTTCGAGGCTTATGCGCGTTGGTACCAGTCCACGCCGCCGGCGTCGCGCGTGCGTTTGAGTTGGCCGCGCGCGATCAGGCAGTTCAAATGGGCAAGGCTTTCGCCGGTGGCCATGCCGTAGTTGCCGCCTGTGATTTTGGTGCGGAAGAGTGCCGGGAAAACATCGACGGCGCGTTTGGGCGTGGCGCAGAGTTCCAATATTTTTTCCATGCCCTCTTCGTGGCCGTCGATCAGTTGGGTCATGCGCGTCTTGACGCCGTAGAACGGTTCGTTGTGCGAGGGGAGAATGAGCGTGTGATCGGGGATGAGTGCGCGCAAATGTTTGCACGAGTCCAGCCATTCTTGCAGCGGGTCTGCCTCCGGCTCGGTCGGGAAGACGCTGATGTTCGACGAGATGCGCGGCAGGATTTGGTCGCCCGAGATCATGATTTTGAGTTCCGGGCACCAGAGACAGGCATGCTCGGGCGCGTGGCCGCGGCCGACGACGATGCGCCAACAGTGTTTGCCGATCACCAGTTCCTGGCCGTCCTGTAGGCGGCGAAAGGATTGCGGCAGGCGCGAGACGCCCAAGCCGAAGCCGCCGAAGCGTTTGCGATAGACTTCGAGCATGTCGTCGGCAAAGCCAGCCGCTTTGTAGAACAGCACGCCCTCTTCCGGTGCGGGCTGGCCAGTGTCCATGACCAAGGTGCGACAGAGCAAATAGTCGGTCCGTGACATGTAGAGCGGCACGCCGAATTTGTGAGCGAGCCAACCGGCAAGGCCGACGTGATCGGGATGAAGATGCGTGACGATCACGCGGGTGATTGGCCTGTCTCCCAAATGGGCGAAGACCTGTTTCCACAAGTTTTTGGATTCGCCCGAATGGATGCCCGTGTCGACAATCGCCCAGCCTTTTCCGTCTTCAACCAGCCAAACGTTGATGTGGTTGAGCTGGAACGGCAGAGGCATGCGTATCCAATGGATGCCGGGCGTCACTTCAACCGTCTTGCCGGGTTCGGGCTTTTCGGGAAAAGGGTATTTCAGGCCGTCGCGCTCGCGCGGGGGTGCCTGTTGCTCCATGCCGTCCAAAGTCATCGTCATTTGCTGGCTCGATTCTGCTGATAGCTTGATCCGGTCAGGCTATGCTGCAGTGCGAAATAGAGCAAATCGGCAGAAAATAACCAGGCAAACGCCGCAAACCCGCCGATGTGTTAATCCACTGCCGATCGGATTCTCAGAGGGTGCGTCCATGAAATTGATCTATCGCCTCGGCAATGCCGCGCTGGTTCTACTTGCGATCGGCGCGGGGTTTTTTTGGTACTACGTCGCAGACGGCAACGTGCCCGAAGCCACCGCCTATAAGACCGACATCGCAGGTTGGCGGCAATTGGTGGCGGGCGATACGGCCCAATTGCCGACCGAGGTTCGCCTCGAAATAGTCGGCCGCGACACGATGCCTTTCATCGCGGTGCAGGCGGGCGGCGCCAACAATAACTTCGCGCGAGTGCGGACGTCGTTTCAGCTCAACGGTCCGGCAGGCAGCGTCGTCATCGACTCCGGCATGGATCAAGAGATTGCAAGCGCGGCACAGCACGGCGAGACGGCGGCGTTCGACAAGGCTGCCTATGGGCGCGTGATTGCGGCGATGGGCGTGGCTGCGCGCGTCGCGATCACGCATGAGCATCTCGATCACATCGGCGGCGCGTTGCGCTTTCCGGTGCCGGAGCGTTTGGCCGAGCGGCTGGTTTTGACGCGCCAGCAGTTTGCGGGTCTCGGCGCGTCCAAAGTCCCGCCGGCCTATGCCGCGATGCCGCATTTGGACCTGACCGCGGCGATCCGCATTGCGCCAGGCGTGGTGATGATACCCGCAGAAGGCCACACAGTTGGAAGTGCGATGTTCTATGCGCGCCTCGGCAACGGGCGGGAAATGTTGTTCCTGGGCGATATCGCTTGGGCCATTTCGAACGTGCGTGTGCCCGCCGTCCGGCCGCGCTTCGTGCAACAAGTCTATATGTCGCCGCCGGAAGATCGCGGCAAAGTCGCCGATCAGATTCGCGCGCTGCACGATTTATCCAAAGCCGAGCCAGCGCTGACGATGATCCCTTCGCATGACGCCGCCTATATTGAGGAATTGATCGCGAAGGGTCTCATCACAGAAAAATTCGCGATCGACGCACCGTAACCACAGAAAGAACCGAACTATGGGTAAGAGCCGGCTTGAAGCGTTCAGCGACGGCGTCATCGCCATCATCATCACGATCATGGTTTTGGAGATGAAGGTGCCGCACGGGGCGGAGCTTTCGACGCTCGCGCCGCTCATTCCCGTCCTTCTCAGCTATGTGATGAGTTTCGTCTTCATCGGTGTCTATTGGAACAACCACCATCATTTGCTGCACGTAACGCACAAGGTCAATGCCGGGATCATGTGGGCCAATCTGCACCTGCTGTTTTGGCTTTCGCTCGTGCCGTTCGTGACCGGTTGGATGGGAGAGAACCATTTCGAGGCCATTCCGGTAGCGGTTTACGGTTGCGTCATGCTGATGTCCGCAATCGCCTATACGATCCTGGTTCGCGTTCTGATCGCCGCGCATGGCCCGGATTCCAAGCTCGCCGCCGCCATCGGGAACGATTTCAAAGGCTATACCTCGCTCGCGCTTTATGTTGCCGGCATCGCGCTTTCATTCGTGGAGAGCCTTGCAGGGGTCGCGCTCTATCTCACCGTAACCGTGATCTGGTTTCTTCCCGACCGGCGGATCGAGCGGCAGGTGAAACCTTAGTCGCGCTGGCCTTTGTGCCCGGCCTGAGCCAGCGCAGTTCGGTGCCGGGCTTTGCCTCTTTGTCCCAAACGAACCAGGCGTAGGCCGTGGTGCCGCTGCCCGCTTTCTCGGCGCCCTTGATGTAGAAGGTGATGCGTTCGCTGAAAACCCAGACGCGCGACGGCGGGTGCTTTAGAAAAATCGTCTCGGCTCTGTTTGCACCTTCGAGGAATGCGAGGCGCAGCAGCAACGCGAATTTGCGACGGGCGAGTCTTAAGCCCTGGGCGACGAAGCCTTCAGCGCAGTTGAAGGGCGGGTTGGTGACAATGTTGTCGATCCGCCTCTTCGAGGCCAGAAAGTCGATGCCACTTGTGCCATAGCCGCGCGGGTAGAGGTCGCTCGCGAAAACTCTGCGGCCGGACTGTTCAAGGACTTTAGCCATCGAACCGTCGCCGCAGGCGCATTCCCAGATTTCGCCAATGAAGCGTTCGTTGTTGACGAGAGCATGCGTGGCCCAGGCCGGAGTCGGGAAGAAGTCCGGGCCGTCGAGGTCGGCACGGCGCTTCATCGTCGGTTTGAAAGCGCCTGTGAGGTGGTAGGTCGCGTCTGACAAGCAAATCTCACGAATCGGGTCGATAAACACTGGGAATGCGCCAATTGGCGCGCGAATGCCAGCATCTGTGCGCTTGGCGTGATGACAACTCCCAAGCGAGAGGTTGCAGAGGCGCAACAACCGCCGGGCTTGATCGATGCTAGCCTTCCTCCCGGGGGGCGGCCTTGGGGAAGGCTGCGGAAGGGGGAAAAATGCTTCGCCAAGCTTTGGTCGTGGGCGCGCTGGCGGTCAGCGCGAGCGTCTCGATTGCGTCAGCGCAGGAGGGGTGGAGCGGCTATTACATCGGCGTCCACGCGGGCTATTTGGGCAGCACCGGCGACACGACCCGCATTCTTACCAACGGCGGCGCATACTTCACGGGTACGAGCATCACCGCGCTGCAGGACGCCAGCGTCATGGACCTGGACAACGGAAGTTACGGTGGCGGCGCCTCGTTCGGCATGAACTGGGACATCGACGGGTTCGTCATGGGCTTCGAAGTCGACGCCGACGGCGTGGGTAGCGAAATGTCCGAATCGGCAACGGTCGTTTATCCGTGTTGCGGTCCGCGTGAATTCACAACTTCGAACAGCATCGAACAGACCTGGTTCGGGACGGCGCGCGCACGGATCGGGATCGGCGGCGGCAAGGCGCTCGCTTATGTGACCGGCGGATTGGCGATCGCGGACACAAAACTATCGCAGACGTTTTCCGATACGATCACGCCGATCGCAACGCAGACGATTTCCAGCAGCGAAATCATGACCGGGTGGACGGCCGGAGCGGGACTTGAAGTCGGAATCGAGTCGGGAACCAGTCTCAAGTTCGAATATCTCTATCTCGATCTTGGCGAGATCGAAGCAGCGGGACCGATCGCCATTGGCGGGGTGACGAGCTCGGGGCGCGCGGACGTGGTCGACCACGTCATTCGCGCAGGATTGAATTTCAGTTTGAATTAGGCAAAGCCCGGCCGGTCGGCAGCGCCGTGGACGGTGATCTTTTCACCCGAGACGTAGGTGTTTTTGTCCGACACCAGATAACGCACGACATTTGCGATGTCTTGCGGCGCGCAGACGTGGCCAAAGGGCGCGGTCTTGTCGAGGTCGTGGATCTGCGCCACGCCGCGCGACTTGGCTAGCCGCTGGCCCATGTCGGTGTCGGTCAAAGGCGGCGCCACGACATTGACGTAGATGTTGTTGGGGCGTTCTTCCTTGGCCAGCGTAAAGGCGAGCGCTTCGCCGGCGGCCTTGCCCATGTTGTAGGGGCCGCCGCGCCCAACATGGCCGAGCGTCGCCACGCTTGAGATGACGATGATGTCGCCGCGCTTTTGCGTGCGCATTTGCGGCAGAACGCATTTCGAAACAAAGAACGGGCCGAAGGCATGGACGCCGACGACGCGGGTCATTTCCATTGGGTCGGTGTCGGCGATCGTGTTGCCGCGGCTCGCGATGCCTGCGTTGTTGATGAGGATCGAGATGGGGCCGAGTTCGTTTTTGACGCGCTCGACCATGGCCGTGACCTCTTCGAAGGCGTCGACAGACGCTTTGACCGCGACGGCGCGGCGGCCGAGGGCTTTGACTTCGGCCACTACTTTTTCGGCCTCCGCGTCCTCGCGGCGATAGTTGACGGCGATGTCGGCGCCGTCGGCGGCCAGGCCCAACGCGATGGCGCGGCCGATACCGCGGCTTGCGCCCGTTACCAACGCGACGCGGCCTATGAGTGACATTCTTTACTCCGTTTTCTTGAGCGTGTTGCGCGAGAATTCTTTCCAAGCGCCCTTCTTATCCCGGATCGCATCGACGACTTCAACTTGATCGTAACGGTTGACCAGTTTGTAGATCGTGCGGCCATAGGTTTTGCCCTTCACGCCCCAATAAGCGGTCAAGCTTTCGCCGGTGAAGGCTGCTTTCAGCGGATGCAGCGCGCCTTGGCTGTCCAACCAAGTGCCATCATAGGCTCCGCCCTCGCGCGGACGATAGTAGCCTATGCCTTCGAAGACTTGGTCCGCGCCGTCAACCGCTTTGGTCACGATGCGGTAGTGAATGCGGGCGAATTTTCCGTCGAGCACGCTCTCCCAACGCATAGTGACGCGCGAGGGCTTACCGAACGACGTCCCATCAACGGCCCAGCTGCCGTTCAGGAAGCACAAATAAGGCGATGGACAGTCGAGTGCGGAGGCAGCCGACGACATGACGAAAACAGAGATGGCGGCGAGCGCCGCGCAGAACCGGTTCATGGGATCATCCTAATATCGAGGCAGAAACGCCCGATCATAGACGAATGAGGAGGAATGAACTCGACAGCCGTTCCAACTGGTCGCTA
>JANOFM010000132.1:0-34981 GCA_031413635.1 Alphaproteobacteria bacterium | reverse complement strand
GGGGGAGTTCCGGCGGGGCGCCTACGGGAACCGTGGGCCTCATTGCGTGCTCCGACACCCAACGATGCAGCCCGGCCTGCTGCTTGCCACCGCGAAAGAACGCCACCACCGGCGCGCCGCTGCATCCGTCGCCTCGACTCCGGAGCAGCGCGGCGACCTCGCCGAGCTGCTCGCGATCCTTGAAGTATTCGGGAATGAACAGAAACGGCGTGATCGCCGCCAGATACGGCGCCGCCCGCAGAAAGCGTCGGCCCCAAAGGTTGTCTTCGCCGATCGAGGCAATCGCCCGCGCCCCGATGAAAATCAACCCCGGCATGATGACGACGAAGCTGCGCTCCTTGACCAGCGGTAACCAAAATATCTGCAAGGCAAACGATAACGCGATCGTCAAAATAACAGCCGCCAGGAGCGCGACATCGATCGGTTCTCGCCGCCGAAGCAGCGCTGTAACGCCGATCGCCGCCGCGGCCGCCAGTGCTACATTTGATCCGATCAACTTGACAAACACCCCTCGCAAGAACTGCTCGTCGCCGCCGGCGAGTGCGCTTCCGCCGCTCCCTTCGCTGTCGACAAACCACGCGTCGGGCGTTGAGATCTGGACGCTCGCCGAAATCCAAAGCGCGACCGGCACGAGAGCGGCTGCAGAGGCAATTCCCCAGGAGAAGAACCCCAGAACCGACTTACGCCGCAAATGCGTGAGCCCCACGCACAAGCCAAGGCACGCCACCCACAAGGCGCCGAAATAATGCGTCAGGCCGAGAGTGATGCCCAGGCTGCACCAAACGGAGGCCCACATCACCGTGTTGTTCTTGTCCTCCAGCGCCCGCGCGGCGACCACGACGGAGATCGCGCAGAGCACGAACAACAAAACATACGACCGCATTTCGGTGGCAAAATAGACGATCCAATACGACCCGGCGCACATCAAAAGGAACCAGACGAGTTCCGGCCGTCCGCGCCACAAATGGCGCACCAAAAGGGCACCTGCAATGAGGGCGGCGAGAGAAAAGCTCCGCGCCCAAATTTCCGTCGAACTGACGAAGCGCCACAGGTGCAACACCGTCGCGTAAAGCGGCGGGTGGCCCCCGTCCAAGTGAAGCCCCTCAATCGAGAACGGCTGCCCCCCGCCCGTCGGATCGCTCAAATAAAGCATCCAGAACTCGTCCCGCCATGGCGGCTTCATCACCATCGCCACAAGCATCATCAGCATCGGCACGGCCGAAGCGACGGTCAGGCGTTGAAGCACCGTTAGGTCGGAGAGTCGGTTCAATTTCGGTCGGCCTCTGCGTTTCGAGGGGCGGATGGCGAGAATTACACCGGCACTATTCCGCCATTAATCACAAATCCGCAACTGGACTTGTGGCCGCCGTCCAGGCGACAAATGACGCTCGTATAGTGGTGGCTGTGGAGACTGGTGATGCGCTCGTTGACCGTGCGGAAGTCCGCCCTTCTCCTGTTGGTAGCCCTCGTCCTCGCGGCCTGTACACAGCCCTCCAAGAACATCCCCACCGCCCCGGCGGTCGATCTTTCCGGCCCCGACTACACCATCTGGCCCCACGCTGTCAGCGACATCGCGCCCGACCCGGCGGTGCGTTACGGCGTGCTCGCCAACGGAATGCGCTATGCTATCATGCGCAACGTCCAGCCGGCCGGCACTGTGTCCCTCAGGCTGCGTATCGCCGCAGGCTCCCTGCAGGACACGGACGCGCAACGCGGTCTCGCTCATTTCATGGAACACATGGCCTTCAACGGCTCCAAGAACGTGCCGGAGGGCGAATACGTCAAGCTGCTGCAACGCAAGGGTTTGGCCTTCGGCGCCCACACCAATGCCTACACCTCGACGAACGAAACCGTCTACAAGCTTGAGCTGCCCAAGAACGAGGCCGATCTCATCGACACGGGGCTGATGCTCTTTCGCGAAATCGGCGACCGCCTGACGCTCGACCCCAAGGCGATCGAGCGCGAGAAGGGGGTGGTGCTGTCGGAACAGCGCACGCGCAACACGCCCGAATTCCGCGCCTTCGAGGCGCGCTGGCGCCTGTGGTACGAAGGTCAGCGTCTCGCCAACCGCATGCCCATCGGCACCGCCGAGACAATCAAAGGCGCCACGCGCGAACTGTTGGCCGACTACTACGCACGTTACTACCGTCCCGAACGCACGTTATTGGTCGCGACCGGGGACTTCGACCCGGTGCAAATCGAAGCGAAAATCAAAGCGAAGTTCGGCGATTGGCAAGCGTCAGGCGCCGCGACCGCCGATCCCGACATCGGCCCGCTGAAGGAGCGCGGCCTCACCGCCGCCACGCTCGTCGAACCGAACCTGCCTGAAGAAATCACCGTCACCTGGTTCCAACCGCCGGAAGACGTGCCCGACACGGAGGCCGGGCGCGAGCTCAACACCAAGCGCAACATCGCGTTCAGCATCGTCAACCGCAGGCTGGAACGCATCGCCCGCGCGCCGAACGCGCCGTTCGTCAGCGCGGGAATCGACCATTCGAACTCGAGACATGTTTCGAGTGCAGCCGGCCTCAACGTCTCCGCGCGCCCCGGCCAGTGGCCCGCCGCCATACGCGCCGTCGAACAAGAAGTGCGCCGCGCACTGGAACACGGCTTTCACCAAAGCGAAGTCGATCGCGAAGTGAAGGCGACCCGCGCGAGCATTGAAGATGCCGTCGCCAAGGCCGGCACACGCCGCACAACCTCGCTCGCGAACACGCTCGTGGCGCAATTTTCGTCATTCGACGTTTTTTCCCATCCGCGTGACAGCCTGGCGCGCTTTGACAAGTACGCAGCCAACGTGAACGCCGAGGCCGCCCATCAAACCTTGCGCGACCTCGTGCGCGGGCAGGGCCCGATCGTCTTCGTCTCCGCCGGCCAAACGATCAAAGGCGGCGACGCTGCCATCGCCGCAGTCTTCGACGCCAGCCGCAAGATGGCGGTCAAAGCGTCGGAAAAACGCCTCGCCAAGGAATTTCCCTACACCGAATTCGGCACGCCGGGCGTGATCGCGGAACGCAACGAGATCGCCGACCTCGGCGTCACCACCCTGCGCTTTGACAATGGCGTCATGTTGAACGTCAAGCAGACCGACTTCGAGAAAGACACAATCCACGTCGCCGTACGCTTTGCCGGCGGTTACGTCCACATGCCGCGCGACAAGGTCGGCTTGAGCTGGGTGCTGCCCTACGGCTTCTCCGAAGGCGGGCTCACGCAATTGACCACGGAGGAACTGGAAGAGGCGTTGACCGGCCGGATCGTCTCGACCGATTTGGACCTCGACGAGGACTCGTTTGAATTCGGCGGCCGCACCAACGCACGCGATCTCAACCTGCAAATGCGGCTGATGGCGGCATTCGCCACCGATCCTGCCTACCGCGCGAACGGTGTCAAACGCTTCCAAGACGCCGCCGAGAATTTCCTCAAGCAATACTCGTCGAGCCCCGGCGGCGTGCTCCAGCGCGAATTGGGCGCGCTCGTGCGTTCGGCCGACCCACGCTGGACATTCCCGTCGCTTGCGCAAATGCAGGCCTTGAAGATCGACGACATCAAGTCGACCATGAAGCCGGTTCTGGCCGTCGCGCCCGTGGAGATCTCGATGGTGGGCGACGTCTCCGTCGACGACGCGCTCAAGGCGGTTGCAGCAACATTCGGCGCGCTAAAGCCGCGCTCGGCCAAGCTGCCCGAACACCCGGACGCCCGCACGGTGCGCTTCCCGACTGTCGCGCGCCAGCATCGCTTCAGTCACGAAGGCAAGTCCGATCAAGCCGTCGCCTATGCCGCCTGGCCAGCGCCCGATTTCTACTCGAGCCCCAAACGCGCTCGCACGCTCTCACTCTTGCGTGAAATATTGAAAGTGCGCCTGACCGACGAATTCCGCGAAGCGCAAGGCGCCACCTATTCCCCCAGCGCCGGCAACTCGCATTCTGGCGCCTTCCCCGATTTCGGCTTTATAGCGGCCAGCGCCGAAACCAAACCCGAACTGATCGAGAGCTTCTACGTCACACTCGACAAAATCATCGCCGAAATGAAATCGGGCGCGTTCACCGACGACCTGATCGCACGTGCCCGCACGCCCATCCTTAAATCGATCGAAACCGACCGCCGCGCCAACGGCTACTGGGTCGGCGCGATCAACGATCTGCAAACCGAACCGCGAGGCCTCGCCGCGATCCGTTCGCAGCTGAGCGACATGGAAGGCATCACCAAGGCCGATCTCGTCGCGGTCGCCCAGAAATATCTAGACAACGCGCGGCGCATGGAAATCCGGGTCCTACCTAAGTCTGTAGCGGCAACGATGACGCCGGCAAAGAGTGAAAAAGTCGAACTGAAACATCCCGCCCGCGAACGTGCCGCGGCGCTCGCCAGGTAAAATAGCATGAACCGCGGCCCCGCTTTACCGCATGACCGATCCATTCACGGCGCGTTCAGGTTCGAAGCACTAACCCATGTCCCTGAAGATTTTGAAGGGTGAATTTCAATGGTGCGATCGATCTGGGTGTTTTGCGTTACATTGATGGTTGCAGCGGCCTTTGTCGCCGGCCCTGCGGCCGCCGAACCGCAATATTCGCGGGCGCCGAACGTGATCCCGATTGATCATGACGACAACAACTCGCGCGTCTGCTGCAAGCGCGGAAGCCATGATTGGTGGTCGACGGAGCGCGAATGCCGCCGTGCGGGCGGACAGCAAACCTACAATCGCGAATGCCGGCGCGACGAATCTTGGAACGATCGGGACCACGGCAACGGTCAATGGAACGAGCGGACCTGTTGCCGGCGCGACGAGCGTCAGGGCTATCGCATTTCGTGGTCGACCAAGGGCGAATGTCGTAGATTCGGCGGGCAAGAAGCGACCAACAAAACATGCCGCAAGTACGGTGGCTTTCACCCCTACGACCGTGAGTATGACGGCAACTACGGCTGGCAGGACGGTAATCAGAACGAACGGGTCTGTTGCGCCCGCAACGCCCAAGTCTGGTGGTCCACCCGCGGTGAATGCCGCCGCGCCTCGGGCCATCAAGCAACGAACAAGACCTGCCGCAGGAATTGATGGGTGGGCAGGAACACATTTTCTGCAGTCGAGTAAGAGCACTACTATCGCGCTGCAATGCTAGCAAAGGCAACTGGGTCCCGAGTCGCAAGTCATGAGATCGGACTCCTTCGAAGTTGGGCGCAATTGACGCCCGGGTGGAGCTGCTTGCACCGCGCGTATTATTTGAGCGTGAACGGCCTCGAAGCATCAGGGAGCTCCCTGCAGAACTTATTGAACGAATCCGCTTCGGCTACAGACTTTTTGGCTAGCACCGTGGCGGGCGGGAACAGCCTGCGTTCGCTTTGCCCAACGGGTAGGGGGTATCGCGACTTTGCCTTTCTTCTTGTAAGGGTTTCATCCGAGAGTCGAACATTGGTTCCCCATAGAGCTAGCACCGAGGCGTGTATCATCTCACCCGGAAGTCTGTGCCTGTCATTGTGGAAGTTTATCGGGCGCACAAATTTCGCACCCGTGCCATTCGGTGGCAGTCCAGTGTACTTCGCACTCAAGCTATCAAAAATCTTACCAGTTAGTTTTGGCACTACAGAATCGCGATATGAGTTGCCCTTGTGGAACATAAGGTCGATCGACTCTAGCTTTTTGATCATCCAACTCAGCGAGACATCTGAGAGCCCATCATCCCGACAGCCGCCTCCAACGTTGCCATGCGAGCCAGGAAACCACACTTGCTCAACCAATGGAGTTGAGGTGGTCGCATTCGAACGAATTCCCACAAATGGCACTAGCTTGAAGAGCGCTCGGTACTCGTCTACCGCCATTGCATGGAAAGCGTGCCGGACATTTGAAGGCAAGTCACGGTCTGCGAAACGCGCGACTCCCGAGGACATCGTTTTCGCAATAAATTGCCACGGGAAGGAATTCGCTTCTAGTTCAAGTTCACCGAAGACAGTGTCCCACAGAGCCAATGCCTTGATCTCAACGCCTCGGTGGACTAGGTCCCCCCATTTTTTCCAGTAAGTCGAGTCAGGTGACTGGGGCGCATTTCGGTCAAACCGAGCGAGGAAGTGCTGCCAAACCACCTTCAGGCTCCGGAAATTTGCCTTGTCACCTCGCAGCAGACCGCAGGACTCGATGAAGCCTGCGAGAGCCCGCGCAGCAGCAGCGCCCCTAGAGTATCCGATCAAATAAATCTCGTCTCCGGGCACGAAATTGTCGCTCAAAAACAGATATGCGTCCAAGATCTGATAGTCCACACCCGTACCTTTGACGCCGTCAAGCTGCCTTTCATAAAAGCGTACGCCTGTTCCAACCCCCCTGAAGTAAGCCGTAACTTGCTGAACTGGAGTTCGGCCGCCGTTGTCTTGTTCCGCGATGAGAAATCGAATCTTCGCGACATTTGTCCAATTCCGTTTTTCGTATGATGCCGATGCAGATTTTGTCAGCCGCATGGGCTCGTTGAAAGTCCCGTCGATACACACGATAAGTCGCTTCTTTTGCTGCTTGGCCATCGGGTTCATCACAGAGTGTTGAAAAAATCGACCTCAAAAGAGTGGGTGAGGTCATGCGAGAGATCGCGGTTTTTGGTATTAATTTCTATAGCGGTGTCATTGCTGGCAGCCATTGCGAGGTGTCTACTTGTCCTTCTTCGCGCGCTCCAGTGCCTTCGCCAAGTCGGCTGCGGAGGAAGTCGCGGAAGTCAATTTGTTCAGAAGCACCACCAGTTTCTCCGCGCGTCGGCGGCCTTCCTCCACATTCTGATTAGCTGCTTGCAGCGCCTTGAAAGCCTTTTCGATCTGGTCCGCATTCGAGGAGAGACCCGCGCGCACGCTTCTCAGCAAGGCGTCGCGGGCGGCTGAGACATTCGCCAAGACGACGAAAGCTTCTTCGTCGCTCTTCGTGTCGGCCAAGTCTGACTCGCGGTTCTCGATCGCTTGCAAATAGTTCTTGCGAAGCTCGGCTTGCCGGTCAGACGCCGACGATTTGGCCTTGGGCATTGTAAACCTCCTAGTTCGGTTACTTTTTCGGCTTGTCGGCCGCTTGCTCACGTTCCTTGTTGCGCAAGTCGACCCATGTGTTGATCGCGACGGCAATTTGACTTTCGACTAGGGAGAATTGGGTGAGATCGAACGGTGTTTCGGCGTCAAAGGACGCGTGCAGTTTTTCAAGTCCGTCGAGTCCCGATATCAGTATGGTGTAGTTCATGTCGGCTGCGTCAAAGGCCGCGGCGGCGCGCATACGCTCGGCCAAAACGATTCCCTCCATAAAACCTGTCGATTGGCGAATCGTGCTTTCGGCGCTGTCGGGAATGTGATTTGGTGCGTTGGACCAAGCGCGAAGCCGTGGGACAACCGGCAAGATGCCAACTCGCATCAAGTGAACATCAAGATAGGCAGGCTCAAGCGCCAAGATCGCGCGAACGGTTGCTTGGTGCGCTCGTTCAGCTTTGATGCCCGCGTTGAGGGCGGCTAGGGCTGCTGCAATCGTTCGGTTTGCTTGCTCAAGGCGATCGGTTTGATCGGCATCTGCCCATAGACCTGCGGCAATCGTCGCCAAGGACTTGGCGGCGTCCAGGGCTGCCGCTCCGATAGGTTCGCCGACACCTGCCAGGGTGCCTGCGGCGGTGACAAATTTACCAGCGGAGTCTGCGAGCGACCGAACGGCAGCTTGCAACTCTGCCTTCTGATTGTAGGACGCTTCTCTCTTCAACGCCTGATACACTTCACCCAATGCCTGGTAAGCGTGGGAGCGCGCCTTCAACAAGGCGACAATTTTTGCCGTTTCTGCAAATAGATCGCCGAACGACTGACGAGTCCGTTTGTCACTCGCGAGGCGGCGGCACTCTTCGTCGGACGGCTTCTTGCCGGTATTGGTGCGCGGCGTCTCGCAGAGTTCGATCACAGTCGTGATCACGGATTGGCCGGCAAACCTATCGAATGCGGCGGTAGCCGCTATAGACTCGGCCAGCAATCCTGACGCCGTTGCACTTCCCCGATCTGCAAGCGAACCCGCGCCTTCGCGATTCGGGGTCGCACACGAGATTGCTAGGATGCCGATGATGCAGACGATGATCGTTCTAAGCACAGCCACGACATACCTCATCAGATTTCAGCGAAGGCGGTCAGTGGTCTCTACATCATATCGGCGCGATCATGTACAGATCAGGCAATTTGCGGTAGTGGTGGGAACTATCCTTGCAACTCCAGTCCGTATGTTTCATCAAGTCGAACTATGAATTTCCCCTGCTGGTAGAAAAAAATATAGGACGAACAGGAATGACTTCTGTGGTCTATTATTCCTTACAAAATTCTACTCTGTTCGTGCTATGTTGGAACTGATGGAGGCACGTCACATGCCGATCCACTTCATCATTGAGCGCCAGGGCCGGACGTTTCGCGCGCGGGCAGACGACGGGACGCCGTTCTTCGTCGGGTTCGAGACGAGCTATAAGGACAAGAGTTCGGGCGAGGACTTCGAAGGGCTCTATAATGTCCCCGCGAAGGAGCTGCCCAAACTCTTCTACGATGCGGCGGCTGTGCGGCCCGCCTTCGGATTTTGGGCGGACTTCATCGCGCCGACGGCGCGCTGCGAGGGCGGAAATTTTCTGACGCTCAACACCTATGATCGTGCGGCGTTCACGTGGGGCTTCGGACAATTCGGTGCGCATGTGCCCGACGGCGACTTCGTCGTCTTCTTTCGCGACATGCTGAACCGGCCGGAGGCTGCCGACTATTTCCCGAACTTGCGCGTCGCCGACGGCCGAATCGTAAAGTTGGAGGGCGACGCAGCGGTGCCGATGGAAACCGCGCAATCGACCGCGCGGCTGATGCACTACCTCAATCCCACGACGAGCGCGGTTGAAGATGCCGAAGTGATCGCAGCGGCGAAACTCATTCACTGGACGTCGCGGCACGCGGCGGCGCGCGATCTGCAGGCGCATCACATGGTGGGCACGTTCAAACGGTTGTTGCGCCGTGCGGACATGCGCTTGGGGCTTGACAAGCGCGCGGCGGATATTTGTTGCGTCGTTTGCGACATCCTTCATCAGGGACGCGCGAAATACAAAACGATGGCGCAAGCGTTGGCGGATTCCGATCCTCTGGGCGAATTGCTCAAACTTGGCTCCATTGCCTATCCGGAGCGGGTCAAGACGTTAAAGGCGGCTTTGACCGCGGCTGCGAACGAGTTTGATGGCAAAACATGGGACCGCGCGAGCGGTACCTTCGTCTAGGGGGCGGGCCATGGCGATTGCGACGAAGTTGATAGAAGCAAGCGAAGCCGAGTGGGCGCGCTGGGGTTACTCGACACGGCCTTTGCACGAACCAGCTGTGATTGTGGGAAGGGAGAAGGCGGCACCCTACACGGGGTATGTCAACGACTACTGGAAAGTGGCCGGCAAACCGACTTGGAATGGAACGACGCCCCAACCATGGTCGGCGGCGTTCATCTCGTTCTGTTTCAAGAGGGCGGGCGCGGCGCAGAAGTTTCCTTACTCGACCGGCCATGTCGACTATTGCCGCGCCGCGTTGAAGTCGCCGAAGAAATACCCATTGGCTCTGCTGGATCCGGCAACGACTGTGCTACAAGGCGGCGACATCGTGTGGGCGGCGCGCGCCGGAAGGTACTGCCCGAAGCCGCCGTCCACTCAAACCCAAGCTCTCGCAGCATTGAAGAGCGGCGCTTGGTTCTGTAGCCACTCGGACATTGTGGTGGACTTACGCAACGGTGAAGTGGACGTCATCGGGGGCAACGTCTCGGACTCGGTGACGAAGGTGGCATACGTGACCGTTGCCGGATGCATCGTCGATACGCGCCACGATTGGCTCGGGGTGCTTCGGGCGGGATTCTGAACCGCTAGGCCAGCACGATGACGTCATTTTCACATCACGCGAGCCGGTTGATGGGGCAGGCACGGCGGACTCGCCCTGCCTAATTTCTGCATGCATCCCGGCGCATCAACCGGCGCATCAACAGGAGTGAGCTGGTAGTTGTTGAACTGCGTCTGTTGGCCCTGGTTTTTCCAGTTCCAAGAGTTCCTGTTTTGTGCTATTGGTGTGCTCGCTTAAATTCGGACGTTGTCCATGTTTTCGAACACCCCAATCCACCCCGCCTCACACTCCGCGAAGCGTAACATGTTGCGGTTTCGTTGCGGCAGAAATGGCGGAAGACAGCCAATGTTACGCTGTTACGGTTTGGAGAGGGGTCTCGTTTCGTGCACGCAGCGAAACAGTCACCCCGCCATGGACGGAAACGCCCGCCGCTTTACGCAACACCGCGTCCCGCGCCATAGTCCGCCCACGCGCGAGTCTCAAGGTCCCCGCTTCGATGATTAAGCTCTTGAATTGGCTGCTGACTTGGTGGAACGGCAACACGCTGGGCACCTGGATTTACACCAAGCGCCAAGGCCGCTTCGTGGGCGAGGATTTGTTCGGCAATACCTACTACCAAACCCGCGACGCCAAGCGGCGTTGGGTGATGTACAAGGGGCTTGCCGAACCTTCGCTGGTGCCGCCGGAATGGCATGGTTGGCTCCACCACACGGTGGACGAGCCGCCGACCGTGGCCCCCCCGAAGGTGAAGTCCTGGGAGAAAGAACATCTGCCGAATTTGACCGGAACGCCGTTCGCCTATCGCCCGCCGGGCAGTCTTCTGGGCACCGGCCAGCGCGCGCACGCGACCGGCGATTACGAAGCCTGGCGTCCGGAGTAGGGGAGAGCAATGCAAAACGGATTTGTCGAAACGCTGATCGGGGCCGCCGTCGTCGTGGTCGCAGTGTTTTTTTTCTACTACGGCTGGAACACCACCGGCTCCGGTGCGGTGACCGGCTATGAAGTCAGCGCAAAATTCGATCGTGTCGACGGCATCGGCGTCGGCACCGACGTGCGCATGTCGGGCATCAAGATCGGCACGGTCACCTCGCAGGAACTTGATCAAAAATCCTACCGCGCCGAATTGCGAATGACGATCAAGACCGGCATCGTTTTGCCGGACGATTCCTCCATTAAGGTCGCGAGCGAAGGCTTGCTCGGCGGCGCGTACTTGTCCGTCTCTCCAGGCGGCAGCGACACCATGATGGCGGCCGGCGCTCAATTCGAAACGACGCAAGGCTCGATCGATTTCATCGGCCTGATCGCTCAGGCGATGTTCTCGGGCGGCGGCGACAAGAAGCCGGAAGGCACATCACCGCCATCGGCACCGCAACCCTCGACACCCGCTCCGGCGCCGGCAAATCCGTGATCCGATGAACAACCGCACAAAATCTGTATTCGTCACCAGCCTCGCGTTCGCCGTTACGGCGTGGACGGCCGCGGCCATCGCTCAGCCCGCGCCACAGCCCCAGCCGACCGAGGAGACGTTTCCCATCGATCCCGGCAGCTCGCCGCCGGTCGAGGCGGGTCCGCTCCCACCTGTCGAAATGCCGGTGACGCCCGAACAACCCATCACTCCGCCGCCGCCCGAAGTCATCGTGCCTGCTCCGCCGTCGAGTGCGCCGCCGGTTGCCGTCGGCGTGGTGCTCGGCGGTCTCGACAAGGTTGCCGCCCGCACCGCGAAGTTCGAAGTCAATCTGAAGCAACAGGTATTCTACTATACGCTGATCATCACCGCGCAGATGTGCAAGACCAGACCGCCGGAAGAACCGCCGGAGTCGGCCGCGTTCCTTGAAATCCAAGAGCGCAAGTCCGACGGCACGACCCAGAAAATCTTCTCGGGTTGGATGATGGCCTCAAGCCCGGCGCTGAATGCGCTCGAACATCCCGTCTACGACGTTTGGGTCGTCAGCTGCAAAACGGTGCCCACGCAAACGGCCGCCCCCGCGCCGCCCAACTCGTAGAAATTAGCGGTTCGCGCCACCGCGGCGCGAAGCAAAGCCTGATACCGCAAGCGCGAAATTTCGACCGCGCCGAACTGCTTCAAATGCTCGGTCACGAACTGCGTATCGAGCAGCGTGTAACCGCCGGCCTTCAGCCGCGCGGCCAGATGCACCAGCGCCATCTTGCTCGCGTCGCGCTTGCGGGCAAACATGCTCTCGCCGAAAAACGCTGCGCCGATCGAAACCCCGTAAAGTCCACCGACGAGGGTCGCCCCCTCCCAAACCTCGACGCAATGCGCATGTCCCTTGGCGTGAAGGTTGGCATACGACCGCTCGAGCAGTGGATTGATCCAAGTCTTTGGCCGCTGCGGCGCCGCTTCCGCGCAAGCCGCCATCACATCGCCGAACGCCGTGTCGACGGTCATGCGAAACGGACTTGAACGCATGCTTCGCGCCAAACGGTGCGAGACTTGAAACTTATCGAGCGGAAAGATCCCCCGGCGTTCCGGATCGACCCAAAACACGTCCTCGTCGTCGCGCTCTTCCGCCATCGGAAAAATGCCGCGGCTGTAAGCCGTCAGCAGCGTCGCAGCAGGGATGATGTCGTTGGCAGGAGGGCGCCGGGATTTCGCCATGGCAACACGGGACCTCAGCCGTCGCGCCGCTTCAAGAATTTCTCGAGCCAATGGATCGAATAATTGCCGTCAACGATGTCGGGCTCGTTGACGAGCTGTTGAAACAGCGGGATCGTCGTCTCGATCCCGTCGATTACGAACTCGGCCAAACTGCGCCTGAGCCGCATCAAGCATTCCGTGCGGTTGCGCCCGTGCACGATCAGCTTGCCGATCAAACTGTCGTAGTAAGGCGGAATGCGATAGCCCGAATACGCCGCCGAATCCACCCGCACGCCGAGCCCGCCCGGCACGTGGAAATCCTTGATCAGTCCTGGCGAGGGACGAAACGTCGCCGCGTTCTCGGCGTTGATCCGGCATTCGATTGCATGGCCCGAGAACGTCACGTCCTCTTGGCTGAAACCGATCGTACCGCCATGCGCGACGCGCAACTGCTCTCGCACGAGGTCGAGGCCGGTGATCATCTCAGTGACCGGATGCTCGACCTGAAGCCTTGTGTTCATCTCGATGAAATAGAACTCGCCGTTCTCGTACAGAAACTCGATCGTCCCCACGCCGAGATAGCCAAGCTTTTCCAGCGCGTCGGTGACGACACGCCCGATCTTGTCGCGCGCCGTCGCGTTCAACGCGGGCGATCCCGCTTCTTCCCAAACCTTCTGGTGCCGGCGTTGAAGCGAACAATCGCGCTCGCCCAAATGCACGACACTGCCATGGCTGTCGGCAAGCACTTGAATTTCGATGTGCCGCGGCAGCTGAAGATATTTCTCGAGATAAACCGCGTCATTGCCGAACGCGGCCTTGGCCTCGGAACGCGCGGTCGACAACGCGATCGAGATCTCGGCCTCGCTTTGCGCAACCTTCATGCCGCGCCCGCCGCCGCCGGCCGCCGCCTTGACCAAAACCGGATAGCCGATCTTGTTGGCGACGCGTTTGGCTACCTCGTCGTCGGTGATGCCGCCGTCCGATCCTGGCACGACCGGAATACCGAGGCCCATGACCGCCCTTTTGGCTTCGATCTTGTCGCCCATCAGGCGAATATGTTCGGGCTTGGGGCCGATAAAGGTCAGCCCATGCTCGCCCACGATCTCTGCGAAGCGCGCGTTTTCGGACAGGAATCCATAACCAGGATGCACCGCTTGTGCGCCGGTGATTTCGCAGGCGGTCACAATCGCGGGAATGTTCAGATAGCTGTCGCGCGCCGGCGCGGGCCCCACGCACACGCTTTCGTCGGCCATGCGCACGTGCATCGCGTTCGCGTCGGCGGTGGAATGGATTGCCACCGTTTTGATGCCCATCTCGTGACAAGCACGATTGATGCGCATGGCAATCTCGCCGCGATTGGCGATGAGGACCTTGTCAAACATCGAAAGCGCGCGCCGTCACTCGATGATCATCAGCGGTTCGCCGAACTCGACCGGCTGGCCGTCCCCGATGATGACTTGTGTGAGGCGTCCGGCTCGCGTCGCGGGAATCTGGTTCATCGTCTTCATCGCTTCGATGATCAAAAGCGTCTGACCTTCGCTCACCATGTCGCCGACCTTTACGAAGGTCGCGGCGCCGGGCGAGGGCGCCAAATAGGCGGTCCCCACCATGGGCGAGGCGACGAGGCCAGGATGCCCCGAAACCTCCGTCGGCTTGGGTACCCCATTTTGTCCAGCCGCACGCGCGGCCGGCGCCGACGCGATCGGTGCGGCAGCGACCATCTGGATCATCCGCGCCACGCGCACGCGCAGACCCGATTTCTCGATTTCGATTTCGCTGAGGCCGGTCTCCTCCAGAATCGCCGCCAAGTCGCGGATCATCTTTCCTTCCAAGGGATCGGACGTTGGTTTTTCTTCTTTGCTCATGCCTAACCCTTCTTGGAACCGATCAGCGCCGCCAGCGCCTCGAGCGCCAGCGAATAGCCTTGCGCCCCGAGCCCGCAAATCACGCCGGTTACGACCGGCGATACATACGACAAATGCCGGAACGGCTCGCGCTTGTGCGGATTGGAGATGTGAACTTCGATCACCGGCACATCGACCGCCTTCAGCGCATCGTGAATGGCGACCGACGTGTGCGTATAGGCCGCTGCGTTCAAAACGACGCCGGACGCCGCCTTCCGCGCCTCCTGCAGCCAGCCGACCAACTCGCCCTCGTGGTTGCTTTGCCGGAACTCGATTGCAAGCCCCAGCGCGCCGGCACGCTTGCGCGTTTCGGCCTCGATGTCGGCGAGGGTCGTGTGGCCGTAGATCTCGGGCTCGCGAGAGCCCAAAAGGTTGAGATTCGGACCGTTGAGAACAAATACCGGCTTTGCCATATCGTCCGCGAGGGGCGGCCATCCATGTTGCAGGGCGCCGTCCTTATAGCCAGTCCGCAAGGGGTGCGAAAGCCGCCAGATTTCCGGTGGTGAACGCCCCCCGGACGCGCTATCTCATTGACGAACCGCAAGAATTTGGACAGCCGGAATCATCGCGTTTATGCGTATCCAACTCAACGGCCAGGACCACGAATTGAGGGGCGCCGTTTCGCTCGCCGATCTCGTCGAACGCCTCGGCCTGGACGTGCGTAAAGTCGCGGTCGAACGAAACCTCGAAATCGTCCCGCGCTCGGCCTACGGCGCCACGATGCTGCACGAGGGCGACCGGCTCGAACTTGTCAACTTCGTGGGCGGCGGCTAGAGAGCGCCCATGCAAAACGACACATGGACAGTTGCCGGAAGGACGTTTCGCTCGCGCCTCATTGTCGGCACCGGCAAGTACAAGGACTACGCCGAAAACGCGGCGGCCCTCGAAGCCTCCGGCGCCGAAATCGTCACGGTGGCTCTGCGCCGCGTCAACGTCAGCGATCCCGGCAGCCCAAAACTCGTCGATTTTATCGATCCGAAGAAATACACCTACCTACCCAACACCGCCGGTTGCTACACCGCCGAAGACGCGATGCGCACGTTGCGTTTGGCGCGCGAAGCGGGCGGCTGGTCGCTGGTCAAGCTGGAAGTGCTGGGCGACCGCAAGACCCTCTATCCCGACATGATCGAGACATTGCGCGCCGCCGAGATCCTGGTGAAGGACGGCTTCGACGTCATGGTCTATTGCACCGACGATCCGCTGATGTGCAAACGCCTGGAAGACGCAGGCTGCGCCGCGATCATGCCGCTCGCGGCCCCGATAGGTTCAGGCCTCGGCATCCAAAATCCGATCAACATCCGCCTGATCGTCGAGGGCGCCAAAGTGCCGGTGCTCGTCGACGCGGGCGTGGGCACAGCCTCGGATGCCGCAATCGCGATGGAACTCGGCTGCGACGGCGTTCTGATGAACACCGCTATCGCCGAAGCCAAAGACCCGGTCCTTATGGCCCGTGCGATGAGACTAGCAGTGGAGGCGGGCCGCCTCGCCTACCGCGCCGGCCGCATGAAAAAGAAAATGTACGCTGACCCATCCTCGCCGCTGGCGGGGTTGATTTAGGAGATTACAGCAGCGCGAGACGTGATCGGCCGGCTAGACGCAACTCGAAGAAAAACGCACCCTCACCACTCATACCCGCCATCGATCACCGCATACGAACCCGCTGCCGCGTTGACGGGCGGTGTCGGTCGCTCCGCCTCAATCAGCGCTGTGGCGTAGGACACTTCGACCATGTATTTGCCCAGTTGAACCGTCTTGCCGTTGCGCACCGCCGTGCGTTTCTCAACCGCCACGAACAGCGCGCGCTTGAAGGGCAGGGGAAGATCGACCAGCGTTCCGCAATCCGCGCACGGATTGGCGATGGCGAACGGGCCCCGCGATTTGCAATCGCAAACGATGGACAGCTCGCCGGATATGCACGCCATGCCCGCCTCGGCGAGCAACCGGGGCAACCTGTCGTAAAGCGTCGTGTCGCTGCTTAAGAGATCGCCGATCGCCCGGCTCGCATCGCGCGCCACGTCGTCCGCGACGTCGCAACCGGTGGGCTCGGCCTCGATCTCCTCGGCGGAAATCTTGCTCCAACGCACCGCCGCCGGATCGGCGCGCAATGCCGTCACGACCTTGGCCAAGCACGGCGCATAGGCGAGCTGCCTGTTCGTCGACAACGACGTCCCGACGCCCAAGGCAAACAGCGCAACGACGCCAATCGCGATCTCCCACGACCATCGTCGAACGAAAGACACCATGACAACTTCCCCCATGCGCGCCTTTCCGGCGATTCGCGAATAGGCGGAGTCTAAACGAATTTACGGACAACCCGAGCACGGCCGGTTCGCAACGGTCTTGCTGCGCGAATGAGGGGCGAAGCGCAATTCTCGCGTGTCATTGGAGTTGCGCGTTAACTCGCCTTTGCCTTGCGCGCTTCTGCCACCGCGTCCTTCATTTCTTTCAGGGTCAGCGCCCCGGCGAAGGGTTCGTCGCCGATGAAGAAGGTCGGCGTCGCATCCACGCCAATCGCCTGGCCGAGCTTTTGCGTCTCCGCGATGCGCGCCCCGACCCTGACGTCCTTTATGTCGGCGCGCAAACGGGCAACGTCGAGCCCAACGGACTTGGCGATGGCGAAAATGCTCTCCTCGCTCAGATCTTCGGCGTCCAACAGCGCAATGTGAAAATCCCAATACTTGCCCTGCGGCAGCGAGGCGACGGCGGCTTGCGCGGCAAGCTCGGATTCCTTCGACAGGATCGGATATTCCTTGAACACCACGCGCACGCCGCCATCCTGCTTCATCAAATCGGTCAGCGACTGGCGCACCTTTTTGCAGTACTGGCATCGATAATCGAAAAACTCGACCACCGTCACGTCGCCCATGGGATTGCCCATGACGATGGGGTCGGGCTCCCTGAACAACTGGCTCGCGTGCGCCTTCGCGGCGTCGCGCAGACCCGACAGGCGCTGTTCGCCTTCTTTCGCCTTCAGCCGTTCGATTGCTTCAAAAATGATTTCGGGATTTTCCAGCAGATAGTTCCGCACGATTTTTTCGACGTCGCCTTTATTCATCGCGACCGCGGGCACATCGCCGCCCGAACCCGACAGGCCGCCGGCAAAGTGCAAGGCGCCGAACACGGTCGCCACCATCACCATGGCGCCGAGCAGCAGAAGCATAAGCGAACGTTGATTAGTCATGACCCCTCGGTCGTCCGTAAGATGAGCATTTTAGATCGAGCTTCAACGGCTGCGTTTGCGTTGCTCGGCGGCGCCCGCCTGGGCCGTCGACAGAATGTCGTTCGCGCGCTGCCAGTCGTTGGTGCCTTCTTTGAGCTTGCCTTGCGCGCGCTGCGCAAAGGTCATCGCCTGCGGATACGACCCGATCGCATAGTAGCGCTCCGCGGTCGCAAGGGCGGCCATCGCGTCGTTGCCGGTCCGCGCATAAGCGTCCGCCAGATAATACCAAGCCATCCCGTTGTCGGGTTCGTTCTGCAGCGCGCGCTTCAGATGCCTTTTGGCCTCTTCGACAACAGTCTCGTCTTCCGTCGCCAACAATGCAGCGCCAAGGCTTGCCAAGATCAGCGACTCGCCCGGCGCCAGTTCGACGGCGTTGCGATAGGCCGGAACGCCTTCCTTGGGTTTGCTCGACTCGACCAGGATCTGACCTTTGAGTTCCCAAAAATATGGATAGGTGGGCCGCTCGTCGATCAGACTGTCGATTTCCGGCAGTGCGCGCGGCAGGTCAGCGCTGCGGAAAAAAGCCACCGCGCGCGCATAGCGGGCAGGGGCGCTTCTGTCCGAAATCGGATATTGGCGCAGCACGACTTCCGGCTTTTCGATGAAGCCACGCAGCTTTGCGCGCATCATGGCGTAGTCGGCCTGCTCCTGCGCCGTATCGAGCCTGTCCTTGTAGGGAGAGGCATCCACCAATCCTTGCATGGCGGCGATACGGTCTCGCGACAACGGATGCGAGCGCACGAAAGGGTCCTGACGATATCCGCTCAACGCTTCTTGATCGGCAAATCGATCGAATGCCTTGGTCAAACCGACCGGGGACTGGCCGGTTGCATTCATGAATTTGACGGCGGCTTGGTCGGCCCGACTTTCTTGTTCTCGGCTGTAGGCTAGAATCTGACGTTGAGCGACCGATTGCGAACCGATCAGCAATGCCATGCCGATATCCGGCGCGCCCGCCGCGATAGCCGCCACACCTGCGAGCATCGTGATGAGCATCGGCACTTCCGCCTTGGCCATCGCCTCCGGGCCGCGCGCCAAATGGCCGCCTGTGATGTGACCCGTTTCGTGCGCGATGACGCCCTTCAATTCGTTCGGCGTGTCGAACGTCATGATCATGCCGGTATTGATGAACACGTTCTGGCCGCCAGCCACGAAGGCGTTCAGCGCCGGATCGTTGATGATGAAAACTTGGACCGCCTTTTCGTCCAATCCGCCGGCACGGAATATCGGGTCGCTATAGCCGCGTAGAATCTTTTCGATTTCCGCATCGCGGATACCCGCTTTGGCGAACGCGGGTGATTGGCCGGCCAGCAGAGTGCCGGCAACCGCGGCGCCTAAGCCGAGCGCGCGAAGCGAATTCATCAATGTCGAACGATGGCTGGTCACGACTTTGCTCTCCAACTAATCAGCGCGGGCTACGCACTTGCCCCTCGCCCCGACGGATGCGACGGTACGGACGCCGCATTTTCCCGTCAATCTAAGCTTGGTAACTTCACCGTAACATTAGAACGCAAGCACGGCGGTAATTAGGCGAATTCCTCCGGTTTCGCTTCGAATTAAGGGTGCCAATTCCGTGAAACTGTCGCATCGCAGCCAAGTCGACCCGTTTTTGGCGATGGACGTCTTGGACCGCGCCAACACGCTTGCGCGTTCCGGGCGCGCGATTTTTCATTTGGAGACGGGTCAGCCCGGAACGCCGGCGCCAAAACGCGCTCTGGAAGCCGCTGCCCAAGCGTTGCAAGCGGACAATTTGGGTTACACCGAGGCGCTCGGCCGTCCCGCGCTGCGACATCGCATTTCACAGTACTACCGCGACACCTATCGCATCGACGTCGCGCCCGAGCGCATCCTGGTCACGACCGGGTCATCCGCCGGCTTTCTGCTCGCCTACATCGCGCTGTTCGATGCCGGCCAGTCGCTTGCCATGGCGATGCCCGGTTATCCCGCCTATCGCAATATCGCGGCCGCAACCGGCATCAAGCCGCATTTCATCGCTTGCCGCGAGGCGTCGCAATTTCGACTTCGCGCCGCCGATATCGCGCGCGCCGAAGGCATCAGCGGCGCGCTGATCGCAAGCCCCGGAAATCCCAGCGGCACCATGATCGGTGCACGGGAGTTGGCTGAGATCGTCGCGATCTGCGCCGGGCGCAAGCTCTGGCTTATCTCGGACGAAATCTATCACGGCATTACCTATGAGGAGCCCGCGCGGACCGCGCTTGCGATCTCGCCCGATGTCGTAGTTATCAACAGCTTCTCGAAATATTTTTCCATGACCGGCTGGCGCATCGGCTGGATGGTGGTGCCGGAGGCGCTGGCCCGGCCGATCGAGCGCTTGGCGCAAAACCTCTACATCTCGCCGCCGTCGATTTCGCAAGTTGCCGCACTCGCTGCCATGAACGCCACTGAGGAACTCGACGGACACGTCCGCGCCTATGCGGCCAATCGATCGCGTCTCCTTGCGGCCCTAAAGGAGGCGGGTTTCGGACCCATCGCGCCCGCCGACGGAGCGTTCTACCTCTATGCCGACGTTTCGCCGTTCGGTTTGGAGTCAGGCCTGTTCACGAAGACCCTGCTCGAAGAAACGGGCGTCGCCGCGACGCCCGGTCTCGATTTCGATCCTGTCGAAGGCAAGAACTGGGTGCGCTTCTCTTATGCCGGTTCGCGGGACGAGGTATCCCGCGCAGCTGAAATCCTCATGCATTGGTGCCGGAAAATCGCGCGCGCCTAAGCGCCCGTCTTCTTCTGCCACCAACCGCCTTTGCGCTCCGCCTTAGGCTCGTTGCTGTCGCCATCGTCGTCGCCTTTCGAACTAAAGCCGAAGAACGAGGCGATGCTCGGCCGATCCGATTTCGTCTCGCTCTTTGTATCGTCGGATGGAGCACTCGCTTGATTGGCCGGAGTGTGATCGGAACGCGGATTGTGTCGGGCCATTTCGCGCACCGCCGGCGGGCGTTGGCCGGGCTGCGTGTCATAGCCGCCCGTCGCCGGCCAGTCGGGTGCATCGAGCGCCTCCGCAGGCGTCGGCAATCGACCGATCGGCGACATCTGCGGCTGCTGCGTTTGTTGTCCGTCGCCGGCCTCCTCGCCAGGCCTGCGCCCACGACGGCCGCGCCGTCCGCGACGCCGCCGGCGGGGTTGACCGTCGCGCTCGCCGGTCGCGGCTTGCGCCCCGGCGGGATAAGCGCCGCCGGTCTCTGCCAGCGCTGCGTCATCGCTATCCTCGTCGTCGCCGCCGTCGTCATCGTTGCCGCTCGACGAAACCATGTCTGGTGCCTCTGCGGCATAGGGAACAGCAGGCTGCGGTCCCGTTCCCGGAACTTGCCCCTGACCTGGTCCGCGCTCGCGGTCTCGCCCGCCGCGCCGCCGCCGGCGCTTGCGCTTGCGCCCGTCGAGTTCGCCTCCAGGTGCCGCGGGCGGCCCACCCTCGACGGCGGGGCGTTCCTCCGCCTCCGGCGCCTCATCCTCGTCGTCCTCATCAGTGTCTTCAACATCGTCGTCGTTGGCTTCGAGCGCGCTTTCCATCGTGACCGCGGTGGCGGCGGGCTTGCGCGGCTCGAACGGAACGCTGGCGCCGCGCTCGATCTCATAGGTCGATGCGGCAAGCGAGGCTTTCGCTTCGATATAGATGTAAACGGCGTGCCGGTCCTCGATCGCCGTCAGCTGCGCGCGCTTGTGATTGAGAATATAGAGCGCGATTTCAGGCGGCACCTTCAAAGTGATCGCTAGAAGTTTCTCGCGCTGACAATATTCCTCGACCGCGCGCAACACGCGCAGGGCCATGGACCCGACCGAGCGAATTACGCCGCGCCCTTCGCAATGCGGACACGAAATCGTGGCGCCTTCCACCATGCCCGCGCGCAGACGCTGTCGCGACATCTCCAAGAGGCCGAACGGACTGATCCTGCCGAGTTGAATGCGCGCGCGGTCGTGCCGCAAACAGTCTTTCAGCCGTTTCTCGACCGAACGATTGTTGCGATGTTCTTCCATGTCGATGAAGTCGATGACGACAAGGCCCGCCAGATCGCGTAAGCGCAGCTGTCGCGCCACCTCTTCGGCGGCTTCCAAGTTCGTCTTGAGCGCCGTGTCCTCGATGTGGTGCTCGCGCGTCGACTTGCCCGAGTTCACGTCGACAGCCACCAGCGCTTCGGTCTGGTTGATGACGATGTAGCCGCCCGATCGCAAACGCACGACCGGATTGAACATGCTGTCGAGCGCGGTCTCCACGCCGTATTTTTGGAACAACGGCACCGGATCGCGATAGTTTTTCACCGCGTCGGCGTGGCTCGGCATCAGCATCGTCATGAAGCCGTGCGCTTCGTTGAAGCCTTGCTCGCCCTCGACCAAAATATCGTCGACATCCTTGGAAAACAGATCGCGGATCGTCCGCTTGATCAAATTGCCTTCCTCATAGACCGACATCGGCGCGGTCGAACGCAGCGTCAAATCGCGCACCGCATCCCATTGGCGCAGCAAATATTCGAAGTCGCGTTTGATCTCTTGCTTGGTGCGGTTGGCGCCGGCGGTGCGGATGATGACGCCCATGCCTTCCGGAACTTCAAGCTCGACCGCCACTTCCTTCAGCTTGCGCCGATCGGCCACGTTCGAAATCTTGCGCGAAATTCCGCCGCCGCGATCCGTGTTCGGCATCAGCACGCAATAGCGCCCGGCCAGGGACATATAAGTCGTCAGCGCGGCGCCCTTGTTGCCGCGCTCTTCCTTGACGACTTGAACCAAAAGCACCTGCCGGCGCTTGATGACTTCTTGAATTTTGTATCGCCGGAACGAACGATGATCGCGGCGCGGCAATTCCTCCATCGCGTCGTCGCCGCCGGCGCTCTCCGGCGCGGCGTGCTCCGGCGCGTGGGCCTCGGCGGCCTCGAGCGGCGTAATCTCGTGCTCGTCATGCTCGCTCGGCTCGGGTGAATGCGGCAGATGCTCGTGCTCGTCGTGCTGCGCCGCGCCATTCGATTCGGGTGCGGCGCCGTCGTCGGTTTCTGGATCGTGAACCCAAACGTCCTCGGCGCTGCTGGTCGCAACTTCGACGATGCCGCCTTCGTCGTCGGGCAGGGCGGGATCGGAGGGAGACGACGACACGTCGCTCTGCGCGTAACTGGTTTCGGCGGTTCCGGTCGGCGCATCGACGCCGTGCTGATGCGTGGCTTCGCTCGCGGGCTCGTCCTCGATTTCCTCGTGCCTCTGCTCGGCGCGATTGGCGGCCAGCAACGCTTGCCGGTCTGCCGTTGGGATTTGATAGTAGTCGGGATGTATTTCCGAGAACGCCAAGAAGCCGTGGCGATTTCCGCCATACTCGATGAAGCAGGCCTGCAGCGACGGTTCGACCCTCGTCACTTTGGCAAGATAGATGTTGCCTTTCAAAGGCCGGCGGGTCGCCGATTCGTAATCGAATTCTTCTACTCTGTTGCCATCAAGTACGACGACTCGTGTTTCTTCCGGGTGGCTCGCGTCCACCAGCATTTTCTTCGCCATAAAAAATTTCTCCGGGACCCGCACGCTTCGGTTTGGTCGATGGCGGCATCACGCCTCGCGGACCGCGCACGCTGGAATCCAGTGTGTTGGAAGTTGAAAACAAGCCACTCGCGATCCCGGCGATAACCGGGCTCGGACCAACGATCCGCCCTGGAGCCGGTTGCGATGTGACGAAAAACGACATGGGAAATTGAGCCCCTTCGCCGCTGCCCGGATAGTCGGGCGCGCGGCGCTGTGGAATCTCGCTGCCTGACGGGGGTGCCAAGGCACAATCGGCAGCGAAACGCCGATTTCGGCCCCCGCTCGGCCATCGTGATTCGAGGCTGATCCGGGACCGGGAAGTTCTTGTAGACCTGTTAGCTCCTCATCGCAACCGATCAAGTTCCGCAGAAATCTGCGGTTTTGGTCGAGGTATTGGCGAGCGCGCCTACGAACGGGCATATGCTACCTGACTCATAGCTAACACCTCATCAACGCCCTTTTGCCACAGTGGGTCGCTAGTGCTGCCCTTCTGCCGCATTTGGGATTTTCGAAGGACGTCTGAAATCAGCGCCATGCGCCTATTTCGCCAAATTTCAATGCTTGGCCTGATGATGGCGCTGGCCGGCGGCGTGATCGTCTCCGCCGCGCGTTCGGCTGACCCGGTTTTGGTCAGCGCGGTTATGGTCAGCCCGGTTATGGTCAGCGACGTGCGCATCGGCCAAGGAGGCGGCCACACGCGCTTCGTTTTGAACCTGTCGGAAAAAGTCGATTTCGAGGTCTTCACGCTCGCCGATCCGTATCGGATCGTTGTCGATTTCCCGGAAGTCGCCTGGCGCCTCGATCCAGCGGCCACGAAAGGCTCGACAGGGCTGATCAAGGGTTTCCGTTTCGGACTCTATCGCGCAGGCCGCTCCAGAATGGTTATCGATCTGAGCGGGCCAACCGTTATCGCCAACAAATTCCTGCTGCCGCCTGAGGGTCAGCATCGCTACCGTCTGGTCTTAGACCTCCGGCCGACGGACCGTATCGGGTATCTTGCAACCGCAGGTTGGCCAGACGGCACCGCCGAGGCAGAGGCGCCGGAAGACGAAGTGCCGGTCGAGGGATTTGCCGCCAAACCCAAAAACGCGAAACGGGTCATCGTCATCGACCCCGGCCATGGCGGCGTCGATCCCGGAGCCACGGGTTCCGGTGGCACTTACGAAAAGGACCTGGTCTTGCCGCTAGCCAAGTCGTTGCGCGATGCCTTGGAAAGTACGGGGAAATATACGGTCGTCATGACGCGGGATACGGATATTTTCCTGTCCTTGAAGGCCCGCGTTGCGGTGGGAAGGCGATCGAAAGCCGACCTGTTTATTTCGCTCCACGCCGACTCCGCGCCCAATGCCGTTGTTCGCGGCGCGTCGGTTTACACCCTGTCGGAGACGGCGTCGGACAAAGAGGCCGAGGCGCTCGCGAAATCTGAAAACCAATCGGACATCATCGCCGGGGTCGACTTGACGAACGAATCCGACGTTGTGACCAGCATTTTGATCGACTTGGCCCAACGCGAAACAAAGAACAACGCGGTGAAATTCGCTCAAGACCTCGTGCCAGAGTTGCAACGGGCGGGCGGAGTCACCCACAAGAGCCACAAGTTCGCCGGATTTCGCGTTCTAAAGGCGCCCGATGTTCCTTCGGTGCTGGTTGAAGTCGGCTACGTTTCAAACCGCCTTGACGAGTCGGTGATGGTGACAAATCGTTGGCGCCGCGGAATGGCAAGTGCAATCAGCCGGGCCGTCGAGCGCTATTTCAAGCAGAGCCGCCTCGACAACAAGGCAGGAGCGGAGCAGTGAAATGTGCGGAAATGGCGCAGTTTTGCGTAGTTTTGTGCGCGTCAAACAGGAAATTTGCCCTAGCGAAATCAATGGTCGTGGTATAACCCCGGCCAGCGCGGGTTAAGCGCGGGATCAGTCACCGACATGTATCGATTTTTTGCGTACACGCTGGGCGGGATTGCGGTCCTCACCATTTCGGTTTTCGCCGGTGTGGGACTCTATCTTTACAAGCTGAGCCAAGATCTTCCCGATTACGGCTCGCTCGCCAATTACGAGCCGCCGATCACGACGCGAGTCTACGCCAACGACGGTGCGCTGATCGCCGAATACGCACGCGAACGTCGTCTGTTCGTTCCGATCGAGTCGATGCCGCGTCGGGTCATTGATGCGTTCTTGTCCGCTGAAGATAAGGATTTCTATTCGCATCCCGGCGTCGACATCAACGGCGTCATGCGCGCCATCATCACAAATGCTCAGACCTATTTGACGGGTGCGAATAAGCGACCGGAAGGTGCATCGACAATCACACAGCAGGTCGCCAAGAACTTCCTGCTGACGAGCGAGGCCACTCTTGAGCGAAAAATCAAGGAGTGGATGCTCGCCTTCCGTTTGGAGAGCGCCTATAAAAAAGACAAGATTATTGAGCTGTATCTGAACGAAATTTTTCTCGGATCCGGCTCTTACGGCGTGGCGGCGGCGGCCTACAACTACTTCGACAAGTCGCTGGACCAGTTGACCATCGCCGAGACCGCCTACCTCGCGGGCCTGCCGAAGGCTCCCAGCAACTATCATCCCGTGCGCAACTATCGCCGCGCCATCGAGCGCCGTAATTGGGTGATCGCGCGCATGGCGGAAAACCAATTCGTCAGCCAAGAAGACGCGACGAAAGCTATCTCCGAGGAATTGACGCCGCATTTCCGCCCGGCCGGCGCGCAATCGCCCGAGGCCCAGTTCTTCGCCGAAGAAATCCGGCGCTGGATCCAACAAAACTACGGCGATCAGGCATTGTATGACGGCGGTCTTGCCGTGCGTTCCACCTTTGACCCGCGCTTGCAGCGGTTCGGAGTCAAAGCGCTGCGCAAGGGGCTCGTCACCTACGATCTGCGCCACGGATGGCGCGGCCCGGTTACGCGTGTCGATCTCGCTACCGAGTGGAAGGAAACGCTCGGCAAGATGCCGACTTTGGTCGATGTCACCGAATGGCGCCTGGCGGCTGTCACCGGATTTAGCGGCAACGATGTCAAGATCGGCTTTGCCGACGGCACGGAGGGGCGCATTCCCTTCGCCGAGATGAAATGGGCGAAAAAATTTCTCACCGACGAACGGATGGGTCCCGAGCCGAAGAAACCCTCCGAAGTCGTGACACCAGGCGATGTGATCTACGCCGAAGCGCTTGTAAAGACGGCGGAAAACGCGAATGTCGGCGTGTTCGCACTTCGCCAAGTGCCGAAGGTCAATGGCGGACTGATCGCGATGGATCCGCACACCGGGCGCGTGCTGGCGCTCGTTGGAGGCTTCAGCTTCTACGCCAGCGAATTCGACCGCGCCTGGCAGGCGTTGCGCCAAACGGGCTCGGCCTTCAAGCCGATCGTTTACGCCGCCGCCTTGGACGAGGGATACACTCCGTCGAGCATCGTTCTCGATACGCCGTTCGTCGCCAGTCAGGGCGAAGGCCTGCCGATGTGGCGGCCGGAAAACTACAATGAAGGCTATGCTGGCCCCTCGACCTTGCGACAGGGACTGGAGCAATCGCGCAACTTGATGACGGTCCGTATTGCGAATGACATCGGCATGCCCAAAGTCGTCGAGTATGCTCGCAAGTTGGGTACATCGGAGAAGATGTTGCCGGTGCTCGCAAACGCGCTGGGTTCGACCGAGTCGACGCTGGTGCGCATGGCCTCGGCCTATTCGACATTCGTCAATGGCGGAAAGCGCGTCATCCCGGCACTGGTCGATCGTATTCAGGACCGACGCGGCAAGACGATCTATCGCCAGGACAAGCGGGTCTGCGAGGGTTGCAACGCCGAGGGTTGGACAGGTCAGGACGAACCGCTGGTCGCCAGCGAAGCCGACAACATTCTCGATAGCCGGACGGCCTATCAGATCGTGCATATGCTGGAAGGTGTCGTCGAACGCGGCACCGCCGTGGTTGCGCGCGATGTCGGCGTTCCGCTTGCCGGAAAAACGGGCACGACAAACGACTACAAGGACGCGTGGTTTGTAGGTTTTTCGCCGAACCTGACGGTCGGCGTCTACATCGGTTTCGATCAACCGGCGAATCTGGGCCGCGGGGAAACCGGCGGTCACAACGCGGCTCCGATCTTCCGCAACTTCATGGTTGACGCTGTCGGAAGCCAGCCGCCCGTCCCATTCCGCATTCCCCCGGGGATCCGCTTGGTGCGTGTCGACCTGAAGTCGGGTCACCCTTCGACGGGCGGCGCGGTGCTCGAAGCCTTCAAGGCGGGCACCGAGCCGGGCTCCGGCTACGTCGCCCGCGGCGACATGTCGGGAATGGGAACCGGAGAAGAGATCGATCCCGACGAGGCGGCCGACGCCCAGAATGGCCAGTCGACACCTGGCTGGGGCCTCTACTGATCTTCGCGGCTTGAGACTCCCGTAATCGCGACGCTATAATACCAGTCGACGGAAAATTCGACTCCTATGCGGTATCGACTCAGCTTCACCACGAAGGCACGAAGGGCTCGAAGGTTCACGAAGGAGGACATCGGCGCGAAGCGCCATTTCGTGCCCACGATGCGCCTTCAGTGCGCGAAAGCGACTGATGCGCTCCGGCATTCTCTTTGTGAACCTTCGGGCCCTTCGTGCCTTCGTGGTGAATCTGAATCGATACCGCACACAGGTCCGAAATTCGGTCCGTTGGTGTAAGTCGCCCCCCTGGGCTTTACTTGGAAACCCGACAATGCGCGCCGAAATGGAATCGATCGCCGAGCAGATCCAGCAATCGCTGGCTTTGCTCAGGAGGCATCTTTGACCTCGATACCGCAAGACGGCGTCTCGACGAACTGAACGCAAAAGCCGAAGACCCGAAAATTTGGAACGATCCGGCGGCCGCGCAAAAGCTCATGCGCGAACGCAATAAGCTCGATACGGCGCTGAGCGATTATGCGCGGCTTGAGGCCGATTTCGACGACGGTGTCGGGATGATCGAACTTGCGAGCGGCGAGGGCGATGCCGCCATGATCCGTGAGTCGGAACTGGCGTTGCGCCAACTCGCCGATCGCGCCCACGGCTTGGAGCTGAAATCACTGTTCTCGGGCGAGGCGGACGGGAACGATTGTTATCTTGAGGTTCACGCCGGCGCCGGCGGTACCGAAAGCCAAGACTGGACGTCGATGCTGTTCCGCATGTACACGCGCTGGGCCGAACGTCACGCTTTCCGCTGGGAATTGATCGAAGAAAGCCCCGGCGAAGAGGCGGGCCTCAAATCTGCGACCATCCTAATCAAAGGCGAGAACGCTTTTGGCTGGGCCAAGACGGAATCGGGCGTCCACCGCTTGGTGCGTATCTCGCCGTTCGATTCGAATGCCAGGCGCCACACGAGCTTCGCCAGCGCTTGGGTCTATCCGGTGGTCGACGACACGATCCAGATCGACATCAATGAAAAAGACCTGCGCATCGACACCTATCGCGCCAGCGGTGCCGGCGGCCAGCACGTCAACAAAACCGATAGTGCCGTCCGTATCACCCACATTCCGACCGGCATTGTCGTGTCGTGTCAGAATGACCGCTCGCAACACAAGAACCGCGCCACGGCGTGGGCGATGTTGCGCTCGCGCCTCTATGAATTCGAATTGGAAAAGCGGGAGGCGGCGATCGACGCTCTAAACGCCACCAAAACCGATATCGGTTGGGGTCACCAAATTCGCTCCTACGTTCTTCAGCCGTATCAATTGGTCAAAGACCTGCGTACGGGGATGCAGAGTTATTCGCCGCAAAACGTGCTCGACGGCGATCTCGACGCATTCATGCAGGCATCGCTGTCGCAACGCCTTAAAGGTGGCGCCGATGCGCCACCCGTGGAAGATCTGGAATAAATAGAAGTCGGGCCTATTGCCCCGACTTGATTGCGCCGAGCAGGCTTCCCGTGCTCGTCGTCCGCGTCACCTGCGATGTTCCGCGCGTAAACACGTTCGACGCCGGCGGTTGGACGTGGACGGGTTGCGATACCGGCGCCGGGTTCGATGCGGCAATGCCCAAATCGCGCTTCGGTTCGAATGTCGGACGCGGTTCCGGTTTGCCGGCGGCTTCCGCGAGCGGGTCGGCCGAGTGGCGGCAGGTGCCTTCGAAGAAGGCGCCGACTTCCACCGCCAGCGCCTCGTGAAGGATTGTACCCTCCATGTGGCAGGTGCCGGACAATTGAACTTTCCGTGCACGGACGATCCCCTGGACGCGACCGCGTATCGTGCATTCCTCGGCGACGATCTCGCCTTCGAAATTCGCTTTCTCGCCGATTGTCACCGAGCCGGAACGGATATCGCCGTCCACGCGCCCGTCGATCTGAATGTCGCCCGTCGACGTCAACGTCCCGATCACGACCAGATCGTTGGAAATGATCGATGGTGCCGATCTTCCAAGCCGCTTCTGCGGCATCGCCAACGGCAGATTGTCCGACGGCGGACCCGACTTACCCTTGCTACCCCTTGAAAACATTTCGCCCCGCATCGAAGAACTTGGTGGGATCGCGAACCACGTCATTGAACCAAATCTCGTAGTGGAGATGTGGTCCCGTACTGCGGCCGCTTGAACCCATCGTAGCGATCTTCTGGCGGAAATGCACCATGTCTCCTGTCTTCACGAGCGTAGACTGCAAATGTCCATAACGGGTGCGGATTCCATGCCCATGGTCGATCTCAACCATGAGCCCATATGGCCCCCGCCGCTCTGCCGCGATCACACGCCCTGCCGACGACGCCAGTACCGCCGTGCCGAAGTCGCCCGCCATATCAGCACCCGAGTGAAAGGCGACGCGTCCTGTAAAGGGATCGACGCGATAACCAAAACCACTGGTTGAGCGATACAGGCCATGCGAGATCGGGGTGACAAGCGGAATACGCGCCACCGCCGTCGTCAAATTGTCGAGTCGGCTGAATGTTTGGGCAATGTCTGCGAATTGCTTTTCGAACTCGTCGGTGACGCCGTCCGACGCCGAAATCCTAATTTCCGACATCAACGGTCCGCCGACGCCGTTCCGGCTTTTCATGCCGACTTGATTGGCGACAATTTCGACCGGAAGCCCCGTCATCGCCAGTACGCGTTGGTAGCGCTCAATCTGACCACCGGCAGAGTCACGCAATTCGCCCAAAAGAGCCAATTGCTGCTTTTGAATATTGTTCAGCCGGTCTTCGAGACCAGCGATTCTCTGAACGACGTAGTTCTGCGCCAGCGTGCTCTTGCCTGACGCCGCGGCGCCCGTCGGCCCAAGCGCGGCGGAGACTTTGGCGATAGCACTGTCGCTGATGTTTTGTTGCGCGCGGCTCTGCCGGACCGCGGGTTCGGCTTCCGCCAATTGCATCATCAGCGTGTTCGTGCCGTCGCGGCTTGCAGCCTGCGCATATGAACGGCCTTGGTAGTTTTCCATGACCGCGACTTGGCGCCGGACATCGCGGATTTGCTTGTCCATGGCCTGCTTTTGCATCAGCAGCGCCGTCAATTGGCGGTGCTTGGATTCCAAATCGCGCGTGGCATTCTGAAACCGCTCTTCGGCCAGCACCAACAGGCCGTTGAGTTCGTCATAGGCAAGCTGCATCTGCGACACGCGGCCTTCATAAGCGGCCTGCATGCTGGCGTAGCGTTGATCCTTGGCAGTGATGATCTGCTCTTTGAAGATCACAACGACCGATGCGTATGCGATCCAGCCCAAGGCAACCAGCGTTCCCAAGGCGAACGTCATCTGGAATGTCGGCGTGAACTCGAAAAACTGAACCGAACCCCGGCTACGCAAATAAAATTGACGATGGGGGAACAACCGGTTTGCAAGCGACATCAAACCGGCCACGGGCGAGGTGGACATGCTACGACCTCAACTGATGCAAAAGCCGGGACGCCGCTGCTCCGGGGGTGACCGGCCAGCAAAATACCCCAGCCCACTTGGAGCCTGCAGGATTGTTACGGATTTGCAGCATTTCGCCAAGCCGTAGAATCCTTGATTTCCTTACATCTTTTTTAGAAACGCACTCACAGGTCCTTGGCGGCCGTGAACACCTCTTGCACGTGTCCCGGAACCCGAACTTTACGCCAAATTCGGGCTATTTTTCCCTTGCTATCGATTAGAAAGGTTGATCGATCGATTCCCATGTACTTACGGCCATACATGCTTTTTTCGACCCAAGACCCATATGAGTCGATGACGCCTCCGTCAGGATCGGATGCAAGGGTGACCTTGAGCTTATGCTTGGCCTTGAACTTGTCGTGCGCCGCGACGCTATCTTTGGAGATACCGACGACCGAAATGCCCAACTTTTTGAATTTCGCCGAGGCGGCGGAAAAGTCGATCGCCTCTCTCGTGCAGCCCGAGGTGTCGTCTTTGGGGTAGAAATAGACGATCACGGGCCCCCCGGCGAAATCTCCAAGTGAGAGCTTGCCCCCGCCATCGGTGGCAAGCGAGAAGGGGGGCGCCTTTTGACCTTCATCAACCAATTTCGCCATGGAGTTCCTCGTTTGCCGACGCTTGGCTTTAAGCAGTTTTCCAGATTGAAACCAAGCGCCCGTCGTATTCACCGGCGCGTGGGATATCGTGCCATGCTAGGGTCAAACACCTGCCTGAGCCTGTCTCGGGCGATCGATGCGCGTCAGCGGCGGAGAAGTTAGTTTTGGTTAGGCGCTCGGCAAAGATCGCAGTGCGGGTCGGCGCGGTCGCTTTGGGCGTCCTGGTAATCGTTTCCGCCATTTTCGTTTGGCGCGCGATGAACGGGCCGGTGTCGCTTGGTCTATTGACGCCGCGTCTTGAGGCGATGATCAACAGCGGGCTGAAGGACATTCAGCTCCGCTTCGGCGACAGCATCATCGAATGGTCCGAAAGCCGCGACATTGCGTTCCTGCAATTCGTCGATGTCGAAGCGGTTGATCGCAACGGCGCCGTCATCGCCCGAGTTCCGCGCGCAAAGGTGACGTTGTCCGGCCCGGCTTTGTTGAACGGCGAAGTCGCGCCGACGAATGTCGAGTTGGTTGGCGCAAGCGCGCTTATGGTCCGTCGCGCCGACGGCGCCATGCAATTGGGCTTTCAAGTCGATGGCGCTCGCGCCGACAAGCCGAAGGCGGGTGCCCCGTCGGAAGGTATGACGAAGGCCATTCTGAGCGCCATGCTTGCGCCAAAGCCGACGGATTCGTTGTCGCGCTATCTGAAGCGCTTCGCCGTAACGGACGCCAAGCTCACGATCTTCGATGAAAGTACGCGTTCCTATTGGTCCGCCGAAAAGGCCTCTCTGACATTCGACCGGAAAGCTGACGGCGTCATAGCGGCCATCAACGCACCGGTGCGCCTCGCCGACAAATCGACCTGGTTGTTCACGGCCTCGGGTCGCTACACGAACGGCAGCGACGACATCGCGTTGGAGGCAGCGTTCAAGCCGGTGCGTCTCAGCCTACTGGCGGCCAGCGGTGCAGGTTTACAGGCACTCAAAGGCATCGACATTCCAGTCGATGGAAATGCCACATGTAACTTGTCGATTGCGGGCAAGCTTGGCCGCTGCAAGTTTTGGTTGAATGCCGGTGCAGGACATTTGACGCTGCCGGCATTGAAGAAGGAACCGCTCCGCTTCAAGCGCGCCGCGTTGACCGTAACGTTCGACGCGCCAACCCAGCGTTACGCGATCGAGCAACTGAGCTGGAGCGGCGACACCATTCGCGGCGAGATTACCGGCGAAGGCGCGATCGGATTTACGGCCGACGGCGGACTATCGAGTCTGACCGCCGATTGGACCGCGGAAAACGTCTCCATCGATGCCCCGAACGTATTCGACGGTAAGCTTGCGCTTGAGAGCATGAAATTTCGCGGCGCCTTCGACGCCGCCCGAAAGCACCTGACGATCGAGGAAATCCACGCCCGGCGCGGGACGTTCGATCTCGCATTGGCAGGCGAACTGCAAGACCATCCGGTGTCGATGGGCGTTGTCTTGAACGGCAAGTTTTCGAATTTGTCCGTGCCCGACCTAAAGCGCCTTTGGCCCGCCGGTGCCGCGCCGGGCGCGCGCGACTGGATCTCATTGAATGTCCACGATGGTGCGATCCGCGGCGGCACGGTGGCGGTCAACATTCTGCCGGGCGCCATCGAAGGCGAACGCATCCCCGACGCGATGATGAACATCGCCTTCTCGGTCGACGGCATGAAATTGACCTATTTGAGCGGTCTGCCGGACATCTCGAAGGTCAACGGTTCGGCGGTCTTATCCGGCGACACGTTCAAGGCCGATATTGCCTCGGGCAATGTCGGCGCCGTGGCCCTCAAGCAGGGCTCGTTCCTCATCAACGAGCTGCACAAGCAAGGCGCCATCGGCACGATCAGCGGTGAGATCGCGGGGCCCACGCGCGATATGCTCACCATCATCGACAGCCCGCGTCTGGGCTATCCCAAGCGTTACGGCATTTCGCCGGCCCAGGCCGGCGGCACCAGCAAGGTCAAATTCAGTTTCGCCATTCCGATGTTGCGCGACCTGAAGGCGGAAGACGTGGGTATCGATGTTGAAGCGGAAATGAAGGACATAAAGCTCCCCATCAACGATCAGCTGCGGTTGACCGGCGGCACGTTCGTTATCAAGCTCGACGTTAAAGCGATGAAAGCCCACGGTGCCGTGCAAGTGAACGGCGCCCCGATGGGCTTTACCTGGTCGGAAGATTTCACCGGCGCGCTCCCGATGGGCACGCGCATCGATGTGACGGCAACGCTCGACGAGCGCCACCGCACCGGACTTGGCCTCGATATGCGGCCGTATATCGAAGGCAAGTCGACGATTGTTGCTGCGTTCACCGGAAGTCACGGCAAGATTCAAAAGGCTCGCATCGATGCCAACCTTTCCGCGGCAAGGCTTTCCGCGCCGCAATTGGGTTGGGCCAAGCCGGAAGACGCGAAGGCGGTGCTCAAAGCCGACATCGTGTTCAACGCCGATAAGACGATCGAAATCGCCAACATCGACGCGACCGGGCAAGGCATGAAAGCACTCGGGCGTCTCGTGATCGGCAAGGGAAAGATCCGCGAAGCCGAGTTCAAAAAGCTGCGCTTGGGCGAGCGTAACGATTTCGCGATAACCTATCGCAACGACGACGAGCGCGGGATGTCGATCGACGTGAAGGGCCGCGTCATCGATGCGGGCGGCTTTTTCGCCGGCGGCGACGAAGACAAGCCGGAAAAATCGCAACCCTCCAAAGAGACTAAGTGGCCATTCTCGGCCAAGGCCAACGTGGACCTGGCCTATCTTCAAGGCGACGTTTGGTTCACCGGTTTGAAGTTCGCCTATGCCGATGACGGGGAACGCTTGACCGCATTCAATGTCGACGCCTCGGCGGACGCCGCCAATCTGCGCGGCGAACTGATTCAGTCTTCCGACAATTCGCGCAAGCTCAAGCTTCAAACCGCCGACGCCGGCCGAATGCTGCGCGGCCTAACCGGCTTTCGAAGTTTGATTGGAGGCGATCTCGCGCTATCGGTCGATCTGTCGCCGATGCCCGCGCCAGGACAGAATGCAACACGCGCCGATCCGACGTTCGACGGCGTCTTAAAGGTCGAGAAATTTAAGATTGTCGATCAACCGTTTTTGGCCCGTCTTCTTTCGGCGGGATCGTTCACCGGCCTAGACGATTTGATGCGCGGCGAAGGCATCACGTTCACCATGCTTGAACAGTCTTTTCAGGGCCGCGGCGGCATGATCACCTTGACGAACGGTCGCGCCGCCGGCCCGGCGATCGGTTTGACCGTGCAGGGCATGATCAATCGCGACGCCGATCGCATCGACGTCAACGGTACGGTGGTGCCGCTCTACGGCCTCAACAGCATGTTCGAAGACATTCCGCTTTTGGGGGACATTCTGACCTCGCGCAAGGGCGAAGGCATATTCGGCGTCACCTACGGCGTCAGCGGTCAGGTCGACGATCTCAAGATCGCGGTAAACCCTATCTCGGTCTTGGCGCCGGGCTTCCTGCGCAAATT
>JANOFM010000131.1:0-5308 GCA_031413635.1 Alphaproteobacteria bacterium | reverse complement strand
CAAAGGTCAATCCCTGACGTTCGAGCGGCGGGTACCAAGCCTTGCGGCGCTGTCCTTCAACGACAAGGCCGCCAGCGTGCGGATCGACGGCCGGCGCGACTGGGTGCTGTGCGAGCACCGCAACTTCATGGGCAAATGCGTGCGCGTGCATTTGAAGGAAAAGGATTTGAAACGGTTGAAAATCGCGGGGCAAGTGTCGTCGCTCTATCCTGTCCCCGCCGAACCACCCAAGCCGGTCCGGCCGCGTTAACGACGCCGCCACGGTGCCACGTTAAGCATGAACTCTTTTTCGCGATGCCGGCGCGTGACGTGGCGCCCGCGTTGCTGATAGACTTACTCACGGGTTCCCCACCCGACCTTGCGCTCTCCAGTGTCATGCCGGTTCGCCGCCTTCGCGGTGCGCGGGCCAGATGGAGTGCGCGTTATGATTTTTCCAGTGCGGATTTATTTGGTTGGGATCGCCGTTGCGGCGGCGATCGGTATGAGTCTGACCGGCGCGCCCGCGTCCGCGCGCGGCGGGAGCGGCGGTTCCCATGGCGGCGGCTACGCGTCGCACCACGGCGGGGGGCACGGCCATGGGCATCACGGCAAGCATCACAGGCGCTTTGGCGGCGGCAGCGGTGGTTGGATTTATTGCGATGTCTACGCCGCGCGTCTGCGGCAGCGCGCGAGATCTCAAAATCCGATGGTGTGGAACACCGAAAAGTGGCGCAGCACCTTGATGCGGGAAAATCGGAACAACAGGTGCGTCGAGCGGAACATCTCGGCCATCGTGCATGTCGAAATCCGGCGCATCGTCGAGGCGGAACGGACGAATGCCCTGGACACTCCGAGCGTTCGCGCACGACCCGTGCTGCGTGTCGTCGGCCAACGGAATAGCGCGCGTGACGTTGATGCGCGCAAGACCCAAGCTGCGTGCGGGCGGTCGGGGCCGATGATCCTGGTGTGGACGGGTGCACGGGCCGAACGGGCGTGCGCGCCCGCGGGTGCCTGGCGCGGACGCATCGTGGTGCCGTCGACGGACCTGTCGCTCGACAAAGGGTGAGGCCGTTTCTTAAGGACGCGTCAATGCTTCGTTAAGCGAACCGTGACTAGCCACGCGTAGAGTCGTGACCGCAACAGCCACGGGCGCTCTCTTTCCATGTCTCACTATGATCTCATCGTCGTCGGCAGCGGGCCGGCGGGACGGCGCGCCGCCATTCAAGCGGCGAAGTTGAAGAAATCCGTTCTGGTCGTGGAAAAGGGCCGGCGCGTCGGCGGGGTGTGCGTACACACCGGCACGATCCCAAGCAAAACGCTGCGCGAGACGGTGCTCAATCTTTCGGGCTGGCGCGAGCGCGGGTTCTACGGGCGCGCCTATCGGGTGAAGAACGACATTTCGGCCGAAGATCTGGGACGGCGCCTGTCGATCACGCTCGATCACGAGGTCGAGATTCTCGAGCACCAGTTCGCGCGCAACAAGGTCGACAAGATCGCGGGCAGCGCGCGTTTCGTCGATCCGCACCATATCGAGGTCACCAATGCTTCGGGCGATGTCGTGGGCTTTGGCGCGGATCGTTTCATCCTGGCGGTGGGCACCGCGCCGTTCCGCCCCGCAGACGTGCCGTTCGACAGCGCAGTCGTGCTCGACCCGGACGATATTCTGAGCTTGAAGCGTTTGCCGCGCAGCCTGTGCGTGGTGGGAGCCGGCGTCATCGGCATCGAGTATGCAACGATTTTCTCCGCGCTCGACGTCAAGGTGACTGTGACCGATCCGGCGCCGGCGCTCTTGCCGTTCGTCGATCGCGAGTTGATCGACGAGTTCATTCACGACATGCGCGACCGCGGCATGACCGTGCGCATGAACTGCAGAGCCGTGCGCATCGTGCGCACGGGCGACATGGCGTGCGTGCATCTGGAAGACGGGCGCGAAGTGCGGACGGAGATGGTGCTTTATGCCGCCGGCCGGCAAGGCGCGGTCGAAGCACTCAATCTCGCGGCCGTAGGGCTTGAGGGCGACAAACGCGGGCGTTTGACCGCGGATAAGGCGACGTTCCAGACAAGCGTTGCGCATATCTATGCGGTGGGCGATGTGATCGGATTTCCGAGCCTTGCCTCGACGTCGATGGAACAGGGGCGGATTGCAGCGTGTCACGCATTCGGCGAGGCGGCCCATGCCGCGCCGGAGTTCTTTCCCTACGGGATTTATTCCGTCCCCGAAATTTCGACGATCGGCATGACGGAAGAACAGGTGCGCGAGCGCCGCATCCCCTACGAATGCGGCATCGCGCGTTTCCGCGAGACGTCGCGCGGGCACATCATGGGGCTGTCGACCGGGTTCATGAAAATGATCTTCGCGCTGGAGACCAGGCGTCTGCTCGGCGTGCATATCGTGGGCGAAGGCGCGACCGAACTGATCCATATCGGGCAGGCTGTGCTGAACCTCGGGGGCACGCTCGACTATTTCGTCGAGAACACGTTCAACTATCCGACGCTGGCGGAAGCCTACAAGATCGCCGCGCTCGACGCGTGGAACCGGATGCCGCGCCTGCAGCCGAGTGCCCGGGCGTTCGAGGCGTTGGCCGACGCCTGCGAAAGCATCGAAACGCGGCGGATCGCCGGATAGCGGTTTGTTCAAGTCAGGTGGACTGATCGTGATGCCGGGGCTTGGTTTTTCTTTGCAACGCGACCTGCTTTGACCGCGTGCGATCGGCCTCGCGAAAGGCTTGCGCGGCGCCGGAGAGATATTGCGGCGGAGTTTCTTGCGTCTTCACGCCGTACCAGGCGGCGGCCTTTCGGGTGAAGTAGGGGTCGACCAGATGAGGCCGGGCCAACGCCACCAGATCGGCTCTACGGCAAGCGATGATGGTGTTGATTTGCGCCGGTTCGGTGATGGCGCCGACCGCCATCGTCTTGATACCGGTGAGATTGCGGATCGCCTCGGCGAATTGCACTTGATACATGCGCCCGTAAGTCGGCCTTTGCCCGGGGACCGTCTGTCCCGATGAGGTGTCGATCAGGTCGGCGCCGGCGTTCGCGAAGGCGCGCGCGATCGAGACGACGTCGTCCTCACCGATGCCGCCGGGCGCCCAGTCGCTCGCCGAGATGCGGACCGACATCGGCTTGGCTTCGGGCCAAGCGGCACGCATCGCCTTGAAGACTTCAAGCGGATAGCGCAGGCGGTTCTCGGTCGTGCCGCCGTAGTGATCCGTGCGCCGGTTTGTCAGAGGCGACAGGAGACTCGCGAACAGGTAGCCGTGCGCGCAGTGCAGTTCGAGCATGTCGAAGCCCGCGCAGTCGGAGCGCCGGGTGGCCGCGACGAATTCGGACTTGATGCGATCCATTGCGGCGCGGTCGAGTTCGGCGGGAAGCTGGCTTACACCCTCGAAGTAGGGAATGGGCGAGGCGGAAAGCAGCGGCCAGTTGTCCTGCGCGTTCGGCAAGGGGTGGTCCGCCTTTTCCCAACCCAATTGCGTCGCGCCTTTGCGGCCGGCGTGGCCGAGCTGCATGCAGATCTTCGTATTGCTTTGGGCGTGGATGAAATCGACGATGCGCTTCCATTCCTTTTCCTGAGCGTCGTTCCACAGTCCGGTGCAGCCGAGCGATATGCGTGCGTCGGGCGCCGGGCACGTCATCTCGACATAGAGCAAGCCGGCGCCGCCGAGTGCGCGCGAGGTGTAATGCACGAAGTGCCAGTCGTTCGGCACCCCGTCCATCGCCGAATACTGCGCCATCGGCGATACCACGACGCGATTGGCGAGCGTCAGCTGGCGCAGTTTTAGCGGAGTGAACATCGGCGTCGGACGCGAGGCGCGTGCGTCGATGCCCGTTTCGTCGAAATAGGTTTGGTACCATTCGTCCTCGAACGCCGAGACGAACGCTTCGTCGCGCACGAGCAGATTGTCCCAGGTGATGCTTTTCGCGCGGCACATGACGACCATGGCGAATTGCATCGGCTTCATGTCGTTCGAACGTTGCATATGCTCGAACCAGGCGAGGCTGACGTCCGCGTTGTGCTGGACGATTTGGACTTCGGAGCGGCGCGCGTCGTCGTAAGCGCGGAACGCGGCCTCGACCGATCGTTGGCCGTGTTCGACGAGCGCGTCGGAGAGCGCGATCGCGCATTCCATCGCAAGCTTCGTGCCCGAGCCGATCGAGAAATGCGCGCTCGCCTTGGCATCGCCCAACAGGACAGTGTTCTTGTGCCACCAGGTCTCGCAATCGACACGCGGGAAGTTGCGCCAGAGCGAGCGGTTGGTGATAAGCCCGTGGCCTTGGAGTTCGGCCGCGAAGATTTTCTCGAGCAGGCGCGCGCTTTCGGCCTCGTCCAGTCGATCGAAACCGAACGCGGCCCACGCCTCGGCGCTCATCTCGAACAGCCAGGTCGAAGCGCCGGGTTCGTATTGATAGGTGTGGGCGCAAATCAGCCCGTGATCGGTTTGCTTGAAGAAATAGGTGAAAGCATCGAGCGGCCGCGTGGAACCCAGCCAGGCAAATTTGTTCGCCTTCATCTCAAGCGACGGTTTGAAGTGTTCCTTGTAGATCTCGCGGATGCGACTGTTGATGCCGTCGGCGCCGACGATCACGTCGCAGTCGCCGAACGCGCTTAGATCCTCGACCAGATGCTGATAGTGCAGACCGATACCGACATCCGTGCAGCGCGCCCGAAGAATATTAAGGAGTGCGATGCGCGAGCAACCGGCAAATCCGTTGCCGCCGCAGCGGATTTCTTCGCCCTTGTAGCGAATGACAATGTCGTCCCAATAGGCGAACGTGTCCTTGATCATCGCGTAGGACTTTGCGTCGCGGCTCAGGAATTCTTCCAGCGTTTCATCGGAGAAGACGACGCCGAAGCCGAATGTGTCGTCCGGCCGATTTTGCTCGTAGACGTCGATCAGCCAGTCGGGCCGCGCCTTCTTGGTCAGAAGCGCCAAGTAAAGGCCGCCCGGACCGCCGCCGACGATTGCGATCTTCACGGGACGACGGCCGTGGTTTCGATCTCGATTTTGGCCTCGCGCTCGACCAGGCCCGAAACGATGATGACCGACATGGTGGGATAATTGCGCCCCATCAGTTCCTTCCAAGCCGCCCCAAGCTCGGCGAGCGAATCCATATACTCTTCGCGATCCGTGATGAACCACGTCATGCGCACGATATGCTCGGGCCCGGCCGAAGCTTCGTTCAAAACGGCAATCGTGTTCGACAGAACTCGACGGAACTGACCGGCAAGCGTGCCGATCTTGAATTTTCCTGTTTCGTCCCAGCCGATTTGACCGGCAACGAAGATCATCCTTCCTTGTGCTTCGATCCCGTTCGAATAGCCCTTGGG
>JANOFM010000130.1:0-67540 GCA_031413635.1 Alphaproteobacteria bacterium | reverse complement strand
CATCGAGGCGAACGCCGCGAAATATCTCGCCGCCGAGGCCGCCTTCAAAGCGTGCGAGACGGCGGTGATGACGCATGGCGGCATGGGCTATGCGCGCGAGTTTCACGTCGAGCGTCTGTTCCGCGAAGTTCTGATCGCCCGAATCGCGCCGGTGAGCCGCGAGATAATCCTCAATTTCCTCGCCGAGAAAGCGTTGGGATTACCGAAGTCGTATTGAGGCGGGTTATTTGCTCAAAGCGGTCGAGCCGGTCTTCTTGCGCCGCGCTTCGCGTACCCCCTTCAAGGGGCGCAGGCGTTCGCGCAGAGCTTCCATGCGCTCGATCTTTTCGCCGAAGGAGAGTTTGCGCCGGACTTTGCGCGCCTGTTCTTTCTGTTTGAGGGCGGCTTCGAGCGTGAACGGTGTGGGCTTTGGCTTGCGTGTCGGCATACGCCTATTTTGCAGCAAGCGGGTCGCGCCTGCCAGTCTTTCGGCAGAACGCTTTCCATGCAGTCCGCAGCTTATGGCGGGCAATTACAGCATCGAGTTTCTTCAGGTTGACGGCCTTTTCGTCGAGAGACTGTCCAATTCGCTGCAGATCCTTCGGGCGGCCGACGTGCAAAGCCAGGGCCACGAGGTGTTCCGCCTTCATGATGCGGGCGCGGACTTTTCCGCCGTTCGCTCGAATTTCGGTAGGTTCGGCCTTCGCGAGTGCTTCTTTGTCTAGCGCGTTGCCGACCGGGATGAATTGCACCGGCCAACCTTCGATCACGATCCCTTACTTTCGGAAGTCCGCGTAACCGCGCCGTCGCAGATCTTGGAGAATAGGATCGAGTGTGATCAGGTGTGAAGTGCTCTCGATGGACAGGAAGATGTCGAGGTCTTCGGTGACGGTCTGTTCAATGTAGTTGAACGCCGCGACGGCGCCGCCGATTGCGTAGCGCGCGATGACGCCTTCGCGCTCCATGGCGTTGATGACGTCGAGCGTTTGCTTGATGCCCATGGCGCCCTCAATGATGCCGTTACGCCTTGCGCACGAGCATGGTCACACTGACGGCAGCCATCCACAATAGCCACGCAGGAACGGCGACGAGGCCGGGTCCTGCGCCAAGCGCAAGAAAGCCCATGCGAAAGAAGAGTCCGAAGACTTCGGCGATGTGGCGGCGGCAACCACTGCAGCGAGCAATATAGGCCAAAGAGGCAGCGCTCGAGTCTGCCAGATTGCAAGCGACGTCAAGACGACCGAGCCGAGCGAGAGACCCGAGGTCAATGCGTAGAGACCCAGGAGGTTCATATCGTAGGCAAGAGTCAGCTGCTCGGATGTGGTGAAGCCACGCCATAGTATTGCAACGAACGCAAGCTGGCCTACTAGGGCGACGATCTGCAGCGCCACGCCGGAAGCAAATCCACCGGCGGCAAGCGCTTCCGCGCTCCAGTCGTGTCCGCTCGCGATGCGACGCAGGCCCGCCAGAAAAACGAAGACGAAGGGCAACGCGATTTGAAAGAGCGCCGCGGCGAGGAGGACGCCAGATCTGTTGTCGTGCGCGTAGCCAGTCAGCTCTTGCACTGTCGCCTCAGGCGAAGGCGGTGTCCCCGAAACCGCAACTGCCGCGACGCCAAGGACGAATGCGCAAAGCCCCGCCCACCCGGCCTGTTGTGCGACGCGTTCGACTGGGGGGCCGCTCATGCCGCGATCGCTTTGCCGAGGCGGGCGCGGATGATCTCTTCCGCGTCGCGCACGATGCGTTCGATCAGTTCCTTGCAGCTCGGGATGTCGTTGATCAGGCCTTGCACTTGGCCAGCCGACCAGATGCCGGCGTCGATTTCGCCGGTTTCAAGCACGCCCTTGCCGCGCGTGCCGGCGACGAGGTCGCGGACTTGCTCGAATTTCGCGCCGCCGTGTTTCAGACCTTCTTTCTCAATCTCGACGACCTTTTGACTGATCGCGTTGCGGCCGACGCGGGCGGTGTTGTGCATGGTGCGGAAGATCAGATCGGTCTGGCGTTCGTCGTTGGCAACGATTTGTTCCTTCACGTGTTGATGGATCGGCGCTTCCTTGGTCGCCATAAAGCGGGTGCCCATGTTGATGCCGTCGGCGCCGAGCGCCAAGGATGCGACCAGGCCGCGGCCGTCGCCGAAGCCGCCCGACGCCAGCATCGGGATCGTGATCTTGTCGGCGGCGGCGGGAATGAGGATGAGGCCCGGCACGTCGTCTTCGCCGGGATGGCCGGCACATTCGAAGCCGTCGATCGAGACGCAGTCGACGCCGACGCTTTGTGCCTTCACTGCGTGGCGCACACTGGTGCATTTGTGGATGATCTTGATGCCCGCCGCGTGGAAGACCGGCATGTGCGGTTGAGGGTTGTTGCCGGCGGTTTCCACGATCTTGATGCCGGCTTCGATGATGACCTGGCGGTATTCGTCGTAAGGCACCGGGTTGATCGTGGGCAGGATCGTCAGGTTCACGCCGAAGGGTTTATCCGTCATCTCGCGCGTGCGTTTGATTTCGTTGGCCAGGCGTTCGGGCGTGGGCTGGGTCAGCGCGGTGATGAAGCCGAGCGCGCCGGCGTTGGCGACGGCGGCCACGAGTTCGGCCTTGCCCACATTCTGCATGCCGCCCTGAACGATGGGGTGCTTGATGCCAAACATTTCGGTGAAGCGGGTCTTGAGCATGCGTGTCTCCCAATGCGCGAATTGTGAATGGCGTTGGGTGACAGAGTGGCCCGGCGGCTATGCGACTGACAAGCGCGGTTTAGCGGCGGCGGGCGATGATTTCCAGAACCATGGGGGTGATCATGCGCGTGCCGCCTTCCCTTTCGGCGCGCGTGAGGTCGGCGAGCGCTTTTTCGGCGAGTTCGGGGGCGATCAAGCCGTCCGACACCAGCTTTTGGTGAAAGCCGCGTGCGAAGGCTACGGGCCATTGCCAGACATAGTTTTGAGGTTCGACAATGTCGACGATCGGTTTCAGCGAAACGATCTCGAAGCCTTGCCCTTCCAACAGGTGCGGCAACCGCACGGCGCTGTCGATGGTGGCGCCGGTCTTTGCCACGCTGTCGATGGTGGCATGCACCAACGCCGCAAATGCATCCGAGCGCGGGGCGAGGCCCCAGGTTCCGTAGTCGAGATATTCGTGAAAGACGGCGATGCCGTCCACTTTCAGCGCGCGGGCGATGTTGGCGACGCCGCGCTCGGGCTGCGTCAACCAGGAGAACACCCAGCGGCACCAGGCTGCATCGGCCACGGCCTCTCCGATCGAGCCTTCAGTGATGTCGGCTTCGACGGTGGAAATGTTCTCGACTGCGTCTCGCTGTGCAGCTTCGCGAATCACGTCGAGAAAGCGCGCGGAGCGTTCGACGGCGATCACGCGGCCTTGCGGACCCACGATCTCGGCAAGGTCGAGTGCCGCATAGCCCGGGCCGCTACCGACATCGATCACGGTCTGGCCCTGCGTGATGCCGGCGCGGCGCCAGGCATCGAGCATACGCGGACGCCAGACGCGGTGTTGCAAGCGCAAGCGGGCGATTTCCGCGTCGTGCGTGCCTAGGACGTAATCGCGCTCGCTCACCGGCGTCTCCGTTCGGCTATGGGCCAAACGTAGTCGCGCGTCGGGGGCTTTTCCACCCGCTTCCTGACGGCAAACTTCCTACGGTCCTTCGACCTTGATTCCCTTGGCGCGCAGCATGGCGATGACGCTATCTTTGCCGACGAGGTGGGCGGCGCCGACGACGATCACGTGGCTGCGGCCGTCGGCGATCATGGTCTCGATTTGGGGTAGCCATTTTGCGTGGCGGCCTTTCAACAGGCGGTCGCGCAACGCCGGAAGATTGTCCATGTCGGCGTTGAGGACGTTGTCGAGTTTTGCGGTGTTGCCGGTGCGCCAAGCGGTCACGAGATTGTCGAGCAATTCGGGTGTCTTGTCGATCTGGTCGATCGAAACCAACAGAAGTTCGATTTCTTGATCGCGCGTCAGACCGGCGAAGACACCGAGCTGTTCTTCGATGGATTCAAGATGCGCGAGCTTCTTGCCGCTTTGCTTTGCCAAGCTCCAGACCTTGTCGTCGACGCCGGAATTCGGATCGTAGCCCTTGGAAACAATCCATTGGACGCTGACGGTGAGCGAGGCGAGCCAGGGGCGTAGCGGATCGAGATTGGCTGCTGGAATGCCGAGCAAGCCTAGAACGCGCTCATATTTCGCGCGGCCTTCCGGGGACAGAAGTTTGCGCAGCGTCTGGCCCGCCGGCAAAACACCTAGTTTGGCGATGAGTTTCTGCATGGTGGCGAGTTTTTTCGCTTCGTCGAGGTCGATCTCGAACACGACGACCTGTGCCTGATTCAATGCGGTATTGAGGGCAAGCGTGCGCCAGTTCACGCCTTGAGGCAGAAGGTGGACGGAACCGAACAAGTAGACATCGCCCTTCGGCCCGTCGATTTTCCAGAGTGCGGGAGCGTCGGGTTCTTTGCGCGCCGCGGCCGGTTGCACGGCAAGGATCACAAGCGCCGCGACGACGAGCGCCAAGAGACCGCGCAAAAGTCCGTTCATGGACATACGATTTTCTTTCAACATGATGCCCGACCATAGCCGCGTTCCGGGACCTTGCCTGTCTCAGAAATGCGACATCTGGGCCTCGTCGGCGCCGAGGCACTGCGGTTCTAGAAGAGCGGCATGGGAATATCGCCCCATACGACTGTGCGCGGCGGATCGACCACCAGTGTCACCACACCCAACGCTAGATCGACGTCGGCAAGTGCAATCGGGCGAATGCCGTGCGCGCGGCGCAGGATGTTCTTGCCGCAGGCTTTAGGCCGGAAGGTCCGGGCCACTGCGAATAACACCTGCAGCTTGCTCCGGTCAAACGTCTTCGGCGCGCTGTGGCCGCCCGCGACCGCGCGATCATACGGATCGATCGGCAGATCGGCCATGGACCATTCGGTCGGAACGACGTACGTCACGCGCCCTGCATTGATCTGGGATTGGGCGAGCCGCGCACTCACGCGCGGATCCTGCGCGGCCAGCGCGTGAGCCCGGCGAAGCTCCGCTTCCGACAAAAGTGCGGGCGACAGGATCACTTCGCGTTCGCCGTAGACGGCGGCGATGTGCGCCATCGAATGCTCACGCAAGCCATAGGCGGTAGCGCCCGCGAGCGCGAGCGCGACGACGTAGGCGATCAGGGTGGCGACGGGACGGCTCGGCACCGTGGCGGGGCCGGTTGGAGAAAAGAGGCGCGGAAAAAAGGCGCCGGTGCGGGCCATGTAGTTCCGATAGCTGTCGCCGAACGCAGCGAGGCAGAGGCGTTCCTCGTGGCGCGCAAGGATGAGATAGAGGAACGCCATCGACACCAGGGCGAACAGCACGGCGAAACGCGGCCAGATCAGCATGACCCCAATGCCCGCCACAATCAGTGCAGTGTATTGTGGATGGCGGATCGCGCGGTAGAGGCCGCCGTGCACCATCGTGCGGCGGGTGAACTTCGCCCAGTAAACTTGTGTTGCGGTGATGGCGAAGACGAGCAGACCGCCGCCGATTAACCACCAACCGGCCGACGACAATGCATCGAGCGCGGGATCGGTGGTGTCCGAGAAATGGGGCAGGAAGAACGCGACCAACCAGTCTGTCGCGGGGGATGCCCGCAGTTGGTTCAGGAAGCCGCTGTAGACGGGGTAGTACCAGAACGCCAGGAACGGCGTGATCATGAACAGGAATTCGAGAACGATAAGAATGTAAAGAGCCCAAACAGCCGAAGCCCGGGCGGCAGAAGCGAGCGCCATGACATTTCCTTTCTTGGCAAGGCAACGCCGCACATCTATCGACAGGGCGCGCGTAGTGAAGCGCGATGTGACGCGTGTGTAAGGGACCGTGACGAGCGGGAGGGTTGTCGCCGTTCTGTGACGGAAATGCGCGATCTGTGACGAACGGGAGGGTCACAGACTGGCCGCGAACGGATGTGTCACGCCGTCAATCGTGGCAATGTGTTTGCTGCAAAAGGGATTCAGGAATGTCATCGGCCTTCAGTCGAGACTCCGAAGCGGTTCGGTTGCCAGCGCCGGAAGGCGTGGACGACCCCTTGCCGTTGTCGATCGTGGCGAAGGCGGCGCTTGCGACCCTTTTGGCGGTGTGCGTCGTGCATCTCTTCGCGGGGCCGCTGGAACCTCTTGCAGAATTCGCCGTCCATGCCTTCTTGATCACGGGCGCTTATACCGTCGCCTTTGCTCTTACCTACCTGTTGCTCCAGCGTGTCCGTCGATTCCGCGTCGTCAAGTTCGCGTCGCTGCCGGTATTTGTGGCCCTGTTCAGCGCGCTAGCCTGTCTCGCGGGGGTTCTCTTACTTGCCGGGTTGACGCAGGTCGACGAAATCCTTAGCGGCGTCATCAACGTGCATAGTGACGCCAACTGGTTGTTGAAGCTGGCGCCCGTGTGGTTGGTGATGACGGTCGTTATCTTCCAGTCCGAACGGACTCGCGTGCTTGAGAGCGAACTGCGGCGCTTGAGCGTGTCGCGCGCCAAGATCAAAATGCATGAGACGGACGCGCCCTATCGGGTGGCGATCGGCAGCCGCGACGTCGTGAACATCAGTTCGGGAAAAGCTGTGCACGCCGTTCGCGTAGAGGACGTATCGCACGTCATCGCGGTCGAAAACTATTGCGAAGTTCATTTTACCGATCGCGCGAAGCAGAAGCCGCTCCTGATACGTGCCACGCTCGCGAGCTTGATCGAGCAGTTGCCGAAGGAGGATTTCGCACGAACGCATCGCTCCCACGTGGTGAACCTTGCCTGCGTCGATTCGATCGGGAAGGCCGGTCGCGCCTACGCCGCGGTGCTTTCGGACGGGCGCACGGTTTCGGTCAGCCGTCGCAGCATTGATGAAGTTTCCGTGCGCTGGCGCGATTTCTTGAGGGCGGGCCCGGCCCGAGAGATCAAGGCGCCCTAGCAGACACAAGACTGTTTCGCGCCGGGCGGCAATCCGCTACAAGGCGCGCCTTCATTTCGAGATGGTGTTATGAGCGACGTTCAAGAGATCGTGGATCGCACGCCCGCTGAGGCTGCGGCGCGGCGGCGCACGTTTGCGATCATTTCGCATCCGGACGCCGGCAAAACGACGCTGACCGAGCATGTGCTCTTGATGGGCGGCGCGATCCACTTGGCGGGCGAAGTGAAGGCTAAACGCGACCGGCGGCGCGCGCGTTCGGATTGGATGAAGATCGAACAGGAGCGGGGCATTTCGGTCACGACCGCGGTGATGACGTTCGAGTACGCGGGCCTCGTATTCAACTTGCTCGACACGCCGGGCCACGAGGATTTTTCGGAAGACACCTATCGCACCCTGACGGCGGCGGATTCGGCGATCATGGTGATCGACGCGGCCAAGGGTATCGAAACGCAGACGCGCAAATTGTTCGAGGTTTGCCGCCTGCGCGATATTCCGATCGTGACCTTCATCAACAAGATGGACCGCGAGGCGCGCGATCCGTTCGATCTGATCGACGAGATCGCCGATCAGTTGCAGCTGCACGTGACGCCGGCGATGTGGCCGGTCGGCTCGGGTTTGAATTTTCGCGGGGCGATGGATTTTTCCAAGAACCATTTTCTGCCATTCGCGCGCGACGCGCAACCTGTCGGGCACAATCGTTTGGCCGAAGTGCTGACGGCCCACGAGTACAAGCACCTGAACGACGAGATGGAGTTGGCGCGCGGCGGGTATCCGGCGTTCGACCTCGCCAGCTTTCGCGAGGGCCATTTGACGCCGATCTATTTCGGCGCGGCGTTGAAGAATTTCGGCATTCGCGAATTGATCACGGGGCTTGGTGCCCATGCGCCCGGACCTCGTGCGCAGCCGGCCGTGCAACGCACGGTTCTGCCCGAGGAGGACAAGGTCGCGGGCTTTGTGTTCAAGGTTCAGGCGAATATGGATCCGAACCACCGCGACCGGGTCGCGTTCATGCGCGTGTGCTCGGGCCACTTCAAGCGCGGCATGAAGCTGAAGCAGTCCGGCTCGGGCAAGATTATCAGCGTGCACAACCCGATCCTGTTCTTCGCGCAATCGCGCGAGACGGTCGACGAGGCGTGGCCCGGCGACATTATCGGCATTCCCAATCACGGTGTGCTGCGCGTCGGCGACACGCTGACGGAAGGCGAGGATCTGACGTTCACCGGCATTCCGAATTTCGCGCCGGAAATCATCCGCCGGGTGCGGTTGGCCGATCCGCTGAAGGCCAAGCACTTGCAGCGTGCACTGGAGGCGCTGGCGGAAGAGGGCGTAACGCAGGTTTTCCGCCCGAAGATCGGCGGGCAGTGGTTTGTGGGCGTTGTGGGGCAGTTGCAGCTGGACGTTCTGGCGAGCCGCATTGCCGCCGAGTACGGGCTGGAAGTCGCGTTCGAGCAGGGGCTTTACGAAACTGCGCGCTGGGTCGACGCGGACGATGCGGTCGAGTTGAAGCGCTTCCTCGACGCACATCAGGGCAACCTCGCCGACGACCGCGACGGCGCGCCGGTATTCATGGCCAAGAGCGCGTGGGAACTGCGCTATACCGGCGACAAATGGCCGAAGATCAAGTTCACCGCGACGCGCGAGCGGCGGCACTAACTTGCTTGCGCCAAGGCTGCCGGTACTTCGGTGGCTTCTTTGCGGACGCGCCAGAAGCGCATGACGCGCTGGGCGGATTCCGGCGTGACTTTGTCGTAAAGCGCAAGAGTCTCATTGGCCTGTTGGGCCGTACGTGCGGCCGATTGGTCCAGCAGCAAGACGATGGCCGAAAATGTCGTGCGGTCGAAGCGCGCGGCCTTGCAGATGATCGCCACGCCCTCGACGTTGCGTGCTTCGACGATGCGGCGCACCGTGTTGACGTCGACGTCGGCGAGCCTGGCAAAGGCATGGATGAATTCGACGTTCTGCTTGCCACGCAGAAGCTGATGCAACAGCTGCTCGTTCAACTCCTTGCGGCGCGCCATTTCGCGCACATAGGCCATCGCGCGGCGGTCCGCCTCTTTTTCCTGGCGCAGCTCGACGGAGAAGTTGCGCGCGGCGTCCGCGAACGCCTTGTCGACGACGCCGGCGGGAAGGCTGTCGAGCCTCTGTGTGATCTTCGTGCGAAGTTCCGAGGACACGAACATGAACATGTCCTGCATCATTTCCGGCGGAAGATCGGCGCGCGTGAGAAGCGGGGCTTGCAACACGTCGCTTGTCTGGCTGCGCTCGACGACGCGCAGCATCGTAGGGCGAGACACTTTTGCACCCGCATTCAATACCAGTTTGACGACGACGCCATCATTGGCGTTGTCGACGATCGCTTCCGACACGGCCTCGGAGACGCTTGGACGGCTTGCGATCACTTCCAGCTTGTCTTGGCTTTGGCTGCGCGCGATTGCGACCAGGTCGACGTCGCTTAGAACAGTGCTCTTTTGCAGGACATCCTTGGCGACGCTGAAATCGTCGTTGGCGAGCTGTTGAATGAAGCCGTGCGGCGCGGACGGTACGGTCGCGAATTGCTTGGCCAATTGTTCGCGAACGGCGATGTCCATTTTGCCCGCGACGCTGCCCAAGATGACGCCGAAATGATCGCGTTCGGCGTCGTTGTAAGTCGGCGCCTTGTCGAGGAACAAGTCGGTGACTTGACGCAATAGCTCGCGCCGCTTGTCACTCGACGGCTCCTTGGCGAGGTCGATCAAACGCTGAAGTTGCGGAATTTCGTCCGACATGGTGGGCCTGCGGCTTTCCGTTGCAACGAAGAAACCCAGAAACGTCGGACATCATCGCTAGAAACCCGTAAATTTTCGGTCAGGAGAAATGCCTAACTCGGTGTGGCAGCCGCCGATCCAAGTGTATGGATTTCCACGAAAGTATCGGGATAGAAACCATTAAAGGCGGTTCTGAGCGAACACGAATAGGCGCCGAGCATTTGGAATTCGATCCAGTCGCCGTTTGCCACATTGCCGGGCAGGTCGATCAAATAGTGCAAAACGTCGAGCGTATCGCAGGTCGGGCCGAAGGCTTTGAATGAGGTCGGACGTCCGGTTTTTTCCACGATACGCCCGTCGCCTTGCGCAGTCAGCACGCGCAAAGGATAGCGCACCGGCCAGTCCTTCAGCGCGTATTCATTCAAACTTCCATAGATGCCGTCATTGATGAACAAGGTGTGGTCGCGGCGCAGCGATACTTGCGTGACGACCGAGAGTCCGTCGGCTACGAGCGCGCGGCCCGGTTCGCAGTGGATGGCGCACGTCTTCGGCACATTGAGTGCTGCGACGCCGTCTCGGATCGCCGTGAAGAACTCGTCGACCGGCGGCACGGTGACGTTGAGATAGTAACCGGGAAAGCCACCGCCGACGTCAATAGCCGCAAGTTCGACGCCCGATTGCGCGATGACTTCGGCGCAGCGTTTGAGCGCGGTCGTGTACGAGCGTGGGAACAGGCATTGCGAGCCGACGTGAAAGGTCAAAGCGGGCTTGGCGCCTCTGGCCACGATGTCTTTCAGCAGACGCGCGGTTTCGCCAACGCTGGCGCCGAATTTGCTGGAGAGCTCAAGCAGGGCGCCGTCGGCGGGGACCTGAAGGCGGACGTAGAGCGTGAGAGAGGCTGCAATCGACCGATCGTTGGCGGCGCCCGTTTCGCGCAAGACGGCATCGAGCTCGTCGGTGCTGTCGAGCGCGAAATCGCGTACGCCGCAGCTGCGAAAAGCCTCGCCCGCGGTGCCGCGAATACGAACGGGGGCCATGAAACTCTTGCGCGCCCTCGGGAAGCGTTCGTGGATCAGTTTAACTTCGGACAGTGAGGCGACGTCGAAGTGACGGATCCCAGCGTCGTGGATGAGGTCGAGAACCGGCAGAGCGGGGTTTGCCTTGACGGCATACATCGTCTCGCCTGGAAATCCGTCGATGAAGGTCTTGGCGACCTTAGCGAAGGCGTCGGGAAACAACGCATAGACGGGCAAGGCGGGCCGAAGTTCGGCGATCATTTCGGCAACCGAGCGGTAGCGCGGCAGTTGCGTTCGTTTGCTCAATAGCTGCGCGGAAGCCGGCATGGACAGTGCCCCATCAACACGTTTGTGGAATGCCGGGTGGATAGTGGATGGGCGAACATTGGTCAACTTGGCGCCCGCGCAATGCAATTTAAATCGTCATGGTGAAGTTAGGTTGGCGGTGACGGATAGGCTGTAGCGTTCGTCACATGAGGAAGTGTCGAACCGGCGCCTGTGCCTGTTCGCGTTGAGGGCCGATCGAAGAAAGGCTTAGTTTCATGCGCGTTAGTATCATTTTGTCGTGTTTGCTCCTGCTGTGTTTGCTGGGCGTGATGCCTGCGTTCCACGGCGATAGCCCGTTCACCGTCTGGGTGTCGCGTTCCGACGCGTTTGTCGTGGGCGCGATCGTTTTCATCTCGTGCTTTACGGGGATGATGGTGGCGCATCTTGCGATGGCGCACGAGCGGGCCGAGCGCGAGGCGATGGATCTTGCGTCCGCCAACGCGGAACTCGAGCGGCTGGCTTGCGAGCGCACACAAAGCCTGTCGGAGAAGGTGGTCGAGCTCGAACAAGCGCGCGCGGAGGCCGTTGAGGCGAACGCCGCCAAGTCGCGCTTTCTGGCGGCGATGAGCCATGAACTGCGCACGCCGTTGAACGCGATCCTGGGATTTTCCGAGATCATTCAGCGCGAATTGTACGGCTCGGCCAGCGACGCGCGTTATGTCGAATACGCGGGTTTCATCCATCAAAGCGGATCGCATCTGTTGTCGCTGATCGGCGACATTTTGGACCTGTCGAAAGTCGAGGCTGGCAAAGTGGAGTTGCATTGCGTGCCGGTCCGCGTTGCGGATGTCGTGGACGAAGCCTGCCACTTGGCGGGGGCGCGTGCGGCGGAGGGCGGGCGCAACATCACGGTTCTGGTCGACGACGGTTTGCCGATGCTTGACGTCGACCGGCGCGCGATGGCGCAGATGGTGCTCAATCTCTTGTCGAATGCGATGAAGTTCACGCCGCCTAACGGCGCGATCATCGTGAGCGCCGTTTTGGGCGTCGATGGCGGTATTTCAATCCAAGTGCTCGACAACGGTATCGGCATCGCGAGGGCCGACATTCCCAAGGTTTTGGCCGACTACGGCCAGGCGACCAATCCCGAGGTACGCAAGCACGCGGGAACCGGGCTGGGTCTGCCGATCGTCAGTGCACTGATGGTGTTGCATGGCGGCACGCTTGAGCTAGAGAGCGAGCTTGGGCGGGGCACGAGCGTTTCGCTGAACTTTCCGGCGGCGCGCTCACTCGGCCGCGGCCAAAGCGCTCTGGCGGCTTGAGTGCGTCTTGTGCCGGAGTTCCAGGACGTTGCGCACGCGGTCTGTCGAGGGTTGGTAGAAAACGGTTTGCTCGTTCAACGCGGCGCGGAAGTCTTCGAGCCGCGTGCCGGGGCGGACTTCGAAGGCGTCGATACCGCAACGGCTCATGAACAGCCACTGGTCGCGCAACACGTCGCCGGTGGCGCGGATTTCGCCTTTGTAACCCAGGCGTTGGCGCAGCAGGCGCGCCCAGGAATAGCCGCGGCCGTCGCGAAATTTCGGGAACTCGAGTTCGATCACGGCGAAGTGGTGCACGTCGGCGCCGAGCGCTTCCGGCGATTGGTCGGCGGTTAGCGCCAAGCCGAGCGGCGCGTTGCGCGCCATCAGCGCGTCGCGGTCGGCCTGCCAGCGCTTGAGCGACACGAGGATCGCGCCGTCGGTCGGGGTCTCCCCGTCGGCGACGCGCGCGAAGACGTTGTCGACGAATTCGTTGTTCTTAATGAGCGACATAGAGTTTCTCCCGGAACGGCTGAATGCCGAGGCGGCGGTATGTGTCGAGGAAGCGTTCGCCGGGTTGGCGAGCGTTCAAATAGGTATCGACCAAGGTTTCGACGGCGTCGGCGACTTCGTTTTCGGCGAAAGCCGGGCCGATTATGTCGCCGATCGAGGCGGTTTCGTCGCCCGAACCGCCGAGCGTGATTTGGTAGTACTCGACGCCCTTCTTATCGACGCCGAGCACGCCGATATGGCCGACGTGGTGATGGCCGCAGGCGTTGATGCAGCCAGAAATTTTCAACTTCAGTTCGCCGATGTTGCGTTGGCGGTCGAGGTCGGCGAAGCGCTTGGAAACGGCTTGGGCGATGTTGATCGAGCGCGCATTGGCGAGGTCGCAATAGTCCAGGCCGGGGCAGGCGATGATGTCTGTAATGAGGCCGTAGTTAGCAGTGCCGAGACCGGCCGCGTCGAGCTTTTGCCAGAGCGCGAACAGATCGCTTTGCTTGACATGGGCAAGGACGAGGTTCTGTTCGTGGCTGACGCGGACTTCGTCGAAGCTCAGCCGTTCGGCGAGATCGGCGATCAGATCCATCTGATCGGCGCTGGCATCACCCGGGACGCCGCCGATCGGTTTCAGCGATACGGTGATGATGGCGTAGCCCGGCACCTTGTGCGGGGCGACGTTGATGTCGTGCCAGGTGGCGAAGGCGTTGCTCGCTTGGCGTTGCTTGGCGCGCGAGGTGTCCTCTGTGAGCGTTTCGAAGGCCGGGGCGGTGAAATAGGCGTTGATGCGGTCGATCTCGGCTTGCGGCAGCGCGAGCGCCCCTTGGGCTTTGACCTCGGCGAATTCGGCGGCGACCTGCCGGCGCATTTCGTCGGGGCCGATCTGATGAACGAGAATTTTGATACGCGACTTATAAAGATTGTCGCGACGACCGTACTGGTTATAGACGCGCATCGTGGCTTCGAGATAGGCGAGCAAATCGTTGGCCGCAATGCCTTCGCCGATCAGATGCCCGACGAACGGGGTGCGCCCTTGGCCGCCACCGACATAGACGTCGAAAGCGAGCGTGGCCGTCGCGTCGCGGCGGATGACGATGCCGATGTCGTGGACTTTGATTGCGGCGCGGTCTTTCGCCGATGCCGTGACGGCAATCTTGAATTTGCGCGGCAAAAACGAAAATTCCGGGTGGAACGTCGACCACTGGCGGATGATTTCCGACCACACGCGCGGGTCGTCGACCTCGCCCTCGGCGGCGCCGGCGAAGTGGTCCGAGGTCACATTGCGGATGCAATTGCCGCTGGTTTGGATCGCGTGCATCTCGACCGTCGCGAGGTCGGCTAGGATGTCGGGAATGTCGGCTAGTTTCGGCCAATTGTACTGCAGGTTTTGGCGCGTGGTGAAGTGTGCATAGCCTTTGTCGTATTTGCGCGCGATGTGGCCAAGCATGCGCAGCTGGCGCGACGACAATGTGCCGTAAGGGATCGCCACACGCAGCATGTAGGCGTGCAGCTGCAGATAGAGGCCGTTCATCAGGCGCAGCGGTTTGAACTGATCTTCGGTCAATTCGCCCGAGAGCCGGCGCGCGACTTGGCCGCGGAATTGTTCGACGCGCTCGTCGACGACCTTTTGGTCGAACTCGTCGTAGCGATACATTAGAGGCGAGCCTGTTTGCCGAGATCGGTGCGCACCGTCGGGCCGGCGGCGCGGATGATCTCGCGTTGCTTGACCGGCTTCAGAACGGGTGCGTCCACAACATCGAAAAGGTAGGCATGGACGATTTCCTGGTTCAGTTCGGCTTTTGCTCCCGTGGCGAGCGCGACTTCGCCCTCGGCCTTGGTGGCGAGCACGGCGGCGGCGTCCAATGTCTCGACCCACGCGCCATCGGCGGCGAGGTAGACAACCTCTCCGTCGAGCAGGCGATTTGCGGTCAAAATCTGCGGCATTGGTGGGCGATCCTTGCACCAAGGATGGGGAACGCGGGTCTTATTGTCAAGTTTTGGCGTGAAATATATTAAATAACGATATTTTTACGTATTATTCAATTGGACGGGCGCTTTCGTGCCAGCTTTTGAGCAATTGGCGCTCTAGTAGCGATAGGGCGGCGTAGATGACGATGCCGATGGCCGAGAGAAGGGCGAGGGCTGCAAAGACCTTTGCGATTTCAAGGCGGTTGCTTGCCTCCGCGATGCGCCAAGCGAGGCCGGTCGAGGTGCCGGAGCCGGCGGCGAATTCGGCGACGACCGTGCCGATGAGGGCGAGGCCGCCCGCGATCTTCATGCCGGCGAGCAGATAGGGCAGGGCGGCCGGAAACTGCAGGCGCGCCAAGCGCTGCCAACGGCTGGCGCGGTAAAGGTCGAATAGTTCGTGCAGTTGGCGATCCGCCGATCGCAAGCCCAGCGTCGTGTTGGCGAGGATCGGGAAGAAGGCGACGATGGTGGCCAGGATCAGCACCGCGCGCTCGGCATTGTCGAGACCGACCCAGATCAGGATGAGTGGCGCGATGGCGACGATAGGCGTGACTTGAAGCGTTACGGCATAGGGAAACAGCGCGCGCTCGATCATACGGCTTTGCGCGAACAACGTGGCGAAGGCGACGCCCAAGATCAGCGCGAGCGCGAAGGCGGCAAGCGTAATGCGAATCGTCACCCAGGCGGAGTCGAGCAGCGAGACCCAATGCTTAACCGCAGCTTCGACGATCTCCGACGGTGGCGGCAGTACAAAGCGCGAGACCTCGAATGTGGCCACCGCCCACTCCCAAAACGCGACAACGGCGACGGCCACAAGCGCGGGAAGCGCGTAGGCAAAGATGCGTTCGCTTGTCATGCTGCTTCGCCTCGTTTGAGCGCGGCACGGATTTCGCGACAGCGCTCGCCATAGAGCGGCGTCAGACGGAAATCGGGGTCGCGGGTTATCGGGTCCGACATGGCGACATCGGCGACGACGCGGCCGGGACGAGGGCTCATCACAACGAGACGCGACGCCAAATAGACGCTTTCATAGATCGAGTGAGTGACGAAGATAATCGTCAGGTTCCTTGCCGCCCACAATTTGCGCAGGTCGTCGTTCAATCGCTCGCGCGTCAGTTCGTCGAGGGCTGCGAACGGTTCGTCCATCAACAGGATCGACGGTTCGGCGGCGAGCGCGCGGGCGATCGAGACGCGCATGCGCATGCCGCCGGATAGCTCGCGCGGGTAGGATTTCGCGAAAGCGGACAGGCCCACGAGGTCGAGCGTTTCGGCGGTGCGCGTTTTGATTTTGGACGCGTCGAGGCCTCCGAGTTCGAGCGGCAGGCGCACGTTCTTTTCGACGTTCGCCCACGGCATGAGGGCGGCATCCTGGAATACGAATCCCAGCGCGGGTTGTACGTCCGCCCATGCGATCCGGCCGGCGTTGGCTTGGGTGAGATTGGCGATCAAACGGAGCGCCGTGCTCTTGCCGCAGCCGGAGGGTCCCACGAGCGAGACGAACTCGCCGGCGGCGACGGCGAACGAAACATCGTCGAGCGCAAGCGTGCCGTTCGGGAAACGCTTGGTGATTTTGTCGAAGGTCAGAAGCAAGGGGCGGTCAGTTCGTTTTCTTCGCAGGCTTCTTGGGCGCGCCGCGGCCTTTGTTGACGAATTTGGTCGTGTAGGCCTTTTTGTAGTCGAGCGATTTCTCGAACACCTTGTTGTCGCTCATCAGAGTAAAGAACTTTTTCCAGCGCGCATCCGTCATCGCGCCGATGCCGAATTTCGCCGCGTCGCCGCCTTGAACCATGCCGCGCGTTTTGAATTGCTCAATCGCCTGGGCGATGATGTCGTCGGTCATTTCGGGATTGTCGCGCTTGATCAGGTCGTTGGCCGCTTTCGGATCGCCGGTCAGATAGCTGGCCCATCCGTCGAGGCTTGCGTTGACGAAGGCTTGCACGATCCTTGGGCGCTCGCGCACGTCCTTGCCTCGCGCGATGATGAAGTTCGCATAGCCGGGATAGCCGTAGTCGGCGAGCAGGAAAACCTTCGGCTTGATCTTGCCTTGGCTTTCTATCGTGTAGGGTTCCGACGAGACGTAGCCTTGCTGGATCGCGTTCGTGTCGGTGAGGAAGGGGGCGAGGTTGAACGTATACTTGCGAACCTGCGTGTCGGTGAAACCGTAGCGGGACTTGGCCCAGACCCACCAGGTCGAGACCGTAGCGTCCGACAGCATGATGGGCTTGCCCTTCATGTCGGCGATAGACTTGATGTCGGCGCGCTGATGGGTGATCAGGACTTGAGGGTCTTTTTGAAAGATCGCGGCGACCGCGAGCGCGTCGGCGCCGGCAGCGGCGAGGTTCAGCGGTTGAAAGTGGTTCGATCCCATCGCGAAATCGACTGCGCCGGCCGCGATCAATTGGGGCGTGTTCACGGACGGGCCGCCTTGTTTGATGGTCACGTCGAGCCCGGCCTTGGCGTAAAGTCCGGTCGCCACCGCTTGATAGAAGCCACCGTGCTCGGCCTGGGCTTTCCAGTCGGAGACGAAGGTGATCGTCACCGGCGGCGATGCGGGCGGTTTCGCGGGGGCAGCGAGTGCTGGAGAGGCGAGAACGGCAAGCGTTAGCAGCGTGGCGAAGCCGAATGGGCGGGGCATGATGTCGTCTCGGGTGCAAGGTCGTTGACGTGAGATTAGCCTAACAACCCCGGATGGGTCACATGGATTCACGCGCTCCTGCGGGCCGCAGCGTTTCACAGCTTGCAGTGCGGCGTTCTGTATCGATTTCGCCTTCGCGCGCGTCGTCGTTGAGGAGCGTGCGGAAGAGGACGAGGCCCTTGGGTGTCGGCGTGCTGACGACATAGGTGCCCTCGGGCTGCGGCGGCACGATGCGGCCCGGACCCACGATGATGATCGTCGCCGGACGTCCCTTTGCGCCGGTGTCGTTGAGGACGAAGAAATTGTCCGTATTCGCCGCGTAGAGCGCCACCGACCAATAGGTGCCCGTGGGAGCCGCGGTGGTGATCTTCAACGGCGTGCGCGTTACGTCGTAGATGCAGCGCGAATAGAGCAGGTCGGGGCTGGGTTTGACGATCGCGCGCGAGGCGGCGGTGCTGCGTTCGGTGTGGACGATCGTGTTTGTGCCTTTCGCGGCCGCTTGGCCCATCACGCGCCACATGATCATGCCGGGCAACGCGGTGACGGCAGCGTAGTGGACGACGGTTGCAACGATTGCAACGAAGGCCGACCATTTGATCCAGCGCATCATGCGCAAGCCTCCTTCACGATCGACGGCAGAGGCGCGGCGGCGGGATCGGCTATGACCGTTTCGCTGGGATTGTAGAGGCGAAGCGTGATTTGAAAGCCGTCGGGCGAGGTCGCGATCCAATTGCTGGGCTCGGGTGTGGCCGACAGGCGGATGACGAACGTGCCGTTGGTCGCGCGCGTCACGTTCGAGCGGCTGACAGAATAGCGGTTCGAGGGGTTTGCAATCAGATAGTGGTCGGTGCCGTAAAGCGTGACGCTCCACCAGCGCGCGTCCGGATCGCGGCCCTCGATACGATAGGCGCAGGCACCGTCGAGCGGTTCGCCGCTGCTGTCGCGCGTCGCGCCATAATAAATCGTCTCGTCCTTGTTCAGCGCGAGTAGGCCGGTCAGCGCCACAAAGGCGCGCATGTACATGCCGGCATCGGTACCGCCCGTCTCAAGGCTTGTCGTCCACGGACCGTTCCGGATGGTATGCGCGCCGCGCAGCGACATGACGGATACATACGCGCTTCCAAGACCAAGGACGATCGCCAACACCAATGCGCCGATCAAACGCGATGCAAACCACACGATGTTTAGTTCCCCTAATCGCACTGCTGTCGCACAAAATCGTCAACGATTGGCAAACGGCTCAAAAAGGCGAGGATTCTTCCGGGTCGGGCTCGGGCTGGCGGTACGGGCCGGGCTCGTCGGACGGCGGGTCGGTGCCTTCCTCGACCTCCGGCGAAGGCCGTGGTGCGACGGGCGGCGGCGGAGGTGGCTGCGGAAGCGGGGCCGATGTTCGCGGCTCGCGGCGACCGAACAAGTCATCGAAGAATTCCTCGACCAAGCCGCGATCGTCGTTACGCGGGTTGCCATCGGCGTCGCGCTCGACCCAAGGATTGTCTTCGTAGTTGCCGTTTTGGCTTTCGGAATAGTCTTCGCCGTAGGGGTCGACGCCGGGCAAGTTGCGGATCGGCAGGTTGCGATGAGCCGCGGTCATATAGGCTTTCCAGATCGAGGCTGGGATCGTGCCGCCCACGACCCGACCCATCGCCGTGCTGTCGTCGTTTCCGACCCAAACGCCGGTGATGAAGTCGGCGGTGTAACCGACGAACCAGGCGTCGTGCCATTCCTGGCTGGTGCCGGTCTTGGCGCCGGCGGGTCTTGGGTCGAGACTGGCGCGCTGTCCGGTACCGGTTTGCACGACCTCGAACAGCATCTGATTCATGTCCGACAGCGCCTGCTGGTTCATCACCGTGATCGGCGGCGCGGCGCGGTATTCGTAGAGCACCGTGCCGTCTGCGGTTTTTACATCCAAGATGACATAAGGATCGACGCGGTTTCCGTTATTGGCGAAAGCGCCGAAAGCGCGTGTCATCTCATAAAGCGTCACTTCCGAGGTGCCGAGCGGGAGCGATCGATTGGGTTCGAGCGGCGATTGGATGCCGAGACGCTGGGCGACTTCGATCACCTTGCGCCGGCCCACTTCGTCGGCAACGCGCACGGCGACCGTGTTCACCGATTTCGCCAGCGCCTCGCGCAGCGTGATGGGGCCGAGATAACTGCCGTCGTAGTTCTCGGGCATCCAGCCGCGGTTTTCGTAGGGCGCGTCGTCGCGAATGTCGTCGGGCGACAGGCCGTGTTCGAGGGCGGCGAGATAAACGAACGGCTTGAACGCCGAGCCGGGCTGGCGATGGGCTTGAAAGGCGCGATTGAAGGTCGACTGCGTGTAGTCGCGGCCGCCGACGAGGCTGCGCACGGCGCCGCTGGGTTCCATCGCAATCAGTGCGCCTTGGCTGACGGCCCGGTTTTTTCCGTCGCGATCCAAGATCGCGGTCAGGTTTTTCTGCGCGGCGGTTTGAAGCTTGGTGTCGATCGTGGTGCGCACGATCAGGTCCTTGTCGCGCGCGATGTCGAGCTTGGTCAGCTGGTCCATCACGAAGTCGGCGAAGTAGTTGGCGCTTTCGACGCCTTCTTTCAGAACAGGTTTGGCGGGCTTGGTTTTCGCCTTCTTGGCTTCGTCGTCGTTGATCAACCCGTCTTCGAGCATCAGATCGACGACCAGGTTGGCGCGCTGCTGGGCGAGCTTCAAGTCGGCTTCCGGCGAATAGCGCGAGGGCGCGCGCGTCAGCGCGGCGAGCATCGCGGCTTCGGGCAGGGTCACGTCGCGCACCGATTTGCCGAAATATTCCCGCGCCGCGGCATCGACGCCGTAGGCGCCCGAGCCCAGATAGATGCGGTTGAGATAGAGTGTGAGTATTTGCTCTTTCGAATAGTGACGCTCGAGCCAGAAGGCGAGGAACATCTCTTCGAACTTGCGGGTCCAGGTTCGCTCGGGCTTCAGGAACGTGTTCTTCGCCAATTGCTGCGTGATGGTCGAACCGCCCTGCACGACGGCGCCCGCTTGCCAATTGGCGAGCATCGCGCGCAACAAGCCGCGCACGTCGATACCCGAATGCGAATAGAAGCGCCGGTCTTCGGTGACGATGAATGCCGCCGGGAGATGGGCCGGCATCTCCTCGACTTTCACGCGGTAGCCGAAGGCGGCGCCCCGCGTGGCAAACGTCTTGCCGCCCGCATCCGTCAGCGTGATCGACGGCGTGCGATTGAGTTCGCCAAGGTCGGCGGTTAGCGGTAAGTCGGGCTGGTACCAGTAATAGAGCGCAACGAACGCCGCCGAAAAGAACAGGATTACGGCGCCGAAGGCGGTCGCAAGCCAGAACCACCACGGCCGGCGCGTGCGGACGGGATCGTGCTCCCAAGGGTCGGGCGCGATGGATAAGTCGCCGTCGGAGTCGTTTTCGGCCATGGGCGTCGCTTAAAGCTCTCAACTGCGGGTATTGTTTCATCCGGATCGCCGGATCGCTAGGCGCCATTGTCACTCACCCATCGGTTAGGCGAAATTGCGACACTCCATCCTTAAGGAAGTTTCATGCTGGGCGTTTGCTACTATCCCGAACAGTGGCCCGAAAGCCTTTGGGCCAGCGATGCGAGGCGGATGGCCGCGCTGGGCCTGACCTATGTCCGGATCGGGGAATTCGCCTGGAGCGCGATCGAGCCCGACCCCGGCCAGTTCGACTGGGACTGGCTCGACCGGGCAGTTGCGACACTGGGTGCGGCGGGTCTCAAGATCGTCATGGGGACACCAACCGCGACACCCCCGAAATGGCTGATCGACCGATTTCCCGATGTCCTGCCGGTCGACGACCGAGGCCGGGTGCGCCGTTTCGGGTCGCGGCGGCATTACTGCTTTTCAAGCGAAACCTACCGCGCCGAAAGCCGGCGTATCAGCGAAGCCGTTGCCGCGCGCTACGGCCGGCACGAGGCCGTCACGGGCTGGCAGACCGACAACGAGTATGGCTGTCACGATACGGTTCGCTCGTATTCGCCCGATGCCATGCGTGCGTTCCGGCACTGGCTTGAAAGGAAGTACGGCAACATCGACGAGCTCAACGAAGCGTGGGGCAATCGGTTTTGGAGCATGGAGTATCGCTCATTCGACGAGATCGATTTGCCGATGTCGGCGGTCACGGAACTTAATCCGATTCACCGGCTCGATTTTTTTCGCTTTTCCTCCGATCAGGTCGCGACCTTCAACGCCGAGCAGGTGGAGATTTTGCGCAGGCTTTCGCCGGGGCGTTTCGTCACTCACAACTTCATGGGCGGCTTTCTCGACTTCGATCATTTCAAGACGGGCGAGACGCTCGATCTTGCCAGCTGGGATTCCTATCCGCTGGGCTTTACGGACAGCCTGCCGCACACCGGTTTCACCGAGGCCGAACGTCTGCGTTATGCGACGACGGGGCATCCCGATATTTCGGCGTTCCATCACGATCTTTATCGCGGCGTCGGGCGCGGCCGGTTTTGGGTGATGGAGCAACAACCGGGCCCGGTAAACTGGTCGGCGTGGAATCCGGCGCCGTCACCCGGCATGGTGCGGTTGTGGGCATGGGAAGCGTTGGCGCACGGCGCCGACGTCGTCAGCTTTTTCCGCTGGCGTCAGGCGCCGTTCGCTCAGGAACAGATGCATGCAGGGCTCAATCGACCTGACAACGTGCTCGATGTCGGCGGGCATGAAGCGGCGCAGGTTGCCCGAGAACTCGATGCCGAGTGGTGGCGCGATGTCGCCGCAACGCCCGCCGCCGCGGCGCCGGTCGCCATCGTGTTCGATTACGACGCGGCTTGGATGCATGCGATCCAGCCGCAAGGCCGCGGATTTAGCTATTTGGCGTTGGTGTTTGCTTGGTATTCGGCGTTGCGGCGGCTGGGCGTCGATGTCGACATCGTTGCGCCCGGTCACGATCTTTCGCCCTATCGCGCCGCGTTCGTGCCGAGCCTGCCGCATATCGGCGAAGGCGCGGCGAAAGCGTTCGCGGCGTTCGGCGGGGTTACCGTCTTTGGGATTCGTACGGGCGCCAAAACCGAGAGTTTTCAGATTCCGGGGAATCTTCCGCCCGGTCCTCTGCAATCGCTTTTGCCGGTGAGGGTTACGCGCGTCGAGAGTTTGCGGCCCGGGGTGATGCGTCATATCGGTTGGGGAAATCGCAACTACACGACAGGCGTGTGGACGGAAACGCTGGAAGCGGCCAACGGCGTTGACGTGATGGCGTGTTTTTCGGATGGCGCGCCCGCGCTGGTGGGCCTTGATTCGCGTTTCTATCTAGCCGCGTGGCCGTCGCGCGAGTTGGCCTCGGACATCGCGCAGCACGTGTTGACGCTTGCGGGAGTTGATTCCGTGTTGTTGAACGACGACATGCGAATCCGGCGGCGCGGACGAATCACTTTCGCCTTCAACTATGGAAATGAGTCGATCGAGGTGCCCGGGCAAGTGACGGGCGATTGCGTGTTGGGCGGGCAGCCGGTGGGTGCGCACAACTTATCCGCATGGAAAAACTGATTCTCGTTCATCGATTTCAATTTTCACGCGCGGCGAATCATGGCGATGCACTTCGCCAAGCAGAAAATTTCTTTTCAAGTGTTGACCGGTTAACAGCGCGCATCCATAAGCGATTGCAGCGGTGTCAAGGCATCGCTTGCGTTTTGAGACCGGACTGATGTTTCCAGACCACAACTCGTCAATGCGATTGAGTTTTGGAAATTCAGATCCGGACCGCCGCAGTTCGAAAATCCGACATTAGAACGGAGTATGGTAGATGGATCTCTTTATCGCGGTGGGGGTGTTGTTCGGAATCGGTTATGCCGCCGGATTCGGCGTCAGTGCGTTGGGGACCCAGATGCGCGGGTTGCAGGGCCACTTCAGGCCGCAATCGTCGCTGCGCAACTTCGACTATCGCGAGGACCCGGCATGGACGCGCTGATCCTCGCCGGGTTCATCATGCTGGCGGGCTTTACCACCGGCTTTTTGGTGCGCGACAGCGCGGTACGCCGCCGCCGCAAACTTGAGCGCAAACTGGGTTTGGGACTTTAGCGTCTTTGCGTTCGAAGCCGGTTGAGTAACGTCGAAGTTGTGCGCCATAGTGCGGCCCACAATGGACCTTGCTCAGCCGCTTCCGTTCAGTTTTCAGCTCGCGACGCTTCCGCCGGAAGCAGAGCGACTGCGCGCGGAGGTGCGTGCGTTCATTGCGGCCGAAGTTGCATCGCTTGCGCCGGAACTCAAGGCGCAGTCGTGGAGCGGGTTTAATCCGGACTTCTCCAAGAAGCTTGGCGCGCGCGGTTTTATCGCCATGACTTGGCCGAAGGCCTATGGCGGGCACGAACGCTCGGCGCTTGAACGTTATGTGGTGATCGAGGAATTGCTCGCCGCCGGCGCGCCGGTGGCGGCGCATTGGGTCGCCGACCGTCAAAGCGGGCCGTTGCTGCTGAAGTTCGGCACCGAAGAACAGCGGCGGCGCTGTTTGCCCGGCATTGCCAAAGGCGAAACCTATTTCTCGATCGGCATGAGCGAACCCGATTCGGGTTCCGATCTGGCCAGCGTCCGCACACGCGCGGTGCGTGCGACCGAGGGTTGGCGCGTCAACGGCACCAAATTGTGGAGCTCGGGGGCGCATCGCGGGCACTACATGATCGCGCTGTTCCGCACGGGCGACGGCCAAGACCAACGTCAGATGGGTCTGTCGCAATTTCTCGTCGACCTTTCATTGCCCGGAATCCAAATCCGCCCGATCGCCGATCTGACAGGGCACAAGCACTTCAACGAAGTCGTGTTCGACAACACGCTGCTGCCCGACGGCGCGCTGATCGGGGCGGAAGGACAAGGCTGGGCGCAGGTGACGGCCGAGCTTGCTTACGAGCGTTCGGGGCCGGAGCGGTTCTTGTCGAGTATGATGTTGCTCAAACATCTGGTGGGTGCGGCGGGCGACAAGCCTTCGGAGCGGGTGGCGATCGCGCTGGGACGGATCACGGCGAGGCTGTCGACGATGCGCCGCATGTCGCTTTCGGTGGCGACGCAGCTTGAACAAGGGGCAAATCCGGCGCTTGAGGCGGCGTTGGTGAAGGATCTGGGCGCGCTGTTCGAACAAGAAATTCCTGAGCTGGCACACGATCTATTCGGGCTTGAGTCGTCGCCTCAGTCCGAGTCGGCGCTCTCTCGCGTGCAGGCTTATCTCACGCAGGTCGCGCCTTCGTTCTCGCTGCGCGGCGGTACGCGCGAAATCCTGCGCGGTATCATCGCGCGCGGCTTGGGGTTGAGGTGATGAGCGAAACCGCGAACCTTATCCGCGATGCCGCCCATCGCCTGTTCGCGCAGCATGTGACGGGCGATCTGCTGCACCGCGCGGAGGCCGGCGAGTGGCCGGCGGCGCTGTGGGATGCGGTCGACGAGGCGGGATTCCTCGACACGCTGGCCGACCGCGAGACTCCGCCGGCGGAACGCGCTGCCAACACGGCAGTTCTATTGCGCGCAGCGGCCCGCCATTTGGCGCCGATCCCGCTGGGCGAGACAATTGTCGTGCGTGCCTTTTTGTCGGCGCGCAAAATCAAAGCGCCGATGGGGCCGTTGAGCTTTGCCGTGCTCGACGGGCACACGCATACGCATGGCGATCACGCGCATCTGGAAGGCGGCGCGCACCGCGTGGCGTTCGGGCGTTACGCGACCAACATTCTGTTGGCTGCGCAAGGCGGCCAAGAAGCCGTGCTGATCGCCACGCGACGGGGCAAGCTTGCGAACGACGTGAATGTCGCCGGCGAAGCGCGCGACGGCATAGACTTTGGCGACACGGCCGGAAAGGCGGTTCCCGGTCTTGGCGGTCACGATTTGCTGTGCGCTGGTGCTGCCTTGCGTTCGGTGGCGATGGCGGGCGCGCTCGAGCGCGTGTTGCTGCAGACGGTCGAGTATGCGCGTACGCGCGTCCAGTTCGGCAAACCGATTGCGAGCTTTCAGGCGATTCAACAGCAATTGGCCGTGCTTGCCGGTCATACGGCGGCGGCGGGCATGGCCGCGGATGGCGCGATTGCCGATCTCGAAAATCCGCAGGCGCTTTTGCGTTCGGCGGCGGTGGCGAAGGTGCGTTGTGGCGAGGCGGCGAGTGCTGCGGCTTCGATCGCCCACCAAGTACACGGCGCCATCGGCATCACGAAAGAACACTCGCTGCATTTCGCGACGCGACGCTTGTGGTCGTGGCGGGCGGAATTCGGGTCTGAGTCGTTTTGGGCCGAACAGCTTGGGCGCGTTGCGGCGCGGGCCGGGGCGGAAGCCTATTGGCCGTCGCTTACGGCATAAAAAAAACACCGGGCATTTCGCCCGGCGTTTCAGTCACGACTTATTGATGCTTACACGTGGCGCACGTGGATGACGCGGCCCGAGTAGGGATTGATTTGCAACATCACGGGCCGTCCGCGACCGGTGAACGCGAAGGCGCGATAGCCCCAACCGAAGTGGCTCTTGCGCAAACCGCGCACGCCGTAATAGCCCTGGCGCTCAAGGCGGCGCGTCAGCTGCCAATACGAAAGCGGACGATGGTGGCGGTACTCGCCAAAGCCACGGTCGCCCCAACTGCGTTCCCAACGATCGAAATTGCCTTCGTGGCGGCCGAAGTTGAAGCTCCTGTCGCGGCCGCGGTCGCCGCGATAGCCGTCGTCGTTGTCGTGCTGGTTATTCTGGTATTGGTTGTTGCGGCCGTTTCCGCCGGCGTCGTTGTGATCGGCGAAGGCGGGTGTGGCGAGGCTCAGCGCGCTCAGCGTCAGGGCTGTTGCAGCGATTGTCACAAGTTTGCGCATTTGAATTAACTCCTGTGCTAAGGGGGGCATATCCGACCCTTGGCGCGGATATTGCGACCGGCATCCTGAATGTGGTCTGGATGGGCCATTCATGCTGGGTTCACGGGGACGCTCTTATCCATACGGCCATGCGCGGTATCTTTCGTCTCATATTGATCGCGGCTTTGGCCGCCACGTCCATCGCCCCGGCGTTGGCGGATCGCGGTCGCGGTCGCGGCGATCACGATCGCGCGCGCGACGGCGTGCGGGAGGGACGGCTGGTTCCGCTTCAGGCGATTCTTTCCAACATCGCCCGCATGTATCCGGGCTATCATATCGATGTCGACGGACCGTATCCGGCGGGCGGACATTTGGTTTACCGCATCAAATGGCTGACACCGGACGGGCGTGTGATAATCATAATCGCCGACGCCGAGACCGGACAGATTCTCAGCCAGCGCGGCGGCCGCTGAGGAAAGCTGAAGAGACCATGCGTATCCTTGTTGTCGAAGACGATGCCGACCTGTCGCGATTGCTTGCGGGCGCATTGCGCGATGCGGGCTATGTCGTGGATACGGCAAAGGACGGCGAGGAAGGCCATTTTCTCGGCGACACCGAACCTTACGACGCCGTGATTCTCGATCTCGGTCTGCCGGTGATGGGCGGCATCGAGGTGCTTGAGAAATGGCGCAAGGCGGGGCGCATGATGCCGGTGTTGATTCTGACGGCGCGCGACCGTTGGAGCGACAAGGTGGCGGGGCTGGACGCCGGGGCCGACGACTATGTCGCCAAGCCGTTCTATACCGAGGAAATTCTGGCACGCGTCCGCACGTTGCTGCGGCGTAGCGCGGGACTGGCCTCGTCCGACATCGAATGCGGGACATTGCGCATCGACACGCGCGCGGCGCGGGTGACGGTCGACGGCAATCCGGTCAAGCTGACGTCGCTCGAGTATCGGCTGCTTGCCTATTTGGGACATCATAAGGGCCGCGTCGTTTCGCGCGGCGAGTTAGTCGAGCACCTTTATGACCAAGACTTCGATCGCGATTCCAACACGATCGAAGTGTTCGTCGGACGTTTGCGCAAAAAGCTCGGCGTCAACCTAATTCACACGATGCGGGGACTGGGCTACAAGCTCGACGAAGGAGCCGCCGGCGACGACGCCGATGCTGCGCACTAATTCTCTCGCGTTTCGTCTGATTGCCATTGCAGCGGGGTGGAGCCTTTTGGGCTTGGCCGTGGGTGGACTTTTCTTATCTTCGATTTTTCGCGGCTCCGTCGAGCGTAGTTTCGACACGCGGCTGTTGTCCGATCTCGAAGGTGTGATCGCGGTGGCCGAACTCGACTGCGCCGGCACGGTCGCGATGCCCAAACCCCTGATCGCCGAGCGCTTCATGAATCCGTTTTCCGGCTGGTACTGGCAGATATCGTCGGTGGATGCCGATAACGCCAAGCCGAAGCAAACCATGCGGTCGCGCTCGCTCTGGGATTTGTCATTGGCGACGGGCAGTGCGCCGGCGGTGGGTGAAATCCGCAAGGCTTTGGTGATCGGACCCAAGCAGCAACGCTTGCGCATGGTCGAGCGCGTGGTGTCGTTTCCCGCGTCCGACGAGCAGGAAAGCGGCAAGACCTGCGTGGGCAACAAGAATCTGCATTTTCTTGTCGCAGGCGATTTGAAAGATGTCGAAGCCGATGTCGCCGGTTTCAACAAGACGTTGTCTTGGTCGATCGTAATCTTGGGCGCGGGATTGATCGTCTTAATGTTCGTGCAAGTCCGCTTGGGTCTTGCGCCGCTGAATCAAGTTTCGCAGTCTTTGGCTGCCATTCGCGAGGGGCGAGCGGACAAGTTGGAGGGTGCGTTCCCTGCCGAGATCCAACCGCTGGCCGACGAGCTCAACGCGCTGGTGGCGCACAACGCGGAGGTTGTCGCGCGGGCGCGGACGCATGTGGGTAATTTGGCGCATTTCCTCAAGACGCCGCTCAGCGTGCTGGCCAACGAAGTGCATGGTGTGCCCGGCCAGATCGCCGAAACGGTTGGGCGCCAAGTGCAAGTGATGCGGCGACAGGTCGACCACTATCTGGCGCGCGCGCGATCCGTGGGTTCCGCCTCGGTGATCGGCGCGCGCACCGAGGCTGCCCCCGTCGTCTCCGATCTGACGCGGGCGCTGTCGAAGATCTATGCATCGCGCGGCATCAGGATCGAGCGTCAATGTCCGGAGGGCTTGAGTTTTCGCGGCGACCGGTCCGATCTTGAAGAGATGATCGGCAATTTGATGGACAACGCCTGCAAGTGGGCCGAGGGCAACGTCACGGTCGCGGTATCGCAGGACAAGCCCGGCCGGCTGCTCGTCGTAGTTGCCGACGACGGCCCCGGATTGGACGAGGAACAGAAACAGCGCGTGATGGAGCGTGGCGAGCGACTTGACGAGTCGAAACCCGGTTCGGGGTTGGGGCTTGGGATCGTGAAAGAAATCGCGTCGCTCTACGGCGGCAAGCTCGAACTCAACCGGGCTGACGCCGGTGGCTTGTCGGTGGAGCTCGACTTGCCTGCCGCCGATCGGGCCGCTTAGCGCGAGGCCGAGTTCGGTTCGTCGGCCTTCTTCCTTTTCTTTTTTTCTTTTTTGTCCTTTTCGGGGCCGTGATAGTCCTCGGTCCCGGCCGCGAGAGCGGAGCAGGCGAGGCGGACCGTGCGCGGAATTTTTACCGGGTCGCCGTCGCGTTCGCCCTTCTCGTAGTACTGCACGACCCTGCGTTTTAGGCCCAGCGAGTCGGCGGCTTGTTTCTGAGATAAATCAAGGCTCTTGCGCCAACGTTTAAAGTCGTGTCCCTTCATTGGGATGTCCACCATGTTCTTGTTTTTGTGCAGATGCATTCTGCCTACGGACGATAGCACGTTGCTTGCCGGCGTCGCCACCGATGATAAAAAAGCGCACTGGGTGCGGTTCACATACTTGTCATAAGGCGCACAGTGTGCATATTAACCACGAACGAGCGCCGTGCACGCCCCGCGCGGGCCCGTGTTCCGGCAACCGGTGAGTGAGGAAAATCGTCGTGAACCAAGTTTCGGTCTTCGGCCGCAACGCCGCGTACTATGGCGCCTCGCGCCCGCGATATGCCTACCGGGTGACGTTTGCTGGGATGGTCCGGGTCACGACCGACCCGATCGAAGTGGCGCGAATTCGCCGGGCTTATCCGGGCGCCGAGGTTGAAATCGTCCCGGTGTAGGGCATTCGTCACGGTTTGGGCTTTAGCGGCGTAGCGGCCGTCGCATTTGGTGCAATCGAACGGTTGCGGCGGTGGGCTTCAAACCCTAGATTCGTGAATCAGTGGGGGCAGGGAGCGGACAAGACCGTTCTCTGCCTCGTTCGTTTCAACGGCAGGGGTGCATCATGCGTTTGAACGCGGCTGTCTCGTTTCTCGTCTTTTTGCTGCCGGCGTCGGTTTGTTTCGGTTCGATTGCCCTTGCCGAAAATGTCGGCGAGGCGACCCGCGTCGAGCGATACGCCTATCAAACGCCGCCGCAGGCCGGCAACAAAGCGCCGATCTTCCGGCTTGATCCCGTGGTCAAGAACGCTCGGCTCGAGACGGTGCCAACCGGCGCGCTGGAAGTCACGTTCACGGACGGCAGCCGTTTGACGTTGGGTTCGGCTTCCAGCGTGGTCGTCGACAATTACGTCTTCGGCGGTGCGCAGGGAACCGGCGGGCAGACACTCAAAATGACAAAGGGCCTGTTTCGCTTCGTGTCGGGCTCGATGCCGAAAGATCAGGTGAAGCTGAAAACGCCGTCGGTGACGATCGGCATTCGCGGGACGACCGTGAAGATCAAGATCGACAAAAATGATGTCCAGACCATCTTCTTCGAACACGGCGAAGGCGACATCGAAGACGCCAACGGCAAGAAGACGCCGATGGGCGAGGGCGATATGGTCAAGGTCGCTGCCGACGGCACGGTCGGCACGCCGGAGAACAAGGATTGGAGCGCCGGCGACGAAGCCGTGGATTTCGGTCTCAAGCCGTTCGGTCAGCGCAATCACGGTCCTGACGGCGGCTCGGGCGGCGGCGACGGCGCGGGGTCGCAAGGCGGCGGCGACAACCGAAGCAACCAATAGACCGGCGCAAGGTTCGTCGCACGGTGGCCGCCGGGTAATGATCTTGGATGTTGAATAACCGCGGAGGGCAACCGACCAACCGCTGATTTTACCGGCGTATCGGGGCTCTGCTTTGCATCATGCAACTGCCCACCAAAGAACATGAACTCAAGCAGTTTTTGGCGTCGCTGCCGGCGGAGAAGGCGGCGACCCTTGCCGTCGCCGTGGAGCGCGACCGGCTTCAGGGTAAGCCCGGAATGCCCGCCGATCTCATCCTTTCCGGGTTGCGTCCGGTGTTGCGTGCGTCCGGCGCACGGCGGACCCCCATACCCCAGCGGCTGGCGTGCGAGCCGTTCGCCGACTTTCTGATCAACGATCCGCGCGAGTTCAAACAGTCGGGGCGGATTCTAAGATCGAGCATTCGCGCGCTCTGGCGCTGGCTTGCGAAGGACGGTTTGCGGGTGACGCTGGCCGAGTTCGAATCCCAAATCGCCCATGCGGTGCTGCAGCGAGAGCCGAAGCTGCAAACCGATCTGGTCGCGCGTCTTCAGGCGGAAATCGTCGCCGCGGTGCGCATGGCGTCCGGGCGGAGCGGCGAAGCGTCGACCGAACGGCGCATTCTAGGCGTCAAATTCGGCGGCGACGATGCGTTGAGCGATGTCGAGGAGATGGCGCTATTGCTCTCGGGCGCCAACGATCTGGCACCTTTGCGCAGCCTTCTGCCCAAACGGATCGACACGCTGACCGAGCAACATACGTCCTTCGTGCGCGATCACTACGACCAGTTGGCGGCGCGGCGGCCGGAGTTGTGTCCTTATGTCGGTTTGCTGGTGCTGTCGCGTTTGAAGCGGCCGTGGGAGGCGCTGCGATTGGCCACGGTGATGTCGCGGCGAACCGACGAAATTCTATTCAGTCAGACGGATATGGGCATCGTCGGCGATATTCTGCTGGCCGACATGGAACACCTGGCGCTCGATATCGCATCCGTGCGCCCCGACGCGCTCGAGCCCGATGCGCTGTTGGATAAGCTCGATCGCTTCGTGCAGATGTCGGGCGGGTTGGTTCGCGAGATCGGCGTCAAGCGCGACGGCAAGTGGGGGCAACGTCTGATCAAGATCAGGCAGTTGACCTCCGACGCGATGGACGCCTTGATCGCGCGGGCGCCGCGCGAGATTGTGGCGGCGCTGCCGGTGCAAAAGCTGGGCGCGTTCGGCGGACGAGGGCCCAGGCGGCCCGATCTTTCTCGCGATCCGGACGTGTCGAGAGTGGAGCGCGCTCTGTTGTGGAGCAAATTGTTGGCGGGATCGACGCCGTATGCGGGCGGCGGCGCGTTCTATTCCTCGCACAAGATCGCGTTCGAGGAAGTGTCGTCCTATCTGCGCCACTATGCGGACAGCATGGTGACGGAGCTGCGCACGCTGGAGTTCGACAAGCGTCCGCGGGCGCAGAGTTTCATGGCGCATGCCGAGGCGCTGTCCGACGCGGTGCTTGGGGTCGAAGAAACCGACCTGATGCGACGGCGGGCGGCGGCGGCGCTGACGCGTTAGATCGCGCCCGACGTTCGCAGGTCGTCGATTTCCGCTTTTGATAGTCCTAGTTCCAATAGAATTTCGTCCGTGTGCTGACCAAGTTCCGGCGGCGGGCTGCGAACCGTGCCCGGCATTTCGGAGAGGACGACCGGCGTTGCGGCGATCCGTGCCGGGTTTGCGAGGCCCGGGAAGGCGACGCTGGCGAAATAGCCGGCGGCTTTCGCGTGCGGGTCGTCGAGCAATTGCTGGGGCGACAGGATGGGGCCTGCGGGCACTTTCGCGCGTTCGAGTTCGGCGAGCGCCGTGACGACGGTGCGGGCGGCGCACCATTTCGCGGCGCGGGCGCTGAGGATTTCGCCGTTGTCGCCGCGCGCTTCGTCGGTGGCGAAACGCGGATCGCCGATCCAGTGCTCCTCGCCGACGAGTCTTGCCCAGCGTTTGAACAACGGGTCGCCGTTGATCAGGATCGTGATCCAGCCGTCGGCGCAGCGGAATATGTCCGAAGGGCCCGCCGTTTGTCCGCGGTTGAGCGTGGCGACGCGATCTTTGCGCAGGACCGCTTGTTCGACCAGGGTTTGGCTCATGAAGGCGACCGCGGTGCGCAGCAGCGCGCCTTCAACGTGCTGGCCGCGCCCCGTGGTTTGGCGCGCAAAAAGGGCGGACATGGTGCCGAAGGCGGCCAGCGACGCTGTTCCGAAATCCACCCACGAGGCCGCGGCGCGCACGGGTTGCTCCGGCGTGCCCGACATATAGACCGCGCCCGACATCGCTTGGGCCACGCCGTCGAAGCCCAACCGTTCCTCGTAAGGACCGCCCGAGCCGAAGGCGGATGCCGTCGTTAGGATCGTGCGCTGGTTGATTGCGTGGACGCTGGGCCAGTCGAGGCCGAGGCTGCGCAATGTTTGCGGCGGCAAGTTGACGACGACGACGTCGGCGGTTTTGATCAGGCGCTTGACGATCTCGCGGCCCTTGGGATGCGCGGGATCGAGCGTCAAGCCTTTCTTGTTGCGGTTCATCTGCAAGAACAATGCGCCTTCGCCGGGCGTACCGTCGTCGCGATGAAGGACGGGCATCAGCGTGCGGTCCTCCGAGCCGTCGCGCTTTTCGATGCGGATGACTTCGGCGCCGAGGTCGGCGAGCAGCGCCGCGCAATAGGGGCCCGCGATGTAGCGGCCGAAGTCCAAGACGCGAATGCCATTTAGAACGCTTGTCATGCTGGTTACCTAGGGGTGGCGGGGCGGCAGCATCCGGCCACCATGTCGAGGCCGGAGATCAATGCGATGGCGGAGTATGGATAGCGGTTGTCCGACATGCCGTCACTGCAGGTTTCGTTGCGCACGATGAGCGACAGTTCGCCGGCGGGCCGGCCCGAGGCGCGGATCAACCAGATCTCGCTGCGGTTCATCGCTTGCTGGGCGCGCGTCAGGCGGAAGAAAAAGCGCTTCTCGGCGAACATCATGTCGGCGCGCGCCTGCCCCGGCCTGAGCGTCACCGACCAAAACGGTTCCGTGCCCGAACAATCGAGAAAGGCCGGCAGTTGGTAACGTCCTGGCGATCCGATGCCAAGGTAACGTGCGTTGACCCAGCCTCGTTTGCGACGAAAGGTGACTTCGGCCCAATCGCCCTGTGCGGTTTTGCCCGTCAAGGCTATGCCCTCGGCATCGTGCGCGATGGTCTGGACGACGGGCGCGTTCGGATTGGGTTGCACGCGCATGTTCAACGTGTCGCCGGGGCGGACACCGAAGACGCTGTAGGCCACATCCGCTTGGGCGGCGGAGGTTGCAAACAAAATTGCGCAGATCGCGATGACCAGTCGCATGTCTGTCTCCTCAAGTGGGCGGTTGCCAGGTTCCGAACGGCAAGCATCGCACGCCCGACAACGTAGCCACCATCATGTCGCCTGTCAGCGGCCAGCGGCAGATCGGACCCATAAAAGCGTCGCGCAATCCACCCAGAACTCGGCTGTGCGATTGGAAAAACGGCGTTAGCGCGCGCGACGCCAGTTGATAATAGCCGACATGGGCGCGGCGCGTGCGCTCGTAGCGGGCGAGTGCGGTTTGGACATTGCTCTCCTTTGAAAGGACATCGGCCAAGGTCCACGCGTCGACCAGCGCCAAGTTGGCGCCTTGGCCGAGTTGTGGGCTGGTGCCGTGGGCGGCGTCGCCGATGAATAGGCAACGGCCTTTGCGCCATGTTCTGATGACGACGTCGCAGTAGCTGGCCAGCGTCAGTTGATCGGCTTCAACAATGCGATCGAGGAGGGGCGCCGTTTCGGGCCAGAGCATTCCGACTTCGGCTTTCCAGGCGTCGAGACCTTGCCGGCGCCATGGTTCGAATTGATCGAGACGCAGGCTCCAAAACATCGCGACGTGGGGCACGCCGTTACCGCCCGGTACAAGGCCGACCGGAAGTACGCCGAGCATTTTTTCCGCGCCTTTGAATTTCTGCCACAGCGTGCCCGCGAAATGGCCGCCGGGGTCGGGGCAGGTGACCCAGAGCGCGCCCCAGCGATAAGCGGGATCGCGAGCGCGCGGATGAAGTTTTTTGCGCAGCAGCGAGTGAGCGCCCTCGGCGATGACGACGAGATCGAAAGGGCCGTGGCGCTCGCCGTTCTGTTCAATCAGCATCGGGCGTTCGACATCGGCAATGTCGGCGATCGTTGCGCCGAGGTGCAACGGGATAGCCTCGTCGCGCACCGCGCCGTGCAGTGCTTCGAACAGGTGCGCGCGATGGATGCCGAGGCCGGCATAGTCGGTGCGGTAGTTCGCATATTCGAGATCGAGGACCGTGCGGTTCGACGTCGTGCGCCCGAACAGCCGGTCGACGCGCGCGCCTTTGGGCGCCAGCTGCCGGAACAGTCCGAGTTCGGCGAGGGCCGCCTGACCCGGCGGTTGGAGCAGAAGACCGGCGCCCACGGGCTTTGCCTCGGGGAAACGCTCGAAGATTTCGACCTCGTGTCCCTGCCGGTTCAGAAACAGAGCCGCGGCCTGTCCGCCGACGCCGCACCCGACCACGGCAATTTTCATTCAGTCCCCACGGAATTTGCCCGACGCGCTATACATCGGTGCGATAGGTTCCACCAGATGGGCGGGCAAATGACCACGGACGCATTCGAACTCGACCGGCGATTGGCGCAGGACACGATCGTCGTGACCGACTGGAACTTGTCGCGCATCCTGTTGATGAACGACCGGCGCTTTCCGTGGTTGATCCTGGTGCCGCGCCGGGCCGGGATGGTGGAAGCGTTCGACCTCGGCGAGGACGAGCGCGCGTTGCTGTGGCGCGAGGCAAACGCGGCGGCGGCGGCGCTCAAGACCATGACCGGATGCCACAAGATCAATATCGGCGCCTTGGGGAATGTCGTGTCTCAGCTGCACGTGCATATCGTGGCGCGGCGCGAGGGTGATGCGGCGTGGCCGGGGCCGGTGTGGGGGAAGGGCGTGGCGGAGGCCTATGCGGACGACGAGGCGGCGTCGTTGGTCCGGCAGTTCGGGGCGAGGCTGCGCGATCCGGGGTGAATTGCGGACTCGCGGTGATTCCGGCCGGCCACGAAGATGCCGCCCGTAAAGCGCAACCCATTCGGCTGTGAGCGCGTTTCATCCTGGTGACGGCGTAATCCACTGTTCGTAAAGGAATGCCGCACGAAGACACCACGCTGCGGTTGCCGGTGGTCTAGCGCTCATTGGTATTGCGTCAACGCAGCAATCACCGACACACAGGAGTACCCTCAATCATGAAATTCACCGGAACATTGCTTTCGCTGCTCGGCGCATCCTGCGTCGGCGCGTTGGCCCTCACCGCGCCGGCCCAAGCCGCCTCAAAGCCCTGTTGTTACAACAACGGCGACTACTACAACTCAAGCTCGAAGATCTGCCGCAAGTATGGCGGGAGGACCGTCGAACAGCAGTATTGCCAGGGCGACTATTACGGGGGCCGCAACAATTATCAGGGGTACAACGACTACGGACCTACGTATGGGAACGGCGACTCGTCCTTCTCCTTCCAGTTCGGCAATGTGGTCATCGCCTATTCCGACGGCTACTATGATCGCGATCGCGGCTGGCACCGCTGGCGCAACAACCGCGAACGCAATTGGTATCGTGAGAACCACCGGGCGTCGTATTATCACATGAACCGCGACCGGGATCGGGACCGCCATCGCCGCGACTGGCGCGACGGCCGGCGTAACGACTGGCACGGTGACGGTCGCCGTTGAATAATCGCAGATCGAGTGAAGCCCCGGTTGCAGAATAGCGGCCGGGGTTTTTCGCTCCGGCGGGCTTAAGGTCCGCCTCATGAAGCGCGCGTGAAATCCATCACTCAGTTCGTTTCACAAATTTATTTTCGAACGCCATGATGTGACGGACGAAGTTCCGATCACGAAGAGAATCATGGTCCAGGCCGGAGCCGCGACAAGGATGGAGTTGACGGAAGAGCCGCGATTAGAGAACCCTAGAGTTTCGCTGACATCAGATGCTCGGCGATATCCGCCGCGATCCGCGCGGCGAAGACAGCCGCCTGCGATGTGCCACGGCCACGAACTTCTTGACATGCGGTCGGACAGTCGTAAGGATTGATGTCATCGGGCAAAGCGGGCGCCCGAAGAGACGATGTTCGTCCAAGTTCCGCTCCGGCCACGATGGCAAGGAGCGACTTGAGATGAAAATTTCAAAACAATTTCGGGAATTTTTCGGACGGTTATTTGCCGGCCAAACGCGCTGCAATTTGGGTCGCGCGAAACCATTCGGCAGTCGATCGCAGCGCTGCGTCCCAGGCAAGTCCAACGCCCTTGCGCGTATCGGCTTGCGAAGCCGCGCCTATCCAAGCGCGTCCGTGACACCGTTGTCGCAGGCTCTGTGCATCGCGGCGGCTTCGTGGGCGGGCGGGTGCGCGCCGCCGGTCGATCGCAATCTGGAGGCCGGAAAGGCCATGATGCACTCGGTGTCGGCCAGCCGCATGCGGGCCGACATGGAAGTGCTTGCCGCAGACGGCATGCGCGGACGAGAGGCGGGTACAGAAGACTACGCGCGCGCGGCTGCCTTCGTTGCCAAGCAATTCGGCGACATCGGGCTGCAGCCTCTTGGCGACGAAGGAGGCTTTCTTCAAAGCGTCGAATTTATCGAAACACGCCTGGTTCCCAACTCCGGCGCGCTGACATTAAGAAGTCAGGGACGCGATCTCGTGTTTGCATTCGGCGAGGATTTTGTCGTCACAGGCGGTTACGGCGACGCCGACGAAACCGTAACGGCGCCGCTTGTGTTTGCGGGCTATGGCATTCGTGCGCCCGAGCGGAGCCACGACGATTTCTCCGGCATCGACGTGCGCGGCAAAATTCTTGTTGTTTTTACCGGAGCGCCGCCGGAGTTCGGTACAAGCGAGCGCGCGTTCTACTCGTCGGCAACCGAGAAGTACGAGCTGGCGCGCGAACTGGGCGCCGTCGGCGTTGTCACCGTGCAAACGCCCGTCGACCGGAAGCGCACGCCATGGCAGCGTATTCTTGACACGGCCGACCACCCAAGTCTGCGTTGGCGCGAAGCCGATGGGACGGCGCATGAGGGCTTTGCCGAGTTGAAAGGCAATGCAGCCTTAAGTCCCCAGGGCGCCGCCAAGCTTTTTCAATTCTTAGGACACGATCTCGACCTTTTGTTCGCGGAGTTCTTCGCGGGCAAGATCAAGGGCTTAGATGGCGGCGCGACGGCAACGCTCACGCGACGGTCCGTGCAGAATCGCGTGTCGTCGCCAAACGTCATCGGCGTTCTGCGCGGATCGGACCCTCGACTGAGCGGTCAATTCGTGCTCGTCACGGCGCACCTCGATCATCTGGGTGTGATGTCCAAACCGAAGGGCGACGCCATCTACAATGGCGCCTACGACAACGCGGCCGGTGTTGCCGTGATGCTCGAAATTGCACGCGCGTTCGCCGTCGCGCCTATCCGGCCTCGGCGATCGATCGTATTTGCGGCCTTTACGGCCGAGGAGCAAGGTCTCAGGGGTTCCGACTATTTGGCCCAACACCCTCCAATACCGATCGACTCGATCGTCGCGAATCTCAATTTCGACATGCCGTATCTCGGGTTTCCGATCGCCGATGTCGAGGGCTATGGCATCGTTCACTCCACACTTGAAGACGTGTTGAAACTCGCTGCCGCGACGGTGGGGGTAAGCGTGACCCCGGACAAAAAGCCCGAACTCGTGCGGCTCATCCGTTCGGATCAGTTTTCGTTTGTCAAACGGGGTATACCCGGCGTGAATCTGAAGCCCGGGTCGATCTCGGCCGAACCATCGGTGGACGGCGCCGCAGCGACGGATGCCTTCCTGGCCGATCGCTATCATCAGCCGGGCGACGATCTCTCTCAACCCTTCAGCGAACGGGGCGCGGAGACCTTTATCCGCACCGGGTTGATGTTTGCGTTGATCGTCGCGAACGACGCCGGGCAAGTCGAATGGAAACCGAACGACTTCTTCGGCGAGCGCTTCGGGCGACGGCGTTCGGAGCGCAGTTCTGCAAAATAAGTGGGGATTTACGGGGACAGTGCGCCTAACCCTTCGCAGGCGCGTGAGCCATGAGACGGACTCGTCGCCCGAGCTGAAGATGTGGGGTGGACTTCTTTTATCTGCGCTTTCGCGAGTGCCGCGCGGTTACTCCGACGATTGCGTGCGGCGTTGAAATCTACTCCGCCCCGACATCTTCATCGGTTTGTTACAAGCCCCTTTGTCATGTCCCACTATTTTTGCTGCCGCCGTCGAGTGTCAACGCGGCACGTCGCAAAGCAATCTGACGGCCATTTGGCCTACGCCGCGCACCGCGTCCAGGAGCTCATATTCATCCTGCGCGCGTGACGGCCGGCGGATGCAGATGTAGCCGCCTTTCGCCAAGATTAGCCGATAGTAGTCCGGGCCGTCGCTGTCGTCGCGCACTTCCCACTTTTTGATGTCGCGCCACGCCACGAAGAGGTGGGGCTTGTATTGCTGTCCACCCAAGGCAGACGTGTGTTTGAGGTGCGTGCCTTCGATCGCGCTCCGGAAGTCCGTTCGAAGGAACGCGGCCGGCGAGACCTGAACGCCATCTTCCGAAACCCGAACGACGGCGCGTTTCGAGCCAAGATCGAAAGCGCGGTCCCCGCGCGACGAGGGCCGCGGGGTCGCCGGATACAGCTTGCCGAATTGGTACTCGTCGCGGAGCGCCTTCGGAAGCCGGAAGTAGTTTGCCACGGCCCTGCCATGCAGCAGCGCCAGCAACAGCAACGATAGACCGGCGGTGACGTATGCGGGCATCCAGTTCGAGTCGTCCACGACCCCGTTCACGGTGAAGGCGACGAAGGGCGAGAAAATCACAGCCATCCAAAGCAGACCGGCCAATGCCAGCGGAAATTTTGCCGACTTGGGCAGCGGCGTTCGGCCGTAGTACTGCGAGCGATCCATCCGGCCCTCCGGTGTTCGACTGCGTCACCCTAGGCGCTCGAGGGTTTCGGCTGCCTGAACGCGAACGGCGAATTCACACGTTGGCTTTGTCCGCTTGTTCCCTATATGTTCTAGTCTTCCAGACCCGCTCGATGGGGGTGGCCGCGACTTGAGATTGTCTGGAAACACCCCTCAACGTCTTGGCATGGGCCTTGCGAACCTTTGCCGTTGCCATGAACGCCAATCAGATCTCCTCCGCTCAAGCGACGCCCGCCAAAATGGACGGGGTGATGTCGGCTTTGCGCCGCGCGGCGGTCGAAACCGGCACCGATTTCGGATATCTTCTGAAGACGGCGATGCGCGAATCTAGCCTGAATCCCGCGGCTCAGGCGGCGACTTCGTCGGCCACCGGTCTGTTTCAATTCATCGAGCAAACTTGGCTTGGCACCGTGCGCGAGCACGGCGCGGAACACGGGCTGAAGGCCTATGCCGATGCGATCCAGGTCGGCAGTAATGGCCGGTTCAAGGTGGCCGATGGGGCGCTGCGCCGGGAAATTCTTGCCCTGCGCAAGAATCCCGAGGCCGCGGCTTTGATGGCCGGGGAAATGACCGGCGACATGCGCGCGGACATGGAAGGCGAACTCGGTCGCGGCGTTTCGCAGGGCGAGCTTTACGTCGCCCATTTCTTGGGACCGAAAGCCGCGACAAAACTGATCCGCGCTGCCGCCGAAAACCCGGACGCTTCGGCGGCGCAATTGTTTCCGCAGGCTGCCGCCGCAAATCGCTCGATCTTCTTTGCTAAGAACGGCGATGCCCGTTCGATTGCCACGGTCGCAGCCGCGCTGACGCGCAAGCACGAAAATGTACCACAGGTCAGCGACACGTCATTGGCCGAGGTGCGAACGACGCCTTGGCGCGGGGCGACGACGGACAGCACGTTGCCGAGTACTTCGGTTTATTCCGGCGGGTCGTATGTGAGCGACGACACGCTGATACTCTCGCCGATTATGGTTCAACTCTTGGCGGCACTCGACCCGGTGCCCGATTTGGCGGGCACGCCTGGCGATGAAGAGCCCAAGTTCAGGCGCATGAACGAGGGCCTCATTTAACTTGCGACAACGCGCGCTGGCTTCTTGGCGCGCGGTTGGTCATAAGGTTGCGGCCGTGGTTCGAATCCGACGGGGCCGATGACTCAAATCCTGCGCCTTTGGTGGCCGATTTTCGCGGCGATGGCGCTCATTCAAGCCGGGAACGGCGTGACGGGCACGCTGATCAGCGTCACCAGTGAGGCGCGCGCGTTCGAGCCTTGGCTTAAAGGGCTTGTGTTGTCGGCGTTCTATGCCGGAAGTGCCGCGGGTGCCTTGATGGCGCCGGCGGCGATTGCGCGTTCGACGCATGTGGCGGCGCTTGCAGGTTTCATTCTGCTGGCCGTTGCGGCGACCGCCGGTTATGCGCTGAGCGATGCGCCGTTGCTGTGGATTTTCCTGCGTTTGATGGCGGGGTTCGGGCTTTCGGGTGCGTTTGCCACGGTCGAAAGTTGGCTCAATCTCAGCACGAAGGACGATTGGCGCGCGCGGGTGTTTTCGATCTATCTGATGGTGCAACTCGGCGGGTTGGCGGCCGGGCAGTTGTTTTTGAATGCGCGCGGGTACGGCAACGAGTTGTTGTTCCTGATCGCAGCTATGCTGACGCTGGCGGCGCTCTGCTTCCTGCGCTTTGAAGCGGTCGAGAACCCGCGTTTCGAAGCGCCGCGAAAGATGGGGCTGGGCCGATTGTTCAGGCGTTCGCCGTTCGGCGTTTCCGCCGTCGTGTTGTCCGGCTATGCATGGGCGGCGTTGATGGCCTCCGGGCCGGCACTTGTCGAGTTGATCGGCCTTAGCGATTTGGCGAAGTCGATTTTCATGACGCTCGCCATCGTCAGCGGCGTTGTCGCGCAATTTCCGGTCGCGTCGCTCGCCGATCATAAGGACCGCAGGCTGGTTTTGGCGGCGATGGCGGGAGTTGCGGCGCTGTCGGCGCTGGTGGGGTTGGTCGACGGTGAGTTTGCTTTGATGGTGTTCGCGGTTGCGTTCGGGGCAGCGACGTTTCCGCTTTACGCCGTCGGCGTCGCACGTGTCAGCGAACGCTTGGAGCAGAGCGAGCGCACCGCGGCGAGTGCCTCGATGATCGTGTTCTTTCTGATAGGAGCGATCGTGGCACCGCCGTTGTTGTCCTATGCGATCGCGTTGTTCGGACCGCCGGGATACTTCGCCGCTCTCGCTTTGCCGCATGCCGGGTTTGCGATCGCCGCCGCGGCGATGGCGCGCACGAAAGCGCGTCAATCGTCTTGAGGCGGCCACAGATCGCCCCATGAGGCGTCACGCGCGGCGCGGTAAAGCGGGCCGTCGCTGCGTGAAATCGTCCGGCGCCGGATGCCTTCTGCTTCGCATCCGTCCAAATGGAGGTGTCCCGCGTTGCGGATGGGCTTGCGCACGATACGCGCGGGTGCGCGGCGTTGAGGGTGCGAGCGCGTGGCTGCGATATAGGCGAATTTTTCGTCTTCGTAACTTAGGCCGGCGCGCTTTGCCTCGCGGTGCATGTTGCTGCGGGCGACGCGGACCGGGCGGTGGCACCAATCGGCGCGACTCATCGGACAGGCCGCGTCATGGGTGCAAGGGGCGGCAGCGTATCCACCTGAAGAGAGGATGTGTTGGCGAACGCGAAGAATGTTTTCAAAGCCGTCCGGCGTTCCGGGCTCGATGACGACAAGCATTTTCTTGGCGAGCGACCACAACGTCGCGATACTGGCCGTGCGTTCGTTCAATGGCAACTCGCCCAGCGCGTAGCAAGCGACTACTCCGTCATGCGGCTCGACGGTCATCGCGCGTGAAATCGTGCCTTGCAGGAATTTTCCTTCGAGCGCGCAGGCCGTTGCAAGCCGCGCGGCGACGTCGCGCCAACCGGCATCGCGTTCTAGGCGGGTGAACCGCACGGATTTGGGGACGACGAGGTGCGCTGCAAGCGAGGCTGTGCCCGGGCCGGAGCCTGCGTCCAATACGGTGGTAAGATCGGTCGTTGAACTCAGGTCCGCGATTTCTTGCCAAACGAGGTTTGCTGCCGCAAAGGTTGATGGAAACCTAACGGCGAGGTAGGCCGCGCGTTCGATGCTCGAAAGTGTCGGGTGGATCCGCGCGTTGCCGCGATAGGCTTCAGACAATCGGCCGGCGGCTTCGCGTATTTCGGAGGAGGTGAACCCCGTAAATTCGGCGGCAAGCGCTGCGGCAAGGGTATCGGGTAAAAATGAGATCATAACGGCACCTTAACCAAGCCGACCTAAGCTTGGCGGTATGGATGTAAAAGACTCCACCCACAAGACGACCTTGCCGCAAGGCCTGCGTTTTCAGGACGTTCAAGCGCTGCTTGCCGATCCGGCTCCGGCGCGCCGGGCCAAGGTTGTGCAGCAGCTTGCCGTGGAGTTCGATTCCGGCCGCTTGAAACCGGCGGAGTGGGCGATAGCGCTCGACATCATGCGTGCGATGGCGGCAGACGCCGAAGCCGCCGTGCGCCATGCGGTGGCGGATTCGATGAAGGGCTCGCAGGCGATGCCGCGCGATCTGGCGGTCAAACTTGCCAAAGACGACGCAGCGATTGCCTTGCCGATCCTCGAGTGGTCGCCGGTTCTGACCGACGAAGACCTGGTGGCGGTTCTGACCGACGGCAACGGGGCGAAGCAGGTGGCGGTCGCGCGCCGGTCGGAGGTGAGTACAACGGTCGCGTCGGCGCTGATCGACACCGGCAATGCGGCCGCCGTGACGACGCTGGTCAGCAACGAAGGCGCGGTTTTGGGCGAGGACCTTCTGAAGCGCACGCTCGATCGCTACAGCAAATTTGAAACTGTCAAATCGGCGATGGTTTATCGCAGCGAATTGCCGGTGACGATTTCGGAACGTTTGGTCGCACTGGTGTCGGACAAACTGAAGGTCGAACTCGCGTCGCGCCACGACTTGCCCGAAGACATCGCGACCGACATTATTTTGGAAGCGCGCGAGCGGGCAACCGTCGGGTTGATTTCGACGTCGACGCCGACGCAGGATACGCAAGCTTTGGTGGCTCAGCTTCACGCGCGCGGGCGCCTGTCGCCTACGCTGGTGCTTCGGGCCCTGTGTTCGGGCGATATTCGTTTCGCCGAGGACGCCTTCGCCGAGATATCGGGCATCAGCGGGCAAAAGGTTTCGGTGCTGGTGCACGATGCAGGCCCGTTGGGGCTGAAGTCGATCTACAAGAAATGCAGTTTTCCGGAGCAGATGTTTCCGGCGTTCCGGGTCGCGGTGGATATGATCAGCGAGACGGACTTCGAGGGCGGGCCGGACGGCCGCGAGCGCTTCGCCCGGCGTTTGATCGAACGCATCCTGACGAAATACACCGAGATGGAATCCGGCGACCTGGACTATCTGCTGGCGAAGCTGTCGAAGTTGGAAAAGGCGGCGTAAGCCGCCTTCGATGCCAATTCGGATAGCAAACGTCTAGCTCGGGTTGCTCGCCTTGTAGTCGGCGATGTCGGCTTCGAGATCTTCAAGTTCTTCGCAGCCGGCCGGGCAAATGGATTTCAGCTTTGCAAACTGTTCCTCGGCCTTCGCAAGATTCTTCATCATCAGGTAGAGTTCGCCGAGATACTCGTTCGCCCCTTTGTGATTGGGGGTGATCGTCAGCGCCTTTTGGTAGTAGCCGAGCGACTCATCGAGTTTGCCGAGCTTTCGGCTGGCGAAGCCCAGATAGTTCCAGGCGTCGGAATCGCGCGGGTTGTCGGCGACCACTTTCTGCAGCAACGGAATCGCTTCGTCGAATTTTTCGCCTTTGACCAGATATTCGGCTTTCTGGAAGTCGGTTTCGCGTGCCTCTTCCTTTTTCTTATTCGGACCGGTTGGGGCAGGGCGCGGCATTTCCGTCCGCGGCGACCCGCCGCCCGGCGCGGCAATAGCCTCGACGGTTGCAAAGCTCATAGCCGCAAGCGCTGCGGCAGCGAACGAAAGGGCAATTGGTCGGTACATGGGAACTCCTTCGGATTTGCCGGGAGAGTGCTTCGTTAACGGGGGCGCGGCAAGTGGGCTGTGCTCACAAAGGCGCGAGTTTCGGCTGGAATTTGACTTCGGTGGGGCGCTTGCTCAAGCATTGCGCCATGAGCCAATCCACTGTCGATGCCCCAGATGCCTCGCTCCGCGGTGCCAAGCGGCGGCTCGAGAGCCGCAAACGTCTGCTTTCGGCGGCGCGCAAGTCGTTCGTGGCGCGCGGTTATCACGCGACGCGGCCGCAGGATATTTCCAAAGCGGCGGGGCTCGGGCACGGCACGTTCTACTTGCACTTCAAGGACAAGCGCGAGTGTTTCCTGGCCTTCGTCGACGAGGCGCGGGCGGAGCTCGATGCCGCCGTCATTGCGCGGGCGGCGGGGTCGAAAAACCTGTCGCAATTGGTCGAGGCGGCGCTGACCGCGATCTACGACTACGGTGAAGACAATCCGGGCGTCATCGCGACGGCGATGACCGACGAGGCCGTCATCGCCTCGGGCGGCGACGGGGCGGAGGACACGCTGATCCAACGCTGGGGCGAGGAGTGGGGCGAGTTGTTGCGCATCCAAGCCAAGGACGGTTTGGTGGCGAAGGACTACGATTTTTCGATCGTCGGCCAAGCAATCGTCGGCGCTATCCATCAGGCGTCGAGCCACGGCTTTCGCCGCGGGCGCACGCGCGCGGCGCTGGTCAAGTCGCTGACGCTGTTTTTCGTGCGGGCGTTGTCGCCGAAGGCGTGAATGCGGCAGGTGACCGGCTGGGCATCATCGGTCGTCGATGCCGCACGCACCGCGACCTATGTCTTGTGGGCCTCATCGCGAACGAAAATGAGCTTTTCGGGCGGATCCCTTAGAGCTTCGATCGCGTCTTCCCACGGCACGACGGTGTGGATTTTTTCCAGCGGCACGTTTTTCTTGGCGAGAAGTTCAATGACCGCGGGCATCAAGGCCTGGACGTTTGTCCAGCCGATCGTGAAGCGCACGCCTTGGCGATACATCGATCCGAGCGGTACGGGCGCAGGGCTGTGGTAGATGCCGCAACTGGTGCAACGCCCATACGGCGAGGTCGAGTTAAGGGCCGTGCTCAACCATTCGCCCGAAGGATGGCCGCTGGTGTCGGCGGTCACCCAATAGCTTCCATGGCGCTTGGGGGCGTTTTTTACTTCGATGGGATTTGCACCGATTGCTTGGGCGATCGCAAGACGAGTGGGACTTGTGTCCATGTAATCTACCTGTGTGGAACCAAGGGCGCGGGCGAGCGCGGCGGCATAGAGGCTAATCGACGGTGTGCCGCCGCCGCCTGCAACGATGAGAACGGGAGCGCCAGGTTCCTCCTTTAATCCTTCTGCGACGCAGCGGAATGCGTCCGACAGATTGTCGCCCACACTTGCCGCATCCGTCACGGAAACGCCCACCGGCAGTTTGACCATCATCGTGGAGGCAAAGGGCACGCGGATGAGATCGCAAGCTGCTCCACCCCAATCGCCAAAGATGCCGAACCCATACGCCGACTTCGGTGGCACCGTGGAGCAGGCGGCGGGGTAGCCTTGACGACATCGCCTGCACGTGCCGCAAGCGATCAGAAACGAAACGACGACCCGCTCTCCCACCACGAAGCCGGTAACCTCGTCGCCCAGCGTTACGAGATCGGCGACGAATTCGTGGCCGAAGCAGAAAGGAGCCCGGGCTGGCAAGTCTCCGCGCAGATACGATACGTCGGCATCGCAAACAGAGACGGCGATCGGACGCACGAGCGCGTCCGTCGGCTGCCGGAGTTTCGGCTCGGCGGCTTCCCGCCATTGAAGTGTCTTTGGACCTAAGACCATCAATTGTTGCATGGGTGCGCTTTCGAAATCGCAGGCTTTACATCTATTGCCTTTGTCACCGTGCGGGCGCGGGAGGTCGTGCTAAGAGTCTGCGGGCAAAGAACGCTAGTATTTCATCGCGAGCCGCGATTGTCGGTTGACCGGCTTCGTCGACCAGATGCGCCGTCACTACGCTATGCGGGGTCGTGACGTACTGTCGGAAAAACGGTGGCGTGTCGCGATTGGCGGCGGCGTCGGGGAGCACGCGTGCAACGAACCTGTCGCCGAGCGCCTCAGCGAAAGCCGCAAATCGCTGCGCCTGGCAAAACTTGTCGCCCTCGAAGCGATAGGCCATGACGGTCAGGTCGTCCCGCTCAAGTCGCTTCCGCACCGCACGAAGTTCTTCGTCCGCGATACCCGTGCCCGCAGGATCATCGAGCGGCAGCGACGGTTGCGACAGTACCGGGGCGAGCACTGCGGGCTCAAGCATCATTGTCAGCGCGAAGTTCCCGGTGAAGCACATCCCGATCGCACCGACACCCGGACCGCCGCATTGCGCGTGCGCCAACCGCGCCAGCGCCCGCAGCCATGATGTCACCGGACTCGATCCACCACCCGCGAAGGCGCGGAACTCGGCGCTGACGCAGGCCTTGCGAAACACGGCGGCACCTTCTTCCGTACTCGGCACCACACCGTCGCGGCCGAACAGGGAGGGCATGTAAACCGTAAAGCCCGCATCGCGCACCCAGCGTGCAAAGCGCGCGACATGCGGGCTGATGCCCGGCATCTCGGTCATAACGATCACCGCCGGCCCCGCGCCGGCCGCATGCACCACCTTGGTGACGCCGTCGAGCGTGATCTCGCGATACGCGAAATCTTCGAGCGCGTCGTCCTCCTTCATGCTCCGCTTCGGCATCGGCTTTTCTCCAGAAATCAGCTTGCGAACGGCGCGTCGGCGACCAGTTTCGGAACATCGACCCGCTTGGCGACCTGTCCAAATCGTGAGTGCGGCTTGGTGTCGATTTCGTGTTTGAGCAGAGCGGAGAGAAGCGCCTTGGTCCCGTCGCGCGGGTATTCCGCGATGATCTGCTGAATAAGCTTCGGTTCAATTTGATCGATGCGCATCCCCGTCACGTCCACGAACGCACCCATATTGAGGAACGCGACTTCCGGTCGTGGATCCTTCGCAGTCTCGACGGACGTGTGAATTTCGATCGCCGCCGAGACCACGCGCCCGAGTTGAACGTAACCCTTCGCGCTTAAAAAACGATCCGCCTCACGCGCCCCAATCGATTCGAAGTCGTCGGGGCCGGCAAACAGCGGCTCAAGCCCAAGATCGTGAAGCAAACAGCCGACATAGAGCGCCTCGAGATCGGGCTTTGCCCCCGCCTTGTCCGCCAGCGCTTTCCCGAACAGATAGCTGCGCTTGCAATGCCGAACCATCACTGGCGACGAAATTGCGTAGAGGTAAAGCTCCGCCGCGGCCGCAGCCGGCGTGTCGGGGAATTGCAGCGTCGCGGCGCTTTGACCGGCAAGAACACCCGGCGCAGCCAGCACCACGCCCGCAAAGCCAAGCGCGGAAAGGAATCCGCGCCGCGCGCACATGCAAGTCGGAGCGTGAGTTTGCGTCGTCATGATGCCATCCGTTTAGCGTTGTCAGGTGACGATCATTGCCATTCAGCCTCTAACCAGCTAGTGTCAAAAATGACTTTTAACGGGGTTTTTTTGACATGACGAATGTCGTGGTACTAGAGGTCCAGAACTGCATGGCCTCAAGCGCGGCCATCACCCACGACGTGATGGCGACCGCCAACCGCATCAGCGCGGCGACGAAGCGCGCCTTGCCGTTCGACGTTCGCACGGTGTGCTGCGGCCCGCGCGGCAACAACGCGACGCTGCGCGACGCCGACCTCATTATCGTCCCAGGCCTCGGTACCGCATCGGCGGACGAAGTGGACGCAAAATTGAGAAGTCCAGCCTGCCGGCGCGCGGCCGCGATGCTGGTCGACGCATTCGATTCAGGTCTCACGCTCGCCGCGTCTTGCGCCAGCACATTTTTGCTGGCCGAAGCTGGCTTGCTCGACGGCCGCCGCGCGACCACGACATGGTGGCTCGCGCCCACCTTTCAGCAGCGCTATCCCAAGGTCGAACTCATCACCGACCGCATGGTCGTCGCCGACTGGCCTATTGCCACCGGCGGCGCCGCGATGGCGCAGATGGATTTGATGCTGGCCGTCGTCGGCAAGTTCGCCGGACCGAACCTCGCCAAAGCCTGCGCCAACTACCTTCTTCTCGATCAGCGCCGTTCTCAGGCGCCCTTCATGGCGATCACCTACTTCGCGGGCCAAGACCCCAAGATCGCCAAGGCCGAAACTTGGGTGCGCAAAAACATCGCCCGCGACTTTGCCATCGACGACATTGCCGCCGCGGTCGGCTTAGCGCCCCGCACCTTCGCGCGCCGCATCGCGGCAATCTGCGGCGTCTCGCCCATTCAATTCGTGCAACGCATCAGAATCGAAACCGCGCGCTATCTCCTTGAAAGCTCGCGCCTGCCCGTCGATGAGATCGCGCGCCGTGTTGGCTATGCAGAACCATCGACGCTGCGCCGTCTCATCCGCCGCGACACGAAACATGCACCCGGGCACTTTCGCCCGGCAGCTTGAGTGGAGTTCGATGTGGCGGAAATGATCACCGGTTCATTGACTAGGCCAGATGGCAGACTTTGTTTCGACAGTCTCGGCAGTGGTCCCGATCTGCTCTTGCTACATGCCGGCGGAGAGCTGAGGCGGGTCTGGCATCCAGTGATGGATTATCTTGCCAGGCATGGGTGCCGCGCAACCGCGTATGATCAGCGCGGACACGGCGAGAGCGTCGGCGACCGAGCCTCGACCTTGCCGGCTTATGGCGAGGATACGATCGACATGGTGGCGCAATTGACCATGCCTGTCGTCGTCGGCGCGTCGCTGGGGGGCTTTGCGGCTTTGCTCGCGCTGGCCAATGCGGCGACAGAGGCCAATGTCGCGGCACTCGTCCTCGTCGACGTATTCCCCGATCCCGACCCGGAGCGAACCCGACGTTTCCTCGCGCCCCTGGGCATGGACAAGTCGCCCCTCGTCGCGGATATCCTCGGTAGGCGAGATCGCCTGAGGGAAATCACGAGAGGGCTCTCGCTGCCAATTCTCGCCATCCGTGCCGGAGAACCTGCCGTAACCGAGGATATCGATGCCGCCAGATTCCTTCAGCTGGCACCGCATGCGCGGATCGTGTCGGTCGCAGGCGCCGGGCACCTTATCGCCAAAGAAAGGCCCATCGAACTTGCCGCGCTCCTCTTGGAATTTCAGCTATCCGATGCAGTTCGTGAACGGCGCGGAAACACCGCGCCGCCGAGCTCTCACTCACGCGACGTCTCGCCTAAGTAGTCATTCGGTTGAGCGACCGTTTCCTCCACCACGCGGAACTGACGGTGTGCGGGTTCTATCCGTTCGTGGCTCATCGCTTCGTTTTGCAATCAAGCAATGGACCGTCAGCTATCGGGGGCATCGGAGCCCCTGGCAAGCGGTCCGCCCGGCACATGTGTGGGTTCACGCAACCCAAGCATCGCACGGCGACTGGCGGCGCGTGCGCCAGTGCCGAAAAATGAAGGGCCGGCGGCAATTCGGCGGGTTACGAATTGACTCTGATCAACAACTGACAAATTATCAGTTCACTGCCACATCAGGAGCTTGCAATGGCGCGCGTCATTTACACCCGGGACGAAATCATGGCCGAGCATCCGTACGCGAAGCCGCAGGTCGAGGCGGGCTATCGATTGCATGGCGGGTTCGATGCGAAGGGGACCTACATCTCGCCGCGCACGTTGGTTCGCTGGCCGGCGGTCGAGGCGTGGCAGGCGCAGCTGAAAGAACGCGGGTTTCCCTTGATCGATGCGACGACGCGGTTGCTGAAGCGCGAGTCCTATCCGGGGCTCGGCCAGCAGGAGTTTCTGCTCAAGCACGGTTTGGGCGAGACACTGTGGAATTCGCTGACAATCACCGGGATCATCGAGGCGCGCGGACGCGCCTTGTGTGATGCGTCGGCGCCCGACTTTCAGGCGATCATCGAAGAAGACGTGTCGGGCACGTGCGTCGGGCACTTGAACAAGGGGTTGCTCTACGCGCACGGGCTTGACGAGGGCGGCGACAAAGAGCACGGCCAAGGCGGGCACGACGATATGTGGTTTGCGGTGCGCGACGCGTTGTTCGGCAAGGATGCTTTTCCGCTGCCCGAGGTGCCGACGAGCATTGCGCGGCCGGAGATCGGGCGATTGATGCCGCAGATCGACAAAGTCTACGAGGAGTGGATCCTGCTGCTGATGAATGTGCTGATGATCGAAGTCAGGGCGGAGGCGTTCTTTTCGTTCTGCACCAATCTGATGCGGTCGCCCGAGGTATTCCGCGACCGGCGGCCGGCGGCGATGCATGCGGCGGAACTGGTCGAGCGCATTCGAACCGACGAGGCGATCCATGTCGGCTATCTGCAGTCGTTCGTGTCGGAGATGCGCAGCTTTACGATCAAGGGGCTGAACGGCGAGCGGATCAAGGGCTCAGCGATGATCGACCCGATTTGGGAAGGCATGATCCACTGGCATTCGGTGACGCAGGCCGATTTCGGCCGTGAGCAAGGGCGTCAGGCGATCGAGGCGCGCATCAGCAAGCGTCCGGACGGGCGCGCGTTGCTGGCGCAGTTCGATGCACTGGAACAGAAGGCCGCGGCGTGATGAAGGATCTGCGAGACAAGGTTGCGTTCATCACAGGTGGTGCGAGCGGGCTTGGGCTCGCCATGGCCAAGGCCTTCGGCCGCGAAGGCATGAAGGTGATGATCGCCGACATTGAACAGGCGGCACTGACGCGGGCGGTGCAGGAGTTGCGCGACAGTCAGGTGCGTGCCGAGGGTGTGCTGTGCGACGTCGCGTCGCGCGGTTCGCTGCGCGAGGCGGCGCTGAAGACGATTGCCGCGTTCGGCAAGGTGCATGTCGTGTGCAACAACGCCGGTGTCGCCGTTGGCGGGCCCTTGGGTTCGGTCGCCGAGCGCGATTGGGAATGGGTCATGGACGTCAACCTGATGGGTGTCGTCTACGGGACGGAGGTGTTTGCGCCGCTGATCGAGAGCCATGGTGAAGGCGGGCATTTCGTCAATACGGCGTCGATGGCTGGCATGTTGGGCATTCCAAATGCCGAGCCATACTGCGCGACAAAGTTTGCCGTGGTGGCGATGTCGGAAGGTTGGGCCGGGCAGTTGGCGCCGAAGAATATCGGCGTGTCGGTGCTTTGCCCGGGCTTCGTGCAGACTCGCATTTACGAGAGCCATCGCAACAAGCCGGAGCGATATGGCGAGCAGGATACCGTGCAGGTTGGGATCGGCGATACGCGCGAACAGACGAAGGCGATGGTGATGTCGGGCATGCCGTCCGAGCCGGTCGGCAATCGCGTTGTCGAGGCGGTGAAGGATAACGATCTTTACATTTTCACCCACACCGAGTTCCGTCCCCTCGTTCAGGTGCGCTTTGCCAACATCATGGCCGCCTTCGACAAGAGCGAGCGGAGCAAGGCGTTGGCCGGATTGCCGGCACGCGACGTGACGCCGGTGCCGCAGCCGATGGCTCAAACGAAATAGAGGCCTGCGATGAAATTCGGCATCTTTTACGAACACCAACTGCCGCGGCCATGGAACGATGGCGACGAGCTGAAACTGTTCCAAGACGCTCTCGACCAGGTCGAGTTGGCGGACAAGATCGGCATCGATTACGCTTGGGAAGTCGAGCATCATTTTCTTGAGGAATACTCTCATTCCTCGGCGCCGGAAGTGTTTCTGGCGGCGTGTTCGCAGCGCACAAAACGGATTCGCTTGGGGCACGGCATCGTGTTGATGCCGCCCGGATACAATCATCCGGCGCGGGTGGCGGAGCGTATTGCGACGCTCGATCTGGTGTCGAATGGGCGCGTCGAGTTCGGTACCGGCGAGTCGTCGGCGCTGCTCGAGCTCGGCGGTTACCGGGTGCCGGTCCAGAAGAAGCGCGAGATGTGGCGCGAGTCGGTCGAGCAGTGCCTCAACATGATGGCGATGTCGCCCTATCCCGGGTTCAAGGGCGAATATTTCGAGATGCCGTGCCGCAACGTGGTGCCCAAGCCGGTGCAGCGGCCGCACCCGCCGGTGTGGGTCGCGTGCTCGAACCGCGAGACGATCAAGCTCGCGGCGCGGCTCGGCATCGGGGCGTTGACGTTTGCGTTCGTCGATCCGAAGGAAGCCAAACAATGGGTCGACGACTACTATCGTATCTTCAAGGAGGAATGCGTGCCGATCGGGCATGCGGTCAATCCGAACATCTGCATGGTCACCGGGTTTTCGGTGCACAAGGACGGCGAGGAGGCGGTACGGCGCGGACTCGATGGGTTTAAATTCTTCGGCTACGCACTCGGCCACCATTACATTTTCGGCGAGCACAAACCCGGACGCACCGACATTTGGAAGGCGTTCGAGGGTGTGAAAGACGCTATGCCGTCGAACGCGGGCGCGGGCGGCATCGGCACGCCGGACACGATGCGCAAACATCTGCGTGGTTTCGCCGAGGCGGGCGTCGATCAGGTGTCGTTCATCCAACAGGGCGGGCGCAATAGGCACGAGCACATTTGCGAAGCGTTGGAACTGTTCGCGCGCGACGTGATGCCGGAATTCAAGGAGCACAGCGACGCGCGCCAGAAGCGCAAGATGGAAGAACTTGCGCCGTATATAGAGAAGGCTTTCGCGCGCAAACAACGGTTGCGCGAACTGACCGACGACGAAATTCCCACCGTCATCGCGCTCGGGCGCCAGATCACACAGCAACTGACGCCCGCCGAGCAAGAGGCGCGCAAAGCCTGGTCGGAGCGCAGCAACGTGCCGCTGGAAGATCCGGCGAAGAAGCTCAAAAAGGGCGCGGCGGAGTAGTGGTGGGCTTGCTTGCCGGTTCGGGGGTACCCATCTAATAACGCCGCGACCGCATGTGTATAGTGGCGCGCGTGCCCCGAATCGGCAGGAGATCTGAGTGATGGACGGATATGGCTTTTGGATTTTCTTGGGGCTGATCGCGCTTCTGATCGTTTGGGTCATTTCGATCTATAACGGCCTGGTCGCGATGCGGCAGCGTTGTAACCAGTCGTTCGCCGATATCGACGTTCAGTTGAAGCAGCGCCACGATCTGATCCCAAATTTGGTCGAGACCGTGAAGGGGTACGCGAGCCACGAGAAGACGACGCTCGATGCGGTGGTGCAGGCGCGCAATGCGGCTTTGGGTGCCCACGGTCCGGCGGCGCAGGCGCAGGCCGAGAATATGTTATCGGGCGCGCTCAGGCAGTTGTTCGCCTTGTCCGAGGCCTATCCGGATCTCAAGGCCAGTGCGAATTTTCAGCAGTTGCAGCGCGATTTGAGCGACGTCGAAAACAAACTCTCGGCGGCGCGGCGCTTCTTCAACAGCGCGGTGTCCGAGTTCAACGCTGCGGTCGAGGCGTTTCCGGCCATGCTATTTGCGCGTGCGATGGGCTTTATCAATCGCGAGTTCTTCGATGTCGGCGACGATCAGCGCAAGACGCTGGACACCGCTCCGCAAGTGAAATTCTAGGGCCGTCACCCGCGAAGGGGTAGGCTCGATGGGCGAGGCATACGGGCTTTATTCCCACATCCGGACGAACCGGACGCGGTCGGTTGTTTTGATCGGCGGGTTGTTCCTGCTGGTCTACATTCTCGTGTTCGCGTTTGTTTTGGCCTTCAATGGCTTTGCCATCGGCGAAGAACCGCTCGACGTTATTCTCGACGAAACGTGGAGCCAGTTTCTGTGGTTGCTGCCGTGGGCGACGTTGGCTACGGGAGCTTGGGCCTTCATCGGCTATACTTTTCATCAGCGGATGATCGACCGTTCGACCGGCGCGAAAGATGTTACGCGCGAGGAAGAACCCCGTCTTTACAACCTGCTTGAAAATCTCTGCATCTCGCGCGGGATCACTATGCCGCGTCTGCAGATCATGGAGACCGACATTCTGAACGCCTATGCGTCGGGCATGCACGAGAAGCAATACAAGGTCGCGGTGACGCGTGGGCTGATGAACGCGCTCGACGATCCCGAGCTTGAGGCGGTTCTGGCGCATGAGTTGACGCACATTCGCAACGGCGACGTGCGGTTGATGGTGGTGGCCGTCGTGATTGCTGGCGTGATTACGCTGGCGGGCGAATTGGCGTTTCGAGGGTTTTTCCGCGGTTCGATGAGCGGTACGCGCTGGCGGTCGGGCGGGTCGTCGTCAGGCAGCGGCAAGAAAGGCGGTGGCGCTGCGGCAATCGTCGTCGCGTTGGCGTTGATTGCGATCGCATGGTTCCTGTCGCTGGTGATCCGCTTTGCCCTGTCGCGGTCGCGCGAGTATTTGGCCGACGCGGGGGCGGCGGAATTGACCAAGAATCCCGACGCCATGATCCGCGCTCTGCGCAAGATCGAAGGCCGCGCCGAAATGCCCACAGTGCCGTCCGGCATCATGGAAATGTGCATCGAGAACCAGAAGAACTCGATCGCCGATTTGTTCTCGACGCATCCCAGCGTTCAGCGGCGGGTCGACAAGCTGATCGCCGTCGCGGGCGGGCGCGACCCCGGAAAGCTCGATCGGTTATCCGCCTCGGCGCCGGCCGAGGGCGGCGGGCCTTGGGGCTCAATACCCGGCGGTGCCGCCTAGAGATTCAGTTCTGGGACTTGTTTAGGAATTTGAAGCACCAACCGACCAAATAAAACACCGCGGCAAGCGCGATGCCGGCGGTCACCTGTTTGCTCCACGGCAAGCCCAGTCCGCCGAAGAGATCGACCCACAGATGCCAGAGATACGCAACAATTTCGCTTGTAAACATGGCGGGCCTCCTTTCCTTTGCGCCGGCGATCAACACCCGACTTCGCGAAGTGTGACGGCCTCACATAAAGGAGTGATAAATCGCGCGCCGCGAATTTGAACGAAGGCGATTTTTCGCAGGCAATTGACCGAAAACTTTTCCGAAAATTCGCGGCGATATTTCGCGATGGCGCTTATGTCCGTGAGGCCGCCGGAGGCATGGCGGAGCGGTGGCGGCGGTCGTGCCGCGGGCGCGACGTCTGCTTTGGCGCGCCGCCGAAGCGGGTGATTTTACGCAATGCGGCGCTCGCCAGTCCCATCCAAGTGGACAGGCGGCGTTCGAGTTGCTGGACGTGGACACGCTCGAATCGCAAGTCGTCTTCGACGCGTTTCGTCCGCGTATCCGGGTCGCGGATGGCGACGCCGCTCGACTTTGAGCCTATCTCGGGGTGTGCAACGTTCGATGCCGGGACGACGCGCATGACGGGCACGTTCTTTTGCGATGCGCGATCGATCTCGTCGGAAATCGCCCAAGATTCCGCAAGTTCGGCTCGTAATTCGGAGATTTCGGTCTGGGCTCTGCGGTCATCGGCCTCAAGCTCGGCAATGCGGTCTTGAGCCGCGGCGAGCGCCGTTTGGGCTTTCATCGCCTGGGTCTCATGCAGATTGGCGTTTTTGGTAAGCGCCATGGCATTCGACAGTGCGGTCTGGAGTTCGGTCGATAGGGCGATCGATTTTGCCCGGGCGTCTTGAAGCTCGGTCTTCATCTTTTCGCTCTTGGTGTGCTGAGACTTGAGTTCTTTTTCGATCCACTCGGTACGCTCGCTCAAGTGCTTGGCCAGTGCTTTCAATTCGGCGGCGTCGGCGGTGATGCGACGCAGGGCTTCAACTTCCTTGGTCAGGGCGGCGGCGCGGATGTCGGCGCCGACCAGCTCTTTCGCTTCGGCTCTTGAAAGGTTCAGCGCGGTCTCGAAGTCGCGGCTTACGATCTCGTATTCGGTCGCGCGTGCGGCCGCGGTGCCTAGTTCCAACTCGAGTTCGCGCGTGCGCGCGGTCAGTTTCTGGCGTTCGCTTGCGACCCGCAGGTTCGCCCGTTCGTCGGCGTTGGCGACGTCGATCGCTGCCTGCTTCAGTGCATCGGTTTGGGCGAAGGCGACGCCACCGAAGATCTTTGCGCTTTCGGCGAAGGCGGTACGTATCCGGTCGAGCTCGCGTTTGGGTTCCGCGCTTTTCGGTTCGTCGCACAGAAGCGTCAGCGCACGATAAGCGGTTTTGACCCAGTAGGGCACTTCTGTGTGGGCTTCGAGTTCGGCTTGGGTCGAGCGGTGATTGTGGAGTTCGCTGTCGAGGAATTCGCGCACATCTTGCATCGGCGGCTGGCGCGTCCAAGTCACACCCATGCGGGCGGCCGATTGGACGGCGAGCAGTTTCCAGTCTTCCAGAAGCGCGTCGAAGGTGACGATGTTGCGCTGCAAATGGCGGGTTTCATATTCGGCGTCCAAATTGTGGCGCAGCCAGAGGAGCATCGCCTTTTCGAACGATATGCCGTCGCGCTCGCGGAGCGATTCAGCCACCTCAAGCGGGTTTCGCACGATGATGAGCGGCGCGCTTCGGACGCCCGATTTTTCCAGGATCGACATCCAATAGGGCAACGTGCGGCAGATGCGCGGGTCTTTCAGCACGAACATCGGTGCGTTGCCGTATTCTTCGTCGATGGTCAGGCGAATGGTTCCTGCCATCCGCGATGCGCCGTCACTTTCCTTCCACCGCGCCGGAGGGGCACGCCAATCGTCCCAGGAGGAGTCGATCGCCCCCAGAAGCTGATCGTGCAGGTCGACAAGCGGCTTGGATTCCCAATGTCCGCGCGGATTCGAAGGGTCGGCAGGGATCAAATGGCGAGGCAGTGCTGCGCCCAGGAAGTTGGTCAGCCGTGCCAGGGCCGAGGTTCCGCTGCGATGCATGCCAAGGACAAGAATGGCGGTGCGCAGGGCTACGGACCTGTCGGGCTTTTTGCTCATGCGCACAACCTCCACACGCAACGTCTCGCAAGTGTCTGGAAGCGATCCCCCCTTCGCCTGCGCACGAATCACGGAACCCATCATGCCGCCGGATGACGGGTTCGGAACCGTGCGCTTTCGAGAGTAGCCTTGCTTTCCCCCAGACCTGTGGTCAAGAGCCCACAGGTGGTTCGCAAAAAGAATCCGCATCGTTGCGCTTTTCAATTTGTTCACGTGCAGGGGTAAGCGATTGCACACGCGATTCGGCCAACCCGAAGTTGAGACAGCGCGTTCGAATTCCGTTCGCGGTGGGCGCGTGATAGTTTTCGTCCGTCATGTCTCTCGAACTCCAAGTCGCACTGCGGACGTTTGTTCTTCTCGTCTTGCTGGTGGAGGCCAATTGGCTGGCCTCGGTGATCCGCGGCGAGCGGCTGGCGGCACTCTCGGCGTTGGCCGAGGCGGCGCTGATCGTGCCCGTCGCGGGCGTGCGGGCGGACCAGTTGGTCGACAGTTGGGGCGCGCCGCGTTCGGGCGGGCGGCTGCACGAGGGGATCGACATCGGCGCGCCCTTGGGCACGCCGGTGCGCGCCGCGGCCAGCGGGACGATCGTCAAATTGCATAGCAGCAGGCTCGGCGGCACCACCCTCTATCAGCTCGACGCGAGCGGGCGGCTGATTTTCCTCTACGCCCATCTCAAGGCATATGCGACCCGCCTGAAGGCGGGCGAGGCGGTGATGAAGGGTCAGGTGCTGGGTTATGTCGGCACCACGGGCAACGCGAAGACGCCTCATCTCCACTTCGAGATCCACCAAGCGAACCGCGAGAAGCAGTGGTGGCGCGGAGCGTCGCTCAATCCGTATTCGGCGCTGACGTCGCGGTGGGTGGAGGCATTGCCGGCCCCGGTCCTGTCGGCAGATCGTCGAGGCCTTGGCACTTCGCGGAGATGATGACCGGTTCGACGAGCAACGTTCGTCCGACGAACGGCACGAAGCGGGGGACGCGGACGTACCAGCCGTAGGTTCTGAAGCTACATTTTCCGACGACAGGGACTTGGGCGAACATCAGGTCGGGGGTCCAGTTCCAATAGACCCAGCTGTCGGTGACGTTGAAGGCCATGTTGTCGGCTGTGTCGGTGCCTTCGTGAACGTAATCACCGAACACGAGATAGCGATCGTGGGAGATGATCTGTTTGAAGGTGATCTGGACGTTGTGGAACTCGCGGGTGGTGCCCAACACATAGTAAATCTTGAACATCGGCCATGCGGCGACGAAGAGCGCCGCGGCGATAAGGGTCTTGCCCATAAAGGAAAGGCGCCGCTCGCCCTTCTTGTCCGTGCGATGCGATATGCGATCGATGAACGGCCATATCGCGTTCATCCAAATTTTTGCGGTGAAGTAAACACCGGCGCCGACAAGTTTTGCGGCGCGGGGAAACTTGTCGGCGAAGATGTCGTTGGCGACGACGAGGCGGGGCGTAACACGTTTCTCGAAGAAGGCCTTGAGCCGCCGCCATAAACGACCATGCCAACCCAGTTTGCGCTCCTCATCCTCGCGGCGCTTGCGCTCTTGCTCCTCAAGAATTTTCCGGGCGGCGTGCGCGTGGGTCTCGGCGCGGTCGTCGGGATTGTCGGAAAGGCTTTGGGGACTGTCGCCGGGCCTTAGGATTCGCCGCTTTTGCGGGTCGTCGTCCGAGGGTTTGTTGCTGTCGCTCACGGTCGTACGTCTAGTCGGCTGTATTCAGGTCGAGCGAGTCGAGCTTCATGGACTTGCGGGTAGGCGATTGGGCGCCGAAGGGGATGCCGCTGCCCGCCGGCTTGAAGGTGGCTGAGAATTCGTCGGACTTCTTGTCGAATTCGATGATGACCTTGCCGCCGTGCTCGGCCTTGGGTTTCGCGCCATTGCCTGCGCTTTTTAGGCGGCGCAGTTCTTCCTCAAGCACCAATTCGCTAACGAGCTTTTTGATGAATTTGGAGAACAGGTTGTTGATCGGCCTGGCGCCGTATCTGGGGTTCATCACGCGCTCGACCGCGTCGCGCAATTGGCCGTCGGCGATCTCGGCGGTGACGTCCTTGCTCGCGAGCATCTTGTTGACCGCGGTCAGGTTTTTTTGGGCGACTTTGAACAGCAAATTCGCGTCGAGCCGCTTGAAAAACTGGATGTCCGTAAAGCGCCCCAAAAGCTCTGGCCGGAAGAAGGCTTTGACCTCAGCGTGTGCTTTGGTCACCGCGTCTTCATAACTCAGCGTTTCGTCGACGAAATGGCGCGAGCCCACATTCGACGTTGCAATAATCGTGCACTGGCTGAAGTCGATGAGGCGGCCCTTGCCGTCGGTCAAGCGGCCGGCACTCAGAATTTGCAACAGGATGTTGAAGACTTCAGGGTGCGCTTTTTCGATTTCGTCGAACAACACGATCGAATTCGGCTTTTTCCGCACTTCGTTGGCGAGGACGCCGCCTTCCTCGTAGCCCGCATATCCCGGCGGGGCACCCATGATTTTCGACACCGTATGCTTTTCGCCGTACTCCGACATGTCGAGGCGGATGGGTTCGGCGTCCGCCTTGCCGTCTGTGTAGGCAGCGAGCGCCCGGGCGAGTTCGGTCTTGCCGACGCCGGACGGGCCAATGAAAAAGTATGCGCCGGCTGGACTGTGGGGGTCTTTGAGGCCCGCGGCGGCATTCTTTGCCGCGGCAGCAATCGACGCAATGGCGCGCTCTTGTCCGTAGATGCGCTCCTTCAGCGCCTCTTCGAGCTTGATGACGCGTTCCAGTTCGCTTTCGCCCAAAGTGGCGACGGGGATGCCGGTCCGCTTGCTGAAGGTTTTTCGCACGTGCTCGGCCGTCAAGCGGTGATCTTGCGGCATACCGGCGTTGATAGCTGCGAGTTGCCGATTGATCTCGGCCAAGGCGGTTCGGTATTTGTCGATCAACTGATCGTTCTGTTTGATCAGTTCGCTGGCTTTGCCTTTCTTCAGGGCATCTTCGTTTTCGGCTTCGAGCGATTGCAGTTCGGAGGCGTAGCCGCGCTTTTTGTTCAGGAGTTCTTTTACTCCGTCGGTTTTTTTCGTCCAGTCGCGCGACAGGTCGCGCTCTTGCGTTTCGAGCTTGGCGATGTCGGCCTTCAGTTTCCTGATCGCCCCCGCCGCGTCTTCGCCGTTCGACCGTTCGAGCGCCGCGACTTGGTTGCGCAAGTTCGTCGCCTGATCTTCGATACGATCGAGTTCTTCGGGCTTCGACATAATGCCGGCACGAAATTCGGATGCAGAAAGATCGAGCAGGCGGATAGGCACGCGCGGCAGGCTTTGGTCGTCGAACGAACCCTTGAACTTCGTGGTCAAAGCCGTGACGGTTTGGAGCGCTTCGTCGGTGATGACAATGCCGTGCATCGTCTCGTAGACACGGCGAACGCCGCGCAAGATGCTCAAGACTTGGCCGGCGTCGGGCTCTTTCAGATCGATGGGCGTGAAGAATTCCTTGAAACCCGAGTGTTGGTCGACGATTTTCGCTTTCTGGCCGTCGTTGAGCGCGATGATGCACTGCGTCTTTCGCTGGTGAAGCGCCGACATTAGGTTGTTGAGTGCGCCGTGCGCCGATTTCGCTTGCAGTCCGTTCAAGAAATTCGAGAAATTGTCTATGACGAGCACGCTGTGCTGCGCGTCGTCGAGATAGTCGCAGACCCGTTGAAAATCCTGATTGATCTTTGCCGGATCGTCGCAGGCCAGCAGGCTCTCCGTGTCGAGGCGGAAGAAGCGCCGTTTCAGAATGTCTTGCGAGATGTCGGCGCGGCTGCGGCGCTCTTCGATGCCATTGATCAACGCGGTCTTGCCGACGCCCGTGGGGCCGGTGAGCATCACGTTGCGACTGTCGCGCAGTGTCAGGACCTCGGCGATTTGCCTGATTTCCATGTCACGCCCGATCAGAGTGAAATCCGGGTCGAGATCCCGATCGAGCTCGATCAGGTGGGGCAGAACTTGGCCGTGCGTCTTGTCTGTCGCGCTGGTGGACATCTCGCCCTCAATTGCCGCTTAGTTTTCAAACAGCGCATCGATGCCCTTCTTGCCGGCTGGCGGCGCGTGTTTGGCCCGGGTGGCCCCCGTTTCGGCCGGCGACGGTGCATCTTTCTGCGCGTCGAGTTCGGCGCGCGTGCTCTGCAGCGTGATCTGGTCGAGCTCTTTCGCCGAACGCTGGACTTCGTCGGCGAGGGTTTTAGTCTGCTTTAAGACATCGATCAACGTCGCGGTCGTTTCGCTGACGGCGTCGCTCAAATCCTCGATATCCGTGATTTGGCCTTCCAGCGCGCCGCGACGTTTTTTGAGCAGCTCCGGCGTGTTGCGGATTTCGTCGGTCAGTACTTTGCTTGCTTCTTGCGACATGTGGTCGAGCGCATCTTCGATGAGGCTCGCCTTTTCGGTCAGCACGGTGTTGACGATCGAGTTAAGCAGGGTGACGACGCGGGTGCTGGTCGTCGCTATGGTCTGCGACCGGATGCTCATCGCATAGTTGATGGCGGAAGAATTCTTGCGTTCGAGGTCGGTGATGACGGCGCCCTGCTGACTCAATTCGCCGACGGAGCGCGTCAGATTGATGTCGAGGTCGCCGAGACGCGCAAGAAAGCGGTTCATGTTTTGGATGCGGTTGCGCGCCTTGGTGCGTTCGATGTCGGCCGTCAGGTCGTCGGCGGCGGGGGATGCGGCCTTCTGCTCGGGCGCGTCGGGGTTGCCGAATTTTTCGATCAATCCGCCGACGGTTTCCTTGTTGTGCTTTGCGGCAATTTCAAGGGCCTTGTGAATGACGGCCAGAAGGATGCTGATCTTGTTGTTCTGGTAGTTCAGCTGGAGAATATTCTCGCGGACCTTTGAGAAGCCTTCGATTGAGGTCCCGATGCGTTGCTCGGCCTCTTTGATGAAGGAAACGCCGGTGTCGGCGGCCGTCTTCATGTTCTTGCCGAACAATTCGCCGCCGATGTCGAGGACCTTCAGGATTTCCGGGTTTTGCTGCTCCATCTCCAGCGTTTTCCGGTCGATCGGCGTTGTGGTGCCCGGCAGGAACAACGGGGCTGCCTTCAGATCGGCGATCTTGCCTTCCTGCGACATCGCAGTTTGATCGAGTGCCGCGATTTTCGACTTGGTGTCCTTGATCAGCCCCGCGCGAAGCAGACGGCCGAAAAACGTGTCCGTTTGGTTCAGCGTCGATTGCAGAATTGCCCGGTCCGAGCGCGTCGTTCGCAGCATCCCGTTTAGGTTTGCGATATCGTCGTTGCGGCTTTGGCGGGCTTCCCGCAGCATTTTTTGTTGGCGGAAGGCTTCGTTGATCTGTTCGATCAGGGGTGTCTTTCCAGCATTCTCGCCGGTGCGGAATTTCTTAAGCAGTCCCAGCACTTCGTCGAGTGGCGCAAGCGAGCCTTTGAAGGTGTTCAAATCCTCGAATACGCTGTCCATGTTCTGTTTGAACGTGGCGTAGGCTTGGTCGCTGACGGTGTTGATTTGGCCCAGCGCCATGTTACGGCGTTGCATTTGGACGTATTCGAAGAACTCGCCCAGGATTTCGATCCGCTTGTCGTTGTCGGGTTCGGCCGGATCGAACTCCAGAAGCTTGGCGATCGCTTTGATCTTGGCTTCCTGGCTGAGCGTTTTGTCTTCGAACACCTTGAAGATGGGGTTTTCGTTTTCGACGCGCGCGATCATCTGCTGTTCGTCCACGGGGGCGGCGGACGTTGCCTGCTGCGTCGATTGATCGAACCTGCGGGCTTGACGGTAAGCCTTGCGCTCTTCGAGCGCGCGCGCGGTTTCAGTCGCAGGCGTTGCCATCTTCAAGATCCTTCGCGCCGGTGTGGTGACACATATGGTTACGGTCGCGCAGTATTGAAGCGCTTCCGGCGGGAGAACGCTACTTGATTTCCGATGTTAACTCCCTAGGGGCGGTAAGTTAAGGCTGTGCCGTGTAGACGACCTCGCAGATATAGGTGAACTCCCATTGCGGGTCGTAGATCATGCTGCCGTCGGTGATGGTGCACTTGCGGCCGTGACGGGCGAGGTAGGCCGACGCGGCAGCCTCCAACGTGCCGCGTTCGGTGCGGTTGTGATAGCGGCCGAAGGTGGCGTTGCGGATGACGCCGTCGCTCATGGCGGTGGCAAGGCTTGGCGTGATGACGAGCTTGCCCGCGCTCGGCTTGTCGAAGATGCGATAGGAATTGTTGTCGTGCGCGAACGTCGCCAGGGGGATGTAGCGATATTCGTCGTTGACGTATTCCGGATAGGCGCAAGCCGACAGGCACAACGCTGCGACGGCGGCGAAGGCGCGATGCATTGTTTGGCTCCTCCAGTCGAACTGATTCGCGTGCAGGATTGTCGGCTTTGGACGAACACATTTGTGCAACAGGTTCCGGTAAAGCGGTGCAAGGGCGTGGGCATTCGCCCGTCGATTGTGGATAGCGTGCGGCGCGTTCCGGATTGCCGTGATTTGGATGCGAAGGTAGGTTTCGCACCGACTCGGAGTTGGCAGTCAAAGATTAAGGTGATCCATGAGCGAACAGACGGCGGCCGCGGGCGAGAGCGTGTTTCGTGTTCCGACCAACAGTCACGAATTTGCGGCGCTCGGCGCTTCGCTGCTCGCGGTTTTCGCGCTGATCCAGTTCGGCGCGCCCGTCGTTCGCGAGCTTGAGTTTCTCGATCCGAAATTGCGCGACTATTTCATCGGCATCAGCTTTGCCGCGTTTCCGTTCATCCATCGCGGATGCAAGCGAGGGCTGGCGGGATTCAAAGCCCAGGCACCGGTGCGCCAAGATCTGGCGCCGTGGTTTGTCGCCGGCGTGATCGCGGCGGCGTTGTTGTTTGCGTGGAACCAGTTCGTGTCGCTGCTTGGTGGTCTAGCGACCGGGGTCGCGCTCAGTCAGGTTCAAGGCGCGAATTTGGATGCGCCGGAGGTGTTGCAAGGCGTCATCCTGGGCAATCTCGCGATCTCGCTGCCGTTGAGCGCCGTGGCCGCCGTGTTCGCGGGCATTCAGTTGAACCGGTATTCGCGGTCGCATGTATTTGCGGCGCTGGCGCTCGCCTCATTTTTCTTTCTCGTGTTCAATCTGACGCTCAACTATTTCGCCCAACCCGAGTACATCGTCGAGCAAATCACCATTGCCGTATCGGGCGGTGCATTGAGCATGCTGCAATTTTTCGGCGGTATGGCGCTGGTCGGCATCGTCATCTTCGTCTTCGGTATGATCGGAATTTTGATCTCGCACTTCAATCGCGAACGCTCGATCGGACGATTGATCGATGCGGCGCGGCGCTTGCCGCCGGGGGAGCGCGAGGCGCTGGCGGCCGATATCACCGGCAGGCTCGAGGCCGCGGCATTGGCCGAATCGAAAGCGCCGCCGCACGCGATGGGCGCGGCGGAACCTTAGAAGTTCAGTTCCCGCTCGCGAGTCTAGATGTTCGGGTCAATCGCCAATCCGGTGCGCTCATTGTCTCACAGCATCGAGACGATTTTCCAGTGACCGCGTTCGTCGCGAAATAGCTGGATCGAGTTTATGCCGCGGCGTTCGGGTGTGGTGTCGCCTGGCGCTGTGCGCGCTTCGTAGATGCTCCAGACTTGGGCGATATTGCCGAACTCGCGAATGCGCCGGGCAATCTCGATTTCGTGGAAGTCGTTGGCGGCGAAGTAGGCTTGGGTATCTGCAGCGTACTCGTCGAGGGCCATGATTTTGAGCCACGGCGCCCCCTGTGGGTCGACGCCGGTGCGCATTTGGCGGGCGTCAGGGTGGAAAATTTCTTTCTGCAAACTCCAATCGCGGGGGTCCGCGGGGCCGGACACCATGGCGTACATGGCATCGACGACGGCGGAAATGCTGGTCGGGTCGAACGGTTTGTTCATGCCCAGAGATTTGCCATACTTGGCGCACGGCCACAAAGCCGACACGGTCCATGGCAACAATAATCGCTCAAAGGTCGAGCGGCGAGGGAACTATCATGGCGAATTGGTGGAGAGTGAGTTCGCGATTGGCGGTGGCCTGGGTGGGGTTTGCCACCTTATCGACTGTCGCGCGGGCGCAGAATGCGCCGGAGGTAATCGACGGCAACGGATGGATTGCGATTGCGATCATCGTAGGATTGGTCGCGCTCGTCGGGCTGATGATCAGTGGGGCGATCAGCGTGTCGAGTCGCGATAAGCCGGACGGCGATGGTGCCGGCTTCGGCGTGCTCGAGGGCATCGACGACGACGAGGAAGACAAAAAGAAGTGACACCAGAGAATCCAGGCGGGGTCAGAAGAGCGCTTGGATCCCGGTTTGCGCGCGTCCCAAAATCAGGGCGTGGACGTCGTGCGTGCCCTCATAGGTGTTGACCGTCTCCAGGTTCATGACGTGGCGGATGACGTGGTATTCGTCGGAGATGCCGTTGCCGCCGTGGATGTCGCGGGCTTGGCGGGCGATGTCGAGGGCTTTGCCGCAATTGTTTCGTTTGAGCAGCGATACCGCGGGCGGGGCGGCTTTGCCGGCTTCGATCAAACGGCCGAGTTGCAAGACCGCCGCCGTGCCGAGCGTGATTTCGGTTTGCATGTCGGCGAGTTTCTTTTGGATCAACTGCGTCGCTGCTAAGGGCCGGCCGAATTGTTTGCGGTCAAGCGCATATTGGCGGGCCTGGTGCCAGCAGAATTCGGCGGCACCCATAACACCCCATGCGATGCCGTAGCGCGCACGGTTGAGGCATGAGAAGGGGCCGCCGAGGCCGCTGATATTCGGCAATTGGTTCGCGGCGGGGACGAACACATCTTCGAGCACGATTTGGCCGGTGATCGAGGCGCGTAGCGAAAACTTGCCTTCGATCTTGGGGGTCGAGAAGCCCTTGAACGAACGTTCGACGATGAAGCCGCGGATCTTGTCGTCGTCGGTCTTGGCCCAGACGACCGCGATGTCGGCGATCGGCGCGTTCGTGATCCAGTTTTTCGCGCCCTTCAAGATGAAGCCGCCGGGTGCGGTTTTCGCGCGGGTGATCATCGATCCCGGATCGCTGCCGTGATCGGGTTCGGTGAGGCCGAAGCAGCCGATCATTTCGCCCGACGCGAGTTTCGGCAGGAAGCGGCGGCGTTGTTCCTCGCTGCCGAATTTGTAGATCGGGTGCATGACGAGTGACGATTGCACGCTCATCGCCGAACGGTAGCCCGAGTCCACGCGCTCGATCTCGCGCGCGGCAATGCCGTAGGCGACATAGCCCAGTCCCGCGCCGCCGTAGGTTTCGGGGATCGTGATGCCGAGCAATCCCATCTCGCCCATCTCGCGCATGATCTCGGGATGGAAATGTTCGCGGCGGTTCGCCTCGAGCACGCGCGGCATCAGCTTCGATTGCGCATAGGCGGCAGTCGATTCCCGGATTAGGCGTTCTTCCTCGGTAAGTTCGCCATCGAGGAGCAGCGGATCTTCCCAGTTGAAGCTGCCGCTGTCGAGGTCGGCTTGGTGCTTGGAGGTGTGTGCAGGTTCGGCCATGGCGCGGTTGCCTAAAATCAGGTGTCTGTCGTCGTCCCCTTCGCACAAGCTACAGGGGACACCACCCTCCGCCCTCGGCGCAGGGTGGTGCCGGATGTCGGAATTGAACCGACGACCTACCGCTTACAAGGCGAATTTCTTCTCGAAACTTCTAATCACTTATTGTTACGTCCTCAGTGGATAACCGCCGCAAACCGTTGCTAGTCGCTGGTTTCGTCGTTACGACAAAAAACGACACGTTACCCTCTAGCACCTTGGTCGGTGTTACCCCGGCGAACGGCTGGGGTAACAAACCGCCAAATAGACGGATGCTCCATGGCCGAGTTGCTCACGGACAAACGCATATCGGCAACGAGGCCGCCGGCTGTAGGCCGCAAGGAAATTTTCGACGCGCTCAAGCCCGGGCTCGCCATCCGCATCACGGCGAAGGGTGCGCGTTCCTGGTCGCTCATGTACCGCTTCGCCGGCGAACTGAGGCGCGACACGCTCGGCCCCTATCCTCGCATCGGACTCGCCAAGGCTCGGCAGTTAGCCTCGGACGCGCTCACGCTCGTCGGAGAAGGCAAGGACCCTCGCGCGCTGAAGGCGGCGGCTGCGGCGTCTGAAGGCGAACGGCAGGCCGACACTGTTCAAGCTGTCGCGGCGCAGTTCATCAGCAAACACGCCGCAACCAGGCGCTGGCGCGAGTTGAAGCGCATTCTTGAACGCGACGTTGTCCCACACTGGGACCAGCGGCCAATGACCTCGATCACGCGCCGCGACGTCCGCGAGTTGGTCGAGGGTGTCGCGGACAGGGCGCCCGTGCAGGCCAATCGGACGCTGACCGTCTTGCGGATTTTCTTCCGATGGGCTGCCAAGCGCGACGTGGTGCCGGCCGACCCGACCGTCGGCATAGACAAGACCGAAGAGAAGCCGCGCACGCGGAAGCTTTCCGATCAGGAGCTTCGCGCGTTATGGCGTGGGTGCGATCAGCTGGGCTGGCCGTTTGGTCCGTTGCTTCAATTGTTACTTCTCACCGGCGCGCGCAAAAGTGAAATCGCGGCCGCGCATTGGGATGAGATCGTCTTGGCCGACCGTCTGATCGAGATCCCTGCCGCGCGCGTGAAGAGCAAACAGCTTTACGTTATCCCGCTGTCCGCGTCCGCGATCGCAATCGTCGGCGGATTGAAGAAAATCGGCGACAAGCCGGACCTGATTTTCACCACGAACGCAAAAACGCCCGTTTCGGGTTTCAGCAAGGCGAAGTCGGAGCTTGAC